>JADYZO010000034.1 GCA_020853135.1 Gammaproteobacteria bacterium
CCCCTTATCGGCCTCGCGCAGAAACCCGATGATCTGCTCGTCCGTGTATCGCTTCTTCACGTCCAACCTCCTCGCGCCGGGGTTAGACTCTAAAGCCTTCTGCTACTCAAAAGCGGGGGGACGTCGCCGGATGCCTGATGGCAGGTGTGACAGGCGGTTCCTCTGCTCGCAGGCGATACCAATCGGGTGGCAGGGCCATTCTGTTGTGCAGCAAACGAGATCGTCAAGTGAACGCCTGAATAACAGGGTGTCCCTACTGGAGGACTCAAAAAGGTGTCAGTCACCTTTTCCCCGGAAAAGGGGAAAAGGTGACTGACACCTTTTGGGGCACCATTCTGAGTTCTGAGGCCCCGCAATGAGCCGCGGCTTGAATTCCGGCTGCCGGAGGGACACGATCAGTCCTGTCGGAATCCATCGGCGTCCGCGGCCCGTCCGCAGAACAATAACCAGGGAGACCCCACGATGAAGACCACATTGACCCTGGCGGCTGCGACCGCCTGTGCAATGCTCCTCCAGCCGACCATGGCCCAGACGGCACGGCCGCCCGACGCGGTGTCCGGCGCATCGCCGGCGCGGCCGGCGGGCGAAGCCGCGCCCGCACCCGCGGCTGCGGTAGCCGAGGCCGCGCGGCCCGCGGCGGACACCGATCGCGACGCGCTGCGCAAGCCCGGGGAGATGGTGAAGTTCGCCGGCATCAGGCCGGGGAACAAGGTCGTCGACTTCATGCCGGGCAGCGGCTACTTCACGCGCGTGTTCAGCGAAGCGGTGGGACCGAAGGGCGTGGTGTACGCGGTTGTCCCGGAGGAGATGCTCAAGCGCCGCGCGACGGCTGCCGACGGCATCAAGGCCATCGCCGCGGAGCCCGCCCATCACAACGTCAAGGTGCTGGTGCAGCCCGCGGGTGCTTTCGCGCCGCCCGAGCCGGTGGACGTGGTATGGACCTCGCAGAACTACCACGACGTGCACACCGCGAGCTTCGGGCTCGGCAATGTTACTGATCTCAACAAGGCGGCCTTCAAGGCGCTGAAGCCCGGCGGGATGTACGTCGTGCTCGATCATGCCGCCGCTCCGGGCGCGGGCATCGAGGAGTCGACCAAGCTCCATCGCATCGATCCGGCGATGGTGAAGCAGGAAGTCACCACCGCCGGCTTCGTGTTCGACGGCGAGGACAGCTCGCTGCGCAACCCCGCCGATCCGCACACCGCGGGCGTGTTCGACCCTTCCGTGCGCGGCAAGACCGATCAGTTCATCTACCGGTTCCGCAAGCCGTAACGACGAGGGGGCGCCCGTGTCCAGAAAAGGTGTCAGACTGAGAAAAGGTGCCTGACTTATTTTCTTCCACTGCAGGGGATGAATCGACCAGCCAGTAGAAAATAAGTCAGACACCTTTTCTCAGTCAGACACCTTTTCCGGGCACCTGTCAGACCGGCAGCCCCTCGGCCTGGCGGGCGGCTTTCACGGCGGGGCGCTGGCCGATCCGCGCGTGGTAGTCCCGCAGCGCCGGCCAGCGCTCGCGGTCGAGGCCGGCGGGTTTCAGCCAGCCGAGCACGACGTAGAGGTAGGCATCGGCGATGGTGAAGGCCGTGCCGACGGCGAACTCGCGGCCGGCGAGCTGGCCGGCCACGAAGTCGAGCCGGCCGGCCATCCGCTCGCGGGTGCTGGCCTTGAGGTCCTCGGGCGTGCCCGGCCGGAAGATCGGGCCAAGGCCCTTGTGCAGCTCGGTGGCGGTGAAGGCGACCCATTCGAGCACGCGGTAGTACGCCATCGTGCCCGCGGGCGGCAGCAGCCCGGAGCCGGGTCGGCGGTCGGCGAGGTACTGGAGGATCACCGGGCACTCGGTGAGCGCTTCGCCGCCGTCGAGGAGCAGCGCGGGCACGTAGCCCTTCGGGTTGACGGCGAGGAAGTCCGAGCCATCGCTGGTGCTGCGTTCGCGGGTGTTGGTCTTCACCGCCTGGCAGGCCAACCCGGCCTCGTGCAGGACGATGTGCGGGGCGAGCGAGCAGGCACCGGGACTGAAATAGAGCTTCATGCGGTCTCCTGGGTGTTGGCTGTGGTGATCATGACTGCAAACCTTCGGGCGGGTGGCATTCAGCGCAGCGCGGGTACCACGCGCTCGCCGAGGATGCGGATGGTCTCCTCGGGATTGTCGTAGATGCGCAGTGCGATTTCGGTGAGGCCGGCGGCCTGGAACTGGCGCAGGCGTTCGATCTCCCGGTCGAGATCGGCGAGTGCCGCGCAGGAGGTGAGGTTGTCCACCAGCAGCTTCACCACGCGGTCGGGGACCCCGGTGATGTCCGGGCTGCGCCGGCGCAGCGCATCGAAGAAGGCCGGGCGCTTCGCCTCGACCAGGTCCATGTCCGCCTCGTCCATGAAGTAGTGGTGGTTGCGGCGCAGGAGCACGCCGCGCAGCGCGAGCCAGATCCGCGCCTCGCGCTCGGCTTCCTCGCGGCTCTCCTTGACGTGCCAGGCCCAGAAGTTGGTCAGCCGGAATGTGCCGCGGTCGCGGCCGGCTTCGGCCAGCACCGGGTCGATCACCGCGCGCGCCTCGCGCACCTGCGGCACGATCTTGTCCGAGAGCATGATGCCGTCGGCATGGCGCGCGGCCATGCGCTGCATGCCGCCGCGATTGGCACCTGCATAGATCACCGGCGGGGTGCTGCGTGCCCAGGAGGGGTTGTAGCGGCGCACCTTGAAGATCTCGCCCTCGTAGCTGACCTGGCGGCCCTGGCTGGCGAGCCTGAGGATCTCCAGCGCCTCGCGCACCGCACGCACGCGGCGCGCGGGTTCGAGCGCCATGGCGGTCATGGTGCCACCGCCACCGCCGACGACGATCTGCGCGCGGCCGCCGCCCGCTTCGTTCAGCGTCAGCAGCGAGGCGGCCATCTTCAGGGGGTGCAGCTCGAAGGGGCTGATGGCGATCGGGCCCATGTGGATGCGCTGCGTGGTGCGGGCGGCCTCCATGAACGCCATGAAGGGGTCGCGCGCATCGAGCATCCCGGAGACCCAGATGCCCCCGAGGCCGTGCTGTTCGGCCAGCCGGCCGAGTCCGGCGATGCGCTCGGGGGAGGAATTGGCTTCGAGGATCAGGTCGATGCGCATGGTGGCGGCCTCTGGCGGGCGGTTTCGCCCCGGTTGTTTTATTGTTATAACATTGCGACGGCTGGGGGTGCCAAGTCATGCGCGAACGCGTCCTGGGATCTGCGCTGGTTTTGCTGGCGGGGTGGCCGCTGCTGTCGGGTGCCGGCGTGGTGCAGACGCCGGTCCGGGGCAGTTTCAACGCCGCCCAGGAAAACGCCTGCATCCACGTCTCGATCTTCTTCTACCTCAGTGATTGCAGCTACACCCGCGCGCATGCCGTGATCGCCGGCCAGGCGCTGCCCTGGGTCGGCCCCACCGTCAACCCGGTGTACTACGCGCCGGACAGCCCCCATGCCTCGCCCGACTACGTGCCGGTCGCCGGCGATGACCGCATCGCGCCGGCCCTGGGCGGCACGCTCTCGGTCGATGACGGCGGCACCGCGGACGGTGGCGACGACCGGCTCTCGCTCACGCTGGTGGTGGGGCCCGCGGCGCGCAGCGTGGTCGCCAATGTCAATGAACTTGCCGGTGGCCCAGCCGGGCGGCCGCCGCGCGCGGTGATCGCCTGGTCCGCCATCACCCACACGCTCGAGCCCACGCGGGTCAGCAGCGCCACCCGCAATGCCGCGGGCGGCTTCGATTACGTCATCGGCGCGCAGGGTTTCCCGGCGCGCATCTGCCGCGCGACGGATCCCGCCGACTGTTTCCCCAGCGCCCATGCGCCGAAGACCACCGATGGCCAGAAGGGCGAGGGCGGCTGGGCCGCACCCGCGCGGGTCGGCATCACCCGCGACAGCGCGATGGATGGCAACCCGGGCGCACGGACCACTGCGGTGATGGCCGGTTACCGCTGCACCGACAACCGTGGTGGCATCACCTGCCCCAGCCACAACGTGGTGTGGCGCAACGGCGCGGAGCCGGAACCCGGTGCCCGCAACCTCTCCGAGGCGCCCGGGTTCGACAACCTGCTGCTGCGGGTGGCCACGGATGCCGGCGCGCATGTCGTTTCGGCGCAGGCCTTCTGGACCCAGGAATACCGCATCGATGCCGGGCCGCCGGCCTTCCAGGTGCCCGCCGGCCACGACAACTCCTGGCAGGGTGGATATTTCGAACTCGAGGCCGCAGGGGAACAGCCGCAATGAACACCTGGCATCTCGCCATGATCCCGCTGGCCGCCGCCTGGCTCCCCGCCAGTTTCGCTGCCGGACCCGGCAACCTGCGCGAGGCGGTCGACCTCAACCCCGACCCGCACATCCTGGAGATCGACCTCGTGGCTGCGCGGACGACGGTGGACCTCGGCGGCGTCAGCGCCAATGCCTTCACCTTCAATGGTGCCATCCCGGGCCCCGAACTGCGGCTCAGGGTGGGTGACGAGGTCATCGCGCACTTCACCAACCGGCTCCCCGAGCCGGTGAGCGTGCATTTCCACGGCATCGAACTCGACAACGCCAATGACGGCACCACCACCACGCAGGACCCGGTGCCGACCGGCGGGCGCTTCACCTACCGCTTCCGCGTCACGCGCCCCGGCATCTTCTGGTACCACCCGCACGCGATGATGCCCACCGACCAGGTCTTCAAGGGCCTCTATGGCGTCGTGGTGGTGGAGGACCCGGCCGAGGCGGCGCTCATCGGGCGGGGCGTGCTGCCCGCGCGGGCACACACGCTGATGCTCGCCGACACCACGGTGTGCAAGGCCCCGGGGAAGAACGACACCGCCACCGTCCCCGCCGATCCCGCACTGCCCTGGTCGCTGACGGCCAGGGGGCTCGGCAGCTTCCCGGGCAACAGCGCCTTCCCGACGCCAAAGGATCTCTGCGAGACCCCGCGCGATGGCCACGGGCACCCGCTCGCCGGGGCGCTCGCTGCCGGCGACATCCCCAACGTGCAACCGCCCGGCGACTGCGGTGGCAAGCTGTCCTGCCGCGTGAACGAGGGCCAGCTCGTGCTCGGCAACGGGCGCATCGCCCCGGAGATCGGGGTGCGCGCGGGGGAGGGCTTGCGATTGCGGCTGGTCAACGCCGCGGTCAGCCGCTACTTCCGCCTCTGGCTGGCGGATGCGCAGGGGCGGCGCACGCCGTTGTTGCGCGTGGGTGGCGAGGGCGGGCTGCTCGACCGCGTGCGCATCGAGGGCGGTCGGCAGGGCAGCCTCGACCTCCAGTACGACCCGGGCGAGATCCTGCTCGCCAATGCCGACCGCGCCGATGTCGTCTTCACCGTGCCCGATGCGAAGCCCGGTGAGGTCCTGACGCTCTGGACCGGCGACTACCAGCACTACGGCACCACCGAGTACCCGTATGGCTATGGGGGCGTGCCGTCGGCGCCGGTGCTGAAGCTGCGGGTCACCGGGCGGGTGCCCGCCCGCGAGCGCTTCCGCACCGCCGCCAGTGCCCCCCTGCGCCTGCACCCCGCCGTGGACGCACCGGTCGAGAACCTGCGTGTGCTGCCGGTCAGCGCGCATCTGCTCGATCCGGCGAAGTTCGTCGAGCCGCTGCCGGGCACGGCGGACGAGACCGTGCTGTTCACGGTGGTGGGGCTGCGCGAATCGGTCGACGGCATCCACGGCATGGCGCTCGAGGGTGGCGGGCACCACCGCGACATCCCCTACCTCGATTCCAGCCGCTATGCGCGCATCGGCGATCTGCTCGAGCTCACCGTGCGCAACGGCACCCAGCAGCACCACCCGCTGCACCTGCACGGCTTCTCGTTCCAGCCCGTGCGGCTGCTCGATTCCACCGGCAAGCTGGTCTACGAGTACGACTACAACGAGTTCATGGACACCATCGACATCCCGGCCACCCACCAGCTGGTGTTTCGCGTGCGCCTGCACGACCGTCCCGTCGCGGCCACCGGTGCGCCCGGTGGTGCGGCCGGGCGCTGGATGCTCCACTGCCACATCTTCAACCACGCAGGCATCGGCATGATGGCCGAGCTGGTGGTGCTGGAGTAGGGGCGGGCCACCACCGGCCTCTACGGGCGCTCGACCTGCACCAGCTTGATGCGGCCGGAGGCGCCGGCCCTGATGTGGACCGCCGAGCGGTTGCAGCCGAAGTGGCGCGCCACCAGGGCGATCAGCTCCGCATTGGCCTTGCCGTCGACGGGCGGTGATTTCAGGCTGGCGACCCAGCTGCCATCGGCGGCCTGTTCCAGCGACGAGGTCCGGCTGCGGGGCCTGACCCTGACCTGGAGGGTGACAGCGGCCACGATCCGGCCATCACTCGTAGCGCAGCGCCGCGATCGGATCCATCTTCGCCGCCTTGCGCGCGGGCCAGAGGCCGAAGAACAGGCCCACCCCGGCGCTGAAGCCGAAGGCCATGGCCACCGCCTTCAGGGACACCGTGGCCTGCCAGCCGGCGACCGCGTTGAGCCCGCGCGCGACGCCCATGCCGAGCAGGATGCCGACGGCGCCGCCGAGCAGGCAGATGATCATGGCCTCGACGAGGAACTGCATGAGGATGGACAGCCGGGTGGCGCCCAGCGCCTTGCGGATGCCGATCTCCCGCGTGCGCTCGGTGACCGTGACCAGCATGATGTTCATGATGCCGATGCCGCCCACCACGAGGCTGACGCTGGCGATGCTGGCCAGCAGGTAGGCGAAGATGTTCGCCGCGGTCTGCTGGAAGTCGAGGAACTGGCGCGGATCCTGGATGGTGAAGTCGTTGTCCTGTCCCGGGCGGATCTGGTGCTCGCGGCGCAGGATGCGCTCGATGTCGATGATCGCCTGCTGCATGCCGGCCCCGCGCACGGGCTTGGCGCTGATCAGGTCCAGCGTGTTGGTGCCGAAGAGGCGGTAGCGCCCCGTGTTGAGCGGCACCCAGGCCTGCTCGTCCACGTTGCGGAAGCCGGTGGTGCCCTTTTCCTTGAACACGCCGGCGACGCGGAAGGCCAGGCCGCGGATGTAGATCGTCCGGCCGACGATGGAGCTGGCGGTCTCGCCGAACATGGGCGGCACCTTGGCGCCGAGCACGACGACCGCGCGCTTGGCCATGTCATCGGCCGCATCGAACATCTGGCCGGCCTCGATGTGGTAGTCCTGCACGACGGCGAAATTGGCCGTCGTGCCCACCACCCGCAGGTTGCGGTTCTGGTTGACCAGCTTGACCTGCTCCATGCCCGAACGCTCGGGCACCACCGCGGCGATGGTGGTGCCGTCGGCCAGCAGGGCGTTGACGTCGTCGATGCTGAGCTTCTCCGAGGTCTTGGCCACGCCCATCTGGAACACCTGGCCGGCGCGGATGCTGAGCAGCCCGGCGCCCAGCGCCTCGATCTGCTTGTCGACTGCGCCGCGCGCGCCCGCCCCCACGGCCAGCATGGTGATGACCGATGCCACGCCGATGATGATGCCGAGCATCGTCAGCATCGAGCGGAACAGGTTGGCCCGCACCGATTGCAGCGCGACCAGCAGCAGTTCACCGAGCTCCATTGCCGCTTCCCTGCTGGCCGCCGCCGGCCGCGGTGGGCTGTTGCGCACCCGCCTGGTCCTTGCCGCCGGCCTGGCCGGCGCCCTGGCTGCCGGCGGCACCCTGGCCACTGGCGGCGCCCTGGCCACCGGGGCGGCCGCCCGCGGCTCCACTGCCCTTCTTGTCGGCGCCCCCGGTGGGCATGACGCTGAAGCGGCGCATCATCTCGCGACCGCGGGCCTGCTGCTCGAGCAGGCCCGAGCTCGGCAGCAGGTAGACGGCATCGCCTTCCTTGAGGCCGGCCAGCACCTCGCTGTAGGCGAGGTCGGTGGTGCCGGTCTCGACATTGACCGCCACTGGCTGGCCCTCGCGCTGGACGAAGGTCCAGTAGCGGCCACCGTATTCGTAGCCGGCGCCACCACCCCGCTGGCCGGGACTGCGCGCTGCGCCCTCGCCGAGCTGCTTGCGCACCGTGGCCTCATCGACGCCCATCGCCGCGGCATCGGTGCCGATCTCGCGCGGCGTGCGCAGCGCGATCGTCGGCACCGCCAGCACGTGCAGGCTCTCGGCCACCCTGATCTCGACGTCCGCGTTCATGCCCGGGCGCAGCAGCCCCTGGGGATTGGGCAGGCGGATCAGCACGGCGAAGGTGGTGACGCTCTGGTCCTGCTTGGCCTGGGGCTCGATCTTGTAGACCACGCCCGGGAAGGGCTGGTTCGGGTAGGCGGTGACCCTGACCGTGACCGGCTTGCCCGGGTCGATCTTGCCGACGTCGGTCTCGTCCACCAGCGCCCTGACCTGCACCGTGGTGAGGTCGGCCATCTTCATGAGCGAGGTGCCCCCGCCGAAGTCCTTCATGGGGGAGGAGATCACCTGGCCGGTCTCCACCAGCTTCTCGATGATGGTGCCGGTGATGGGCGCGCGGACATCGGTGTCGTCGAGCGTGATGCGCGCGTTTTCCACGGCGACCTGCGAGCTGACCACATCGGCCTTCGCGTTGGCCAGCTCGAGCTGGGACTTCTCGTAGTCCACCTCGTTGATGGTGCGCGACTCCAGCAGCTTGCGCGAGCGGGCCTCCTGGGTCTGGGCGATGCTGCGCCGGGCGATGGCGGCCTCCAGCGCCGACTGCGCCTGGGAGAGCAGGTTGCGCGGGGTGCGCTTGTCGATCTGCACCAGCAGGGTGCCGGCCTGGACCAGGTCCCCGGTTTCGCCGTTGACCTTGAGCACCTCGCCGGAGGCCTTGGACTTGATTTCCACGGTGAGGACCGGCTCCACCGTGCCGGCGGCCTCGACGGCCACCACGATGTCGCGGCGGCTGACGGGCGTGGTGTCGAATTTCGGCCCCGTGTCGTCGGCCTTGCGGCCGCAGCCGGCAAGGAGCAGTACGCCGCAGGCGGCCGCGGCGATGAGGGCTGGTCTGGTGTCATGCATGGGCAGTATCCGTCTCGATCATTCCGTCCCTGAGCCTGATGATGCGCTTCGCGCGGTGCGCCACGTCGTCATCGTGGGTGACCATGACGATGGTGTTGCCGGCCGCGTGCAGCTGGTCGAAGGTGGCGAGGATGTCCGTGGCCGTGGCGGAGTCCAGGTTGCCGGTGGGTTCGTCCGCCAGGACGATGCTCGGCCGGTTGACGAGCGCGCGGGCGATGGCCACGCGCTGGCGCTGGCCGCCGGACAGTTCGTTCGGCCGGTGGTGCATGCGGTCGCCAAGCCCCACCCGCGCGAGCCCCTCGGCGGCGCGCTCCCGGCGCTCGCGCCGGCCGGCGCCGGCGTAGACCAGCGGCAGCTCGACGTTGCGCAGCGCGCTGGCGCGCTGGAGCAGGTTGAAGGTCTGGAAGACGAAGCCGATCTCGCGGTTGCGGACGTGGGCGAGTTCCGCATCGCCCATGCGCGACACCGGCTTCCCGTTCAGCGTGTACTCGCCGGCATCCGGGCGGTCGAGACAGCCGATGATGTTCATGAGCGTGGACTTGCCCGAGCCCGAGGGACCCATGATCGCGGTGTACTCGCCACGCCCGATCGTGAGGTTGATGCCGCGCAGGGCATGCACCACCGCATCCCCCATGGGGAAGCTGCGGGCGATGCCGCGGATATGGATGACCGGTTCGCCGGCGCTGCTCATGGGCTCGATCGGCTTCTGGGTGGGCGGCCACCATGCCACGGCAGGCAGGGCTGCGCTGTAACAATTTGTTTCGCTGGCGGTTCGTGGGCGGCCGGGCTGCGCAATCTGGCCGGGAAGGCCGGCACCCGCCGGCCTTCCCGGTCCTCGCGCGCGCGATCCCCCGCGGCAGCGCTCTCCCTCCCCAGGGACGGGTGGCATCCGGGCCGGTCGCCCGGAGTGGACCTGCGTCCGATTGTACCGACTGCGGCCGCTGGCGCCAGAGGCCCGGTGCGGGGCTTGCGCCACGGCGTGGCCGGGCGGGCCGGCCCGGCTTGCCGCAGCCGTTCGTGCTGGGCCAGACTGCGGCGGCGGGTCGGCAGCGGGGAGGACGCGGTGATGCGCAGCCTGGTCAAGCAGCTCGTGGACCGCGAGATCTCGCGGCGGGACTTTGCCCTGGGGCTCGCGGCCCTCGGGTTTTCCGCGTCGGCGGCCGATGCGCTGGCCACCGCGCTGGGCGCGGGGCTGGAGCAGCCGCTGCCCGCGGCCGGGGTCAGCATGAAGGGCACCGGCGCGGAGGTCTTCGTCGAGACGCTGCGCGCGGCGGGGATCCACACGCTCTTCGGCACGACCGCGACCGGCATGTCGCCGCTCTTCGACGCCCTCACGCAGCGCCCGGACATGCGCCTCATCCTCGCGGTGGCGGAATCCCAGGCGACCAGCATGGCGCAGGGCTACGAGCTCGCGAGCCTGCGCCCCGCCGCGCTGTTCGTGCCCGGGGTGGCGGTGCCGAGCACGCTCAACAACCTCTACAACGCCTGGAAGGACCGCTCGGCGATCGCGGTGTTCTCCGACAGCCCGGGCGGCGAGCACCCCGGACGCGACGGCTTCGAGCAGATGGACGACTGGCTGGCGCCGGTGGCGCAGTTCACCAAGTGGGCCTGGCAGGTGGACAACCCCGGGCAGGTGGGCGAGATGACGCGCCGGGCCATCAAGGTGGCGACGACGCCACCGGGCGGGCCGGTGCACATCCGCCTGCCGAACGGGATACTCGCCGCACCCGAGGTCGAGCAGGTCATCTACCCGCAGGAGCGCTTCACGGTGCCGGGCGGGATGCGCCCGAAGCCCGAGCTGGTCGAGGCGGCGGCGCGCGCGCTGCTCGAGGCCGGCCAGCCGCTGCTCTGCGCGGGCAGCGAGGTGACCCGCGCGGGCGCCAATGCCGAGTTCCTCGCGCTCGCCGAACTGCTCGGCGCGCGCTTCACCCAGGGCTTCAGCGTGTACGGCGACGTGCCGGTCCGCCATCCGCTGTTCGGCGGCTTCCACGGCATGGGCTTCCCGCGCGTGGCTGCAGGGACCGACGTGTTCCTCAACGTCGGTGCGCCCATGCCGGACCCCGCCTTCATCACCGCGCCGCTGCCGCGCACGACGCGGGTCATCCAGGCGCGCGTGGAGGCCGAGGCCATCGCGATGAGCCAGCCGGTGGACATCCCGATCGCCGCCGGCGTGCGCGAGACGCTGGTGGAGCTGACCGAGGCGATCCGCGCCCTGGCCACGCCCGCGCGCCTGCAGGCGATCAGCGGACCGCGGCTGGCTGCCGCGCGCGAGGCCGCCGGGCGCGAGGCGGACCGGCGCTCGCAGGCTGCACGGGAGCACTGGAACGCGAGCCCGATGTCCTGGGAGCGCGTCTCGGCGGAGCTCGACCAGGTGCTCGAGGAGGATGCCATCATCGTGCCCGAGCTCGACTATCGCATCCCCTACGACTGGCTCGACCTCTCGCCCGGCAAGAAGCGGGTGATCGGCCAGACCACCGGTTTCGCGCTCGGCTGGGGGATCGGTGCCGCGCTCGGCGTGAAGACCGCGCTGCCCGACCGCGAGGTCACCTGCCTGCTCGGCGATGGCGCCGTGCTGTTCGGCCAGGTGGAGGCGCTGTGGACCGCCTCGCGCCACGACATCCCGGTGCTGGTCGTGGTGATGAACAACCGCAGCTATGACAACGAGCGCAACCGCATCCAGGCGAGCTCCCCGCTCTGGCGCGACCAGCAGACCCGCGCGCAGTGGCGCGACGTGAGCTGCTACCTCGGCAAGCCCGCGGTGGACTTCGCGGGACTCGCCCGCAGCTTCGGCATCGAGGCGGCCAGCTGCACCCGGCCCGCGGAGCTGCAGCAGGCGCTGCGCCGCGCGAAGCGGGTGCTGGCCGAGGGACGCCCCTTCGTGGTCGATGCGCTGATCATGCAGCTCGACCGCGGCATGCGTCGCACCGAGCAGACCTGGTACCCGCAGGTGTCCATCGCCGCCGCACGCCAGCGCAAGGTCTGATGATGGCGCCGGCCCCGCCGGAGACCACCCGCTTCGCACCAAGTCCCAGCGGGCGGTTGCACCTCGGCCACGCGCTGGCAGCCGCGACGGCCCGGCGCCTGGCGCGCGCGGGCGGTGGCCGGTTCCTGCTGCGCATCGAGGACATCGATGCCGCGCGTTGCCGCCCGGAATTCGACGCGGGCATCCTCGAGGATCTGGCCTGGCTCGGACTGTCCTGGGACGGGCCGGTGCTGCGCCAGTCGACGCGCCTGGACGCCTATCGCGCGGCGCTGGCGGAACTCGGCGCACGGGGCCTCGGCTATCCCTGCTTCTGCACCCGGGCGGAGATCGTCGCCGAACTGGCGGCCATGTCCGCAGCGCCCCAGGGGCCGGAGGGCCCGGTGTATCCCGGCAGCTGCCGCGCCCTGTCGCCGGCCGAGCGGGAGCGACGCATCGCTGCCGGCGAGCCCCATGCCTGGCGGCTCGATGTGGCGGCCTGTGTCGCCGCGCTGGGCGGGCACCCGCTCGGGTTCGAGGAGACCGGGCGGGGTCCGGCCGGGGAAACCGGGCAGCAGGAGGTGCTGCCGTTGCTGTCCGGCGACGTCGTGCTGGGACGCAAGGACCTCGGCGTCAGCTATCACCTGGCCTTGGTCATGGATGATCACCTGCAGGGTGTCACGCTGGTGACCCGCGGGGAGGACCTGTTTGCGGCCACCCACATCCAGCGGCTGCTGCAGGCGGTGCTCGGCCTCGGGGTGCCGCGCTATCACCACCACCGGCTGGTGCGTGACGCCAACGGCCGGCGCCTGGCCAAGCGTGACCGCGACCGGGAGATCGCCGCGCTGCGTGCGGCGGGACTGGCACCCGGCGATGTGCTGGCGCTCGCCGGGGCGGGCGGGCTGGCAGCGGTGGATTCCTGACCCTGCCGCCGGTGCTTCCTGCTACCTTGTCGGCGATGGCGCATCCGGCTCCCCTGCTGGTCACGAAGGCCAATGGCGATCGCGTGCCGTACGATCCGGCCCGGCTGCGGCATTCGCTTGAGCGTGCCGGTGCAACACCGCAGATGAGCGCCGCCATCGCCGAGGCCATCCTCCCCGGGGTCGAGCCGGGCATGACGACACGCAGGCTCTACAGGATGGCCTTCCAGCTCCTGCACCGCCGTTCCAGGCGCGTGGCCGGCCGCTACCGGCTCAAGCAGGGCATTTTCGACCTCGGGCCCTCGGGCTTTCCCTTCGAGGATTTCATCGCCCGCATCCTCGGCCATGAGGGCTACCAGGTGCAGCTGCGTGCCGTCGTCCAGGGCCGGTGCGTCAGCCACGAGGTCGATGTCATCGCCGACCGCGATCTGCAGCGGTTTCTGGTCGAGTGCAAGTACCACAACGTGCCGGGCCGGGTGTGCGACGTGAAGATTCCGCTGTACATCCAGGCACGTTTCACAGATGTGGTGGAGCGCTGGGCGGGGGAGCCCGGCAACAGCCACCGGTTCCAGCAGGGGTGGCTGGTGACGAATACGCGCTTCACCAGCGACGCATTCCAGTACGGGCAGTGCGCGGGGCTGCGCCTGGTGAGCTGGGACCAGCCGGAGAAGGGCAGCCTGCGTGAACGCATCGACCGTTCGGGGCTGTATCCGCTGACCTGCCTGGCGGCCCTGACCCGCGCCGAAAAGCAGCGCCTGCTCGGGGAAGGGCTGGTGCTGGTGCGTGACGTGCTGGCCCGGCCTGGTGCGCTGGACCAGGCGCGCGTGCCGGCGCCGCGCCGTGCGCGGGTGTTGCGCGAGGCGGTGGACCTCTGCCGGGACTGAGCCGGGCGCCGCAGGCCGTCTCCCTCAGTCCCGGTGGGCCCAGGCCTGGCGGACCAGATCGCCCAACAGGCGGAAGTCGGCCCCGCGCGCCGAGCTGCGCCGCCAGCAGAGCGCGATTTCGCGGCCACCCTCGCCGGGCAGCGGCCAGGTGCGGATGCGCGTATGCCTGAGCAGGGCCGAGCCCACGGCCATCTCCGGCACGAAGGTCACGCCGAGGTCGCTGTCCACCATCTCCAGCAGCGTATGCAGGCTGGAGGCGGCGAAGGTGCTGACCCGGCTGCGGCTGCGCAGCCGGCAGGCCGAGAGGGCGTGCTCGCGCATGCAGTGGCCATCCTCCAGCAGGAGCACGGTCCCGGGCGCCAGCCGCTGCACCGAGAAGTGGCGCGGGTCGACGAGGCGCGTGTCCGCCCGGCAGGCCAGCAGGAAGCGGTCCTTGAACAGCGGCATCACCTCGGCGCCCGGCACGGGGTGGGGCAGGGCGATCAGCAGCAGGTCGAGCGCGCCCTGTGCCAGATCGTCGAGCAGCGTCGCGGTGAGCCCTTCGCGGATGAAGAGCTGCAGGTCCGGGAACTTGCGGCGGATGGCGGGCAGGACCGCCGGCAGCAGGAAGGGCGCGATGGTGGGGATGATGCCCAGGCGCAGCGGGCCGCCCAGAGTCTGCTGGCGCTCGCGGGCCATGTCCACCAGGCCTTCGATGTCCGCGAGGCAGAGCCGGGCCTGGGTGGCGATGTCGCGCCCGAGGGGCGTGATGGTGACCCGCCGGTTGGTGCGCTCGACCAGGCTCACGCCCAGCAGCTCCTCCAGTTCCTGGATGGCCACGCTGAAGGCGGACTGCGAGACGAAGCAGGCGGCGGCCGCGCGGCCGAAGTGGCCGAGCTGTTCGAGCGCCACGAAGTAGCGCAGCTGCCGTACCGTGGGCAGGTGGCGGGGCGCGCTGGCGTCCTTCCTGGCCTTCGCCATGGTTCATCCACAAAGCCGAACAATGCGATCGGAACATTCTACTTGAACGGGAATGCCGGCGGGGTCAGGATGGCGGTACGGCAATTCCACGGGAGAGCGCCATGGCAATCGACATCGGCATCAGGGACAAGGACCGCAAGGCCATCACCGAGGGGCTCGGCAGGCTGCTCGCCGACAGCTACACGCTGTACCTGAAGACCCACAACTACCACTGGAACGTCACCGGCCCGATGTTCAACACGCTGCATCTCATGTTCGAGACGCAGTACACCGAGCTGGCGCTGGCCGTGGACCTCATCGCCGAGCGCATCCGTGCCCTGGGATACCCGGCGCCCGGGTCCTACAAGGCTTTCGCGAAGCTGACCTCGATCGAGGAGGAGACGGGCGTGCCCGCCGCGCAGGACATGATCCGCAGCCTCGTCGCGGGCCAGGAGGCCGTGGTGCGCACGGCACGCAGGCTGTTCCCGCTGGTGGACAAGGCGGGCGATGAGCCGACCGCCGACCTGCTGACCCAGCGCATGCAGGTCCACGAGAAGAACGCCTGGATGTTGCGCAGCATGCTGGAGAACGCCTGATCGCGCCCGGCCGGGGCGGCGCAGTCTTGCGCCGCCCCGGTTTTGCTATCCTCTGCGCCCTGCTTTCACCGAGGCGATCCCATGACCGAGCGGCGCATCATGTTCGTATTTCCCGGGCAGGGCTCGCAGTACCGCGGGATGGGCAGCGACCTCTGCCAGGAGTTCGGCATCGCCCGCGAGACCTATGCCGAGGCCAGCGAGGCGCTGGGCTGCGACATGGCGCGGCTGTCCTTTGAGGACCCTGCCGGGGAGATCGGCCTCACCCGCAATACCCAGCCCGCGCTGCTCACCCACGAGGTGGCCTGCCTGCGCGTGTTCCATGAGCTGGCGGGCAGGCCCGTGCTGCCGCAGCTTGCCGCCGGGCACAGCCTGGGCGAGTACACCGCACTGGTCGCCGCCGGCAGCCTCGGCCTCGCCGACGGCCTGCGCCTGGTGCGCCGCCGCGGCGAACTGATGGGCGAGCACGGCGAGGGTGGCATGCTGGCGCTCGGGCTCGATGCCACGGCGGCCCGTGCCATCGCCGACCGCCACTACTGCCAGGTGGCGAGCATCAACCTGCCCGAGCAGACGGTCGTCGGTGGCCGCGAGGCCGACCTCGAGGCGCTGGCCGCCGAGATGGAGCGCATCAATCCGCGCAAGCGCGCCATCAGGCTGGCGACCGAGGGCGCCTTCCACACCTACCTGATGGTGGAGGCGGCACGACGCTTCCGCGAGACACTCGATGCCACGCCCTTCGCGGCGCCGGCCGTCGGCGTGCTGTCGAACTACACCGCGGGCCTGCACGACCCGGAGGCGGGTGCCATCCGCACCCGGCTCTTCTTCCAGCTCTTCAACCCGGTGAACTGGGTGGGCTGCCTCGCGAGCGCGATGGAGCAGGGCATCACGCAGATGATCGAGTTCGGCGGCGGCATCGGCAACGGGGAGGGCCCCGCGGACAAGCGCCCCAACCTCGAGAGCATCGTGCGCAAGACGCTCAAGGGGGCGAACTACGAGGCGCAGTATGCGGCGGCCATCAACAGTGCCACGCTGCGCGCGGCGGCGGAGCAGTTCGCGGGCTGAAGCCGCGGACAGGCCGGCGGACCCGTCACCGGCGGCTTCAGGCCTGTTCGAGTTCGAGCAGCGTCCCGCAGAAATCCTTCGGATGCAGGAACAGCACCGGCTTGCCGTGGGCACCGGTCTTCGGTTCGCCGTCGCCGAGCACCCGCGCGCCGGCGGCGCGCAGGCGGTCGCGCGCGGCGCGGATGTCCTGCACCTCGTAGCAGAGGTGATGGATGCCGCCGGAGGGGTTGGTGTCGAGGAACCGGCGGATGGGCGAGGCCTCGCCCAGCGGATGGAGGAGCTCGATCTTGGTGTTCGGCAGTTCGACGAACACCGTGGTGACGCCGTGCGCGGGCAGCGGCAGTGGCGCGGACACGCGTGCCCCGAGCGTGTCGCGGTACAGGGCGGCGGCGGCGGTGAGGTCGGGGACGACGATGGCCACGTGGTTGAGCTTGCCGATCATGGTCCAGCCTTTCCGGGGTTGAGGAATATCCTGACGAGTTCCGCCGCGGCAACCCGCGGCGCGGCGCTGCCGGCCGCCACCGCCGCCTCGATGGCGGCGACCCGCTCCTGCATGGCGCGGTTCTCGCGCAGCGAGTCGATGAGGTTCTCCGCCATCTCGCTCCACAGCCAGGCACGCGCCTGGGTGGCGCGGCCGGCGGCGAGTTCGCCCGAGGCGGTCAGCGCCGCGCGGAAGCGCCCGATGGCCTCCCAGGCGGCGGCGATGCCGGTGCCTTCGTGGGCGGAGCAGGTCTGCACCGGGACCTGCCAGTGGGTCGAGCGGGGCTGCAGCAGGCGCAGCGCATGGCGATAGTCGGCCGCCGAGCGGGCGGCGGCGGCCTGCATCGCGCCGTCGCACTTGTTGACGAGGATCAGGTCGGCGCGCTCCATGATGCCGCGCTTGATGCCCTGCAGTTCATCGCCGCCGCCGGGCAGGAGCAGCAGCACGAACATGTCGGTCATCTCCGCCACCGCGGTCTCCGACTGGCCGACGCCCACGGTCTCGACGAGCACCACGTCGAAGCCGGCCGCCTCGCAGACGAGCATGGCCTCGCGGGTGTGGCGCGTGACGCCGCCGAGCGTGCGTCCGGCCGGCGAGGGGCGGATGAAGGCTTCCGGCCGGCGTCCGAGGTTTTCCATGCGGGTCTTGTCGCCGAGGATCGAGCCGCCGCTGATGCTGGATGAGGGGTCCACCGCCAGCACCGCCACCTGGTGGCCCTGGCCGATGACATGGTTGCCGAGCGCCTCGATGAAGCTCGACTTGCCCGCACCAGGCACGCCGGTGATGCCGATGCGGATGGAACGCCCGGCATGGGGTGCCAGCAGCTCCAGCAGCCGGTTGGCGGCCGGCTGGTCCTCGCGGCGCGAGGACTCGACCAGCGTGATGGCGCGCGCCAGCGCGCGGCGGTCGCCGGCTTGCACCCGGTCCGCCAGATCCTGTGGATCGGATTCGCGCCTGGCACCCATGCCGCGGTCCGGCCCGCCTACTCGAAGCCGAGAATGGGCTGGTCCACCGTCAGGCTTTGTCCCTCGGTGGCGAGGATCTTGCCGATCTTCACGTCATCGGTGGCGCGCAGGCTGTTCTCCATCTTCATCGCCTCGACCACGGCCAGCTCCTCGCCCGCCTTGATCTCGTCGCCCAGCTTCACCGCCAGGCGCTTGAGCAGGCCCGGCATGGGCGAGAGGAGGAACTTGGAGAGATCCGGCGGCTGCTTCTCGAGCATGAGCCGTTCGGCGGCAGCCGCCTGCGGCGTGAGCACCAGCGCGTCGACCTGCGAGCCGCGCCGCGTGAGCCGGTAGCGGATGCCGATGCGATCGACCTGGATGCAGACCGGCTCATCGTTGACGCTGCCGCAGAGGAGCGGCTGGCCCATCTGCCAGTCGGTGCGCAGCTCGTAGTCGGCGGTACCGACGCGTACGCGAAAGCCGCCGGGCACGGCCTGCATCGTCACGGCGTGGTGCGTGCGGCCGGTGACCACGACGAAGTCGTTGCCCACCACGCGCTCGTGGCTGGGCAGCTGGCCCGAGAGCCTGGCCGCGCGATCCATGAAGCGCCGGTGGATGCCGGCCGCCACGGCGACGAGCAGTCCCGGGTCGGCCTGGGGCACATCGGCGGCGTGGAAACCCTCCGGGTACTCCTCGGCGATGAAGCCCGTGCTCAGCCGCCCGGCGCGGAAGCGTTCCTTCGACAGCACGGCGTTGAGGAAGGCGATGTTGTGCGACACGCCGCGGATGTAATACGCATCCAGCGCGTCCTGCATGCGGTCGATGGCCTGCCCGCGCGTCTCGCCCCAGGTGACGAGCTTGGCGATCATCGGGTCGTAGAACATCGACACCTCGCTGCCTTCCTCGATGCCGGTGTCGACGCGCACCGCATCGCCGGCGGCTGGCGGCTGGCAGCGCACCAGGCGGCCCGTGGAGGGCAGGAAGTTGCGGAAGGGATCCTCGGCGTAGACGCGGGCCTCCAGGGCCCAGCCCCGGAGCCTGACGTCCTTCTGCGCCAGCGGCAGCTTCTCGCCATTGGCGACGCGGATCATCAGTTCCACCAGGTCCACGCCGGTGACCATCTCGGTGACCGGGTGCTCGACCTGCAGGCGCGTGTTCATCTCGAGGAAATAGAAGTTGCGCTGCTGGTCGGTGACGAACTCCACGGTGCCGGCCGAGCAGTAATCCACCGCCCTGGCCAGTGCCACCGCCTGCTCGCCCATGGCCCGGCGGGTCTTCTCGTCGAGCAGCGGGGAGGGCGCCTCCTCGAGCACCTTCTGGTGCCGGCGCTGGATCGAGCACTCGCGCTCGCCGAGGTAGATGACGTTGCCGTGCCGGTCGGCGAGCACCTGGATCTCGACGTGGCGCGGGTCCTCGATGAACTTCTCGGCGAACACGCGGCCGTCGCCGAAGGCCGCCACGGCCTCGTTGGTGGCGCGCAGGAAGCCGTCCCGGCATTCCTCGTCATTGCGCACCACGCGCATGCCCTTGCCGCCGCCGCCTGCGGAGGCCTTGAGCATCACCGGATAGCCGATCCCGCGGGCGATCTCCACCGCGTGGTCGGGCCCCTCGATGACACCGGTGAAGCCGGGGATGGTGGTGACGCCGGCCTTCTGCGCCAGCAGCTTGGAGGCGATCTTGTCGCCCATGCTGGTGATGGCGTGGACACCGGGGCCGATGAAGACGATGCCCGCCTTCGCCAGCGCCTCGGCGAAGGCCGCCCGTTCGGAGAGGAAGCCGAAGCCCGGGTGCACGGCCTCCGCGCCGGTGTCCTTGCAGGCCTGGATGATGCGTTCGGCGACCAGGTAGCTCTGTGCGGACGGGGACGGGCCGATGTGCACCGCCTCGTCCGCCAGGCGCACATGCAATGAGCGGCGGTCGGCATCGGAATACACCGCCACGGTCTTGATGCCCATGCGGTGCGCGGTGCGGATGATGCGGCAGGCAATCTCGCCGCGGTTTGCAATCAGGATTTTCTTGAACATGTACGGTCCGGTCCCAGGATCAGGGCGGGGGTCAGAGCGGGATGTTGCCGTGCTTGCGCCAGGGGTTCTTCAGGTCCTTGTTGCGCAGCATGGCGAAGGAGCGGCACACGCGCTTGCGGGTGTTGCGCGGCATGATGACGTCGTCGATGAAGCCGCGGGCGCCGGCGATGAAGGGGTTGGCGAATTTCTCGCGGTATTCCTCGGTGCGCGCGGCAATCGCCGCCGGGTCGCCGATGTCCTTGCGGAAGATGATCTCCACCGCACCCTTCGGGCCCATCACGGCGATCTCGGCGCTCGGCCAGGCGAAGTTGACGTCGCCGCGCAGGTGCTTGGAGGCCATGACGTCGTAGGCGCCGCCATAGGCCTTGCGGGTGATCACCGTCACCTTGGGCACCGTGGCCTCGGCGTAGGCGTAGAGCAGCTTGGCGCCATGCTTGATGATGCCGCCGTATTCCTGCGAGGTGCCGGGCATGAAGCCGGGGACGTCCTCGAGCGTCAGGATCGGGATGTTGAAGGCGTCGCAGAAGCGCACGAAGCGCGCGCCCTTGATGGAGGAGTCGATGTCCAGGCAGCCGGCCAGCACCATCGGCTGGTTGGCGACGACACCGATGGTGGCCCCCTCGAGGCGGATGAAGCCGATGACGATGTTCTTCGCGTAGTCGGGCTGCAGCTCGAAGAAGTCGCCCTCGTCGGCGATCTTGTGGATCAGCTCCTTGATGTCGTAGGGCCGGGCGGGATCATCGGGAACCAGGGTGTCGAGCGAGGGCTCGGCGCGCAGCGGCGGGTCCTGGCTGGGCCACACCGGCGGCTTTTCGCGGTTGCTGGCCGGCAGGAAGTTGATGAAGCGGCGCATGTTGAGCAGCGCCTCGACATCGTTCTCCATGGCCAGGTCCGCCACGCCGGACTTCGTGGTGTGGGTGATCGCGCCGCCGAGCTCCTCCGCCGTCACTTCCTCGTGGGTCACGGTCTTCACGACGTCCGGGCCGGTGACGAACATGTAGGAGCTGTCCTTCACCATGAAGGTGAAGTCGGTGATGGCCGGGGAGTAGACCGCGCCGCCGGCGCAGGGCCCCATGATCAGCGAGATTTGCGGGATGACGCCGGAGGCCAGCATGTTGAGCTGGAACACGTCGGCGTAGCCGCCGAGCGAGGAGACGCCCTCCTGGATGCGCGCGCCGCCGGAGTCGTTCAGGCCGATCAGCGGTGCGCCCACCTTCATGGCCTGTTCCATGATCTTGCAGATCTTCTTCGCGTGGGATTCGGAGAGCGAGCCGCCGAACACGGTGAAGTCCTGGCTGAAGACGAAGACCAGGCGGCCGTTGATGGTGCCGTAGCCGGTCACCACGCCGTCGCCGGGAACCTTCTGCTCGGCCATGCCGAAGTCCGTGCAGCGGTGCTCGACGAACATGTCCCATTCCTCGAAGCTGCCTTCGTCGAGCAGCAGCGCGATGCGTTCCCGCGCGGTGAGCTTGCCTTTGGCGTGCTGCGCCTCGATGCGCTTGAGGCCGCCGCCCAGCTTGGCCGCCGCGCGCTTCTCCTCGAGTTGCCGGATGATGTCTTGCATTCCTTGCTGCTCCAGTCGCGGATTTCGTGCGTGAGGCCCGCCGCGTGGCTGACCCTGCACAGGGATGTCCGGTCGTGCCGCCCCGCCCGGGCCTAGGTGCCGGAGCGGTGCTGGCTGATCAGCTTCAGCACCTCGGCGGCGGATTGGGGGATGTTGGTGCCCGGGCCGAAGATGGCAGCCACGCCCGCCTCCTTCAGGAACGCATGGTCCTGCGGCGGGATCACGCCCCCGCAGACCACCACGATGTCGCCCGCGCCCTGCTTGCGCAGCGCCTCGATGAGCTGCGGCACCAGCGTCTTGTGGCCGGCCGCCTGCGAGGATACGCCGACCACGTGCACGTCGTTCTCGATGGCATGGCGCGCGCCTTCCTCCGGGGTCTGGAAGAGCGGGCCGACGTCGACGTCGAAGCCGAGGTCGGCAAACGCGGTGGCGATCACCTTCGCGCCGCGGTCATGGCCGTCCTGGCCGAGCTTGACCACCAGCAGCCGTGGCCGGCGGCCCTCGGCCGCCGCGAAGTGCTCCACGTCCTGCCTGATCGCCGCAAAGCCGGCATCGCCTTCGTAGGCGGAGCCGTACACGCCACTGATGGACTGCACCACGGCACGATGCCTCCCGTAGGTTTTTTCCAGGGCGTCGGAGATTTCCCCGACGCTGGCCCGGGCGCGGGCGGCGGCCACGGCCAGCTCGAGCAGGTTGCCGCTGCCGGCTTCAGCCGCCCGGGTGAGCGCCTCGAGCGCCGCACGGCAGGCGGCCGCATCGCGCGTGTCGCGCACCTGCTGCAGGCGCCGCAGCTGCGCCTCGCGCACCGCGCTGTTGTCGATGGCGAGGATGTCGATCTCCGGCTCGTCCTCGCGCGGGTACCGGTTGACGCCGACGATGACCTCCTCGCCACGGTCGATGCGTGCCTGGCGCAGCGCCGCCGACTGCTCGATGCGCAGCTTGGGCATGCCGGACTCCACCGCGCGCGTCATGCCGCCGAGCGCCTCGACCTCGTCGATCAGCGTGCGCGCCTCGCGCGCCAGCGAGGCGGTCAGGCTCTCGACGTAATAGGAGCCGGCGAGCGGGTCGACCACGCGGGTGACCGCGGTCTCCTCCTGGATCACCAGCTGCGTGTTGCGTGCGATGTGGGCGGAGAAGGGCGTGGGCAGCGCCAGCGCCTCGTCGAAGGAGTTGGTGTGCAGGGACTGTGTGCCGCCCAGCACCGCGGCCAGCGCCTCGATGGTGGTGCGGATGACGTTGTTGTAGGGATCGCGGCTGGTGAGGCTCACGCCCGAGGTCTGGCAGTGGGTGCGCAGCATCAGCGAGCGCGGGTCGGCCGGCTGGAACAGCTCCTGCATCAGCTCCGCCCAGACCAGGCGCGCGGCGCGCAGCTTGGCCACCTCCATGAAGAAGTTCATGCCGATGCCGAAGAAGAACGACAGCCGCGGCGCGAACTCGTCCACCTTGAGCCCGCTGCCGATGGCCGCGCGCACGTATTCGATGCCGTCGGCGATGGTGAAGCCGAGTTCCTGCACGCAGGTGGCGCCGGCCTCCTGCATGTGGTAGCCGGAGATGGAGATCGGGTTGAACTTCGGCATGTGCCGGGCGGTGTAGCCGATGATGTCGGCGACGATCCGCATCGAGGGGCCCGGCGGATAGATGTAGGTGTTGCGGACCATGAACTCCTTGAGGATGTCGTTCTGCAGGGTGCCGGACAGCGCCGCCTGCTCCACGCCCTGCTCCCCGGCGGCGACGATGTACATCGCCATCACCGGCAGCACCGCGCCGTTCATGGTCATGGAGACCGACATGCGGTCGAGCGGGATGCCGTCGAAGAGGATCTTCATGTCCTCCACGGTGTCGATGGCCACGCCCGCCTTGCCGACATCGCCCACCACGCGGGGGTGGTCGGAGTCGTAGCCGCGGTGGGTGGGCAGATCGAAGGCCACCGAGAGGCCGGTCTGGCCGGCGGCGAGGTTCTTCCGGTAGAAGGCGTTGGATTCTTCCGCCGTGGAGAAGCCCGCGTACTGGCGCACCGTCCAGGGGCGCACCGCGTACATGGTGGCGCGCGGGCCGCGGGTGTAGGGCGGGAGTCCCGGGAGCGAGTCGAGGTGCCCGAGCCCTGCGAGGTCCGTCCCCGTGTACAGCGCCTTGACGGGGATGCCCTCGGGAGTCTGCCAGGTCAGCCCGTCGGCGGGCCTGCCGCCATTTTCCTTCGCCGCCAGCCGGGCCCAGTCTGCAGGGGTTTTGGGGGGAAAGCCTGTCATGCCTTGTTCTCGTCGATGTCCGGGGCCGGGCCGGCGCAGGCCTCGTGCAAGGCGAGGAGCCGCGAGGCTTCCCCGGCGTGCAGCCGTTCGATCATGCGCCCGTCCAGCACGGCGATCCCCCGGCTGGCGGCATCCGCCGCCTGCCAGGCCGCCATGGTCTTCCTCGCAGCCGCCGCCTCGGCCGCCGATACGCCGAAGGTCTCGTTGGCGATGGCGAGCTGGGCGGGATGGATGAGTGTCTTGCCGTCGAGCCCGAGGGCCTTCCCCTGCCGGCAGGCCGCCCGGAAGCCCGGCTCGTCACCGAGGTCCGTGAAAATCCCGTCCAGTATATCAAGACCCCGGGCCCGGGCTGCCAGCAGGCAGCGGCCGAGCGCGGGCAGCAGCCCCAGGCGGGCGGGGTCGGGTGGCAGGCGCAGTGCGCGGGCGAGGTCGGCCGTGCCCATCACCAGCACCTCAAGCCGTGGGGCGAGGCTGGCGATGGCATCGACGGCCAGCACGCCTGCCGGTGTTTCGATCATCGCCCAGACCGGCAGATTGGCGCCGCCGGCCGCATCGAGGCGGGCCACCGCGGCGGCGAGCTGCCCGGCGCTGCCCACTTTCGGAAACAGCACGGCGTCGGCGCCGCTGGTGGCGGCGGCAGCGATGTCGGCAGCGCCCCAGGCCGTGTCGAGGCCGTTGACCCTCAGCACCGTTTCACGCCGGCCGTAGCCGCCCGCGGCCAGTGCGGCACAGGCCGCGGCGCGTGCCGCCTCCTTGGCCGACGGCGCCACGGCATCCTCGAGGTCCATGATGATCACGTCGGCAGCGAGGCCGCGGGCCTTTTCCAGTGCGCGGGTGCTGGAACCCGGCATGTACAGGGCGGAGCGTCGGGGTCGGATCAGGGTGGTGGTCATGGGGTCATGGATGGCGATAACCTGTGCACATGCTAACGATCTATCACAATCCGGCCTGCAGCAAGAGCCGGGCCACGCTGGAGCTGCTGCGTGCGAGTGGCGTGCCGCTGCAGGTGATCGAGTACCTGAAGACGCCACCCAGCGCCGCCGGGCTGGCCGCGATCGTGGACAAGCTCGGCATCCGGCCGGCGGATCTCGTGCGCCGTGGCGAGGCGGTGTTCCGCGAACAGTATGCGGGACGCGAGCTGGGCGATGCGCAGTGGCTGGCGGCGATGGTGGCGCACCCGATCCTGATCGAGCGGCCGATCGTCGTGGGCGATGCGAGTGCCGTCATCGGCCGCCCGCCGGAGAACGTGCGCCGGTTGCTGCCCGCGGATGCCGGCTGACGGTCAGGGTGCTGGCATCGGCTGGCCGGGCGCTGCGGCTGCCGGCCCTTCGGCAACCGGAGCAGCGGCGCCTGGGGTGAGTATGCGTTCCAGCGTGGCATCCACCCCGGCCACGGCCGGCACCTCGATGCCGAAGATGTCCGCGAGCGCCTGGCGGAGTTCGCGGACGCTGGTGAGCCTGCGCCGCCCGGTGGTGCCTTCGGGGCCGGGGTCGTGCCACCGCAGTTCATCGTTGAACAGCGTCTGGCGGCGCCGGTCCGCCGGGCGGCTGACCAGCAGCGCCTGGACGAAGCGTGAGGCCGGATGGGTCGAGACGTACCAGTTGGCGACCTGGTAGTCGACATGTTGCTGGGGCTGCAGGTCGAAGCGGTAGACCGGCTGCCACTCCCCGCGCAACTGCACCTCGAGCCGCCAGCCGTCATCCTGCGGCACGAGGCGGAAGGGCTCGATGGGTGTGGCCTGCGGGTGGTCGCCCGCCAGTTCGAGCGGGCCCGGTGGCGAGGTGCCACCGAAACCGGTGTCCGCGATGTGGATTCCCTCGGGCAGGTCGACCCTGAGCAGCATGTGGGTGCGCGGGCCCGTCCAGTCCGGCGGTGCGGTCCACAGCACGCGCGCCGCGAGTCCGGTGACCGTGAAGCCCAGGCGCTGGAGGGCGGCGGCGAACAGGATGTTGTGCTCGAAGCAGTATCCGCCGCGGCGGCCGTGCACCAGCTTCGCCTGCAGGGCTGCCAGGCCGAGCGGCACGGGTTGCCCGGCGAGGCTGGCGAGGTTCTCGAAGGGGATCGAGCTGATGTGCCGCCACTGGACCTCGCGCAGCGTCGCCAGCGTGGCCGAGCGCGCGCCCTGGTAACCGATGCGGGTGCAGTAGGCGTCCAGGTCGAAGGCGTCGAGTTCGCGCAGCTGCAAGGGATCCGGACGCTGTAGCATGTGCAACACCTGCTCGGTTCAGGTCAATGGTGCGCGGCTCGGCCCGGATCCGTCAACGACGTGCAGGACCCGGCCGGCGGTTTCACGCGAACGCCTGTGCGTAGCGCTCGCGCAGGATCGTCTTGCCGACCTTGCCCATCGCGTTGCGCGGCAGTTCCGGGACGAGGAACACCCGCTTGGGGATCTTGAAGCCCGCGAGCTGCTGTTTCAGGGCGCTGAGGATGGCATCCTCCGACGGAGCAGCGCCTTCGCGGGCAACCACCACGGCAACGACCGCCTCGCCGAAGTCCGGGTGCGGCACGCCGATCACCGCGGACTCGGCGACGCCCGGGAGCGAGTCGATGAGGATCTCGACTTCGCGCGGATACACATTGAGCCCGCCGGTGATGACCAGGTCCTTGCTGCGGCCGACGATGCTCAGGTAACCGTCGGGCCCGACCACGCCCTGGTCGCCGCTGCGGAAGAAGCCATCGGCGGTGAAGGCCCCGGCGGTCTTCCGGGGCAGGCCCCAGTAGCCGGAAAAGACGTTCGGCCCGCGGAGCTGGATTTCACCGATCCCGCCGGCGGGCAGGGGCGCATCATCGCTGCCGGCGATGCGCAGTTCGACACCCGGCAGCGGCAGGCCGACACTGCCGGCGCGCCGTTCGCCAGCGAGCGGGTTGGATGTGTTCATGCCGGTCTCGGTCATGCCGTAGCGTTCGAGCAGGGCATGGCCGGTGCGTGCCCGGAAGGCGTGGAAGGTATCGGGCGACAGCGGGGCGGAGCCGGAGACGAACAGGCGCATGTGCGCGCAGGCCTCATGATCGAGGCCGGGTTGCTGGAGCAGGCGGCTGTAATAGGTGGGCACGCCCATCATCACGGTGGCCGCCGGCAGCGCGGCGAGCACGGCGGCCGGATCGAAGCGCCCGAGGAACAGCAGCCGGGCCCCGCTCATCAGCGCGCAGCCCAGGCCGACGAACAGCCCGTGCGCGTGGTAGAGCGGCAGGGCATGGAGCAGCCGGTCGGCGGGGGAGAATCCCCAGGCTCCCACCAGCGCGGTGGCGTTGCTGGCCAGGTTGCCGTGGCTGATCATGGCGCCCTTGGGGCGGCCGGTGGTGCCCGAGGTATACAAGAGTGCGGCCATGTCGTCCGCCTGCCGTTCGGCGACCGTGCTGTCCGGGGCCAGGGAAGCTGCGGCCCGGGAGAGGCTGCCGGAGCCGTCGGCGGCCAGCGTGAGCACGCTGCAGCCAGGGGCGGCCAGCGTGCGGAACAGGGCTTCGTGGGCCGGATCGCAGACGGCCAGGGCCGGGGTGGCGTCGGCCAGCAGGTAGGCCAGTTCGGCCGGCTGGTAGCCCTCGTTGAGCGGGTGGAAGACGAAGCCCCCGCGCAGGCAGGCCAGGTACAGCCAGACCGCCTCGGCCGACTTGGCCACCTGGACGCTGACCCGGTCCCCGGGTTTCAGCCCCAGTCGGCTGAGCAGGGCGGCGAGGCGCCCGCTCGCCTCCAGCATGTCCTGCCAGGACAGCGGCGGCAGGCCGGGACGTTCGATGAGCGGCTGGCCAGGATCGGCGGGTGCCGCCTGCATGAAGCGGGCGAAGAGGCTGGCGTTCATGGCGGTCGGGATGGGGCGCCATCCGCACGCGGGGTTATGTTCAATAACACGATGACGTGATGGGGTTTTCTTGCGTTTTTCGTGGAACGGGTTTAGGGTTTGAATCGCAGATGGATCCCCGGGGGAATCCGTCGACTGCAGCACCGTACCATAACCAAGACCAAACACGGTTGAGTGTTCATGAAGCCTTCCATCCGCGCACTTTTGCTGGCCTCATTGTCCCTGGCACCACTGGGATCATGGGCGGCAGCGATTACCGACTGCCCGGTTACAGCGACGGTCTGCTACCAGTACGATGACAGCCAGGCCGCCCTTGCGCTGCTCGGTGCGCCAACGCGCGTCGGTGACGACATGCGGTTCATGCCCTGGGATTTCTGGGCGCTGTCCGAGGATGGTGCCGGGCCCAGCACCAGCAACACGACCTTCGTGTTCGATCGCGTCTGGACGCCCTCCGGTGCCGGCATCCTGAGCCTGCTGGTGGCGGAGGAAGGCGATTACGAGATCGTGGGCAATGGTTTGGTCAGCGCCCAGCTGGGCCTGACGATCAGCAGCAATGTGCTCTTGACGGATACCATCGCCGCGACGCCGCTGTTCACGGCCAGTGCCGATTCCGGCGGGATGGACCTGTGGAGCCTTTCGGCGTCCGGCTACCCGGTTGCCAGCTTCACCGGACCGGCCAACGATGTGAAGGTATCGATTGCCAATACGCTGACAGCCAGCACGACTGCAGCCGGCCAATACGCATTCATCCACAAGAAATTCATCCTGCAGGCTCAATGGCTGCCCTCGACCCAGGAGGTGCCGGTGCCGGCAGCCCTCTGGCTGCTGGGATCGGGACTCGGGGTGCTGGGTGTGCTGCGGCGCCGGGCCGTGGGCTGCTGAACGGCGGCAGGATTCGCATAACGACCAGAAAACACGACTGGCGGGGAAGATCGACCATGAAACTCCAGTATCTGATGGCCGTGACCATGGCGGTGGGCGTGGCCGGCATGGCCGGCCCGGCCGGCGCAGCGACGATCACCGATTGCGGACCGACGGTCTGCTACCGCTACGACAATGCCCAGACTGCGGTGGCCTGGACCGGCTTGCCGACGCGGGTCGGCGATGACATGCAGTTCTTCCCGGCGAGCTTCCTTGCCCTGTCCAACGGTACCGGATTCGCCACGGCAGGACCCGCCAATTTCATCTTCGACCGGGTCTGGACGACGGGCGGGCAGGAAATCGCCTCGCTGGCGGTCAACGAGGAATTCGATTACGAGATCGTCAATGGCGGCAACGTGCGGGCCTCGCTCTACATGCAGGCGCGCAGCAACCATGTGTCTTCGGACGGCATCAGCCAGCTCTGGAACCTGGCCACCATCAGTGGCGATTCCGGCGGTGCGCAGATCGCCAGTCTCGGCGGCACGCTGCTGCCCGCGGCGAGCTTCGTCCAGAAGGCGGACGACATGACGGTGTCGATCCAGGACACCCTGCGCGCCTACGCGGCTTCCGGTCAGCTGGCGTGGATCCAGAAGAAATTCACGCTGGTGACCCAGGTGGTGGTGCCGGTGCCTGCCGCCCTCTGGCTGCTCGGCTCGGGCCTTGGCCTGCTCGGGGTCGTGCGCCGGCGCCAGTCGGTCCTCTAGCCGCCCGTTCAGTCCCGCCGGTAACCGGCAGGCCCGGTGAGCGAGGCGTCGGGCTTGGCCGGATCGATCCCCCAGCGCGCCGCCAGTTCCTTCAGTTCCCGTCGCGACACGGCCCGCCGGCCGGCCAGGGCCGCAGCGGCGGCATGCGCGATGCTTTCCGCGCTCACCTCGAAGTGCCGGCGCAGTTCTTCACGTGACTCGCTGAGGCCGAAGCCGTCGGTGCCGAGCACCGTGTAGGGGCCCGGCACCCAGCGGGCGATGGAGAGCGGCAGCGCCTTCATGTGGTCGCTGGCGGCGACGAACACTCCGGTCTCGTTGCCGAGCAGCGCCTGCACCCAGGGCCTGGCCCCGGTGCCGAGGCGCTGGTCGCGCTCGGCGCGCAGTGCCTCGCGGCTCAGCTCGTTGTAGCTGGTGACGCTCCACACATCGGTGGCCACGCCCGCGGCCTCCAGCAGCTCGGCGGCCTTCAGCACCTCGGTCATGATGGCGCCGCTGCCGAACAGATGCGCCTTGCGGCCTCGCGTGACACCGAGGGCGGAGCGCCTGAAGCAGTACATCCCGCGCACGATGCCAGCCATTGCCGCGGCCGGGACGGGCGGCATCGGATAGTTCTGGTTGTAGAGGGTGATGTAGTAGAAGACGTCTTCCTGCCGGTCGTACATGCGCTCGATGCCGTCGCGCACGATGATGGCCAGCTCGCCGGCGAAGGCCGGGTCGTAGCTGCGCATGTTGGCCAGGGTGCCGGCGACCACCTGCGAGTGGCCGTCCTGGTGCTGCGGCCCCTCGCCGTTGAGCGTGGTACGCCCCGCGGTGCCGCCGAGCAGGAAGCCGCGGCAGAGCATGTCGGCCGCGCTCCAGATCATGTCGCCGACGCGCTGGAAGCCGAAGATCGAGTAGAAGATGTAGAACGGGATGGTCGGCACGCCGTGCACCGCGTAGGCGGTGCCGGCGGCGAGGAAGGAGGCCATGGCCCCGGCTTCGCAGATGCCTTCCTGCAGGATCTGCCCATCCCTGGTTTCGCGGTAGGGGCTGAGCGTGGTGCTGTCGACCGGCCGGTATTTCTGGCCTTCCGAGGAGTAGATGCCCCAGCGGCGGAACAGCGCCTCCAGGCCGAAGGTGCGGGCCTCGTCCGGGACGATGGGAACGATGTACCGGCCGAGCCCTGGATGGCCGATCAGCTTGCCGAGCATGCGCACGAAGGCCATGGTGGTGGAGAGCGGCCGGTCCGCCGAGCCATCGAGGTGTTCCTGGAAGAAGTCGGGAGCCGGGGCCTGCAGCGCCGGGCATTGCACCACGCGCCGGGGCCAGGGGCCACCGAGCGCCGCACGGTGCTCGCGCAGGTAGCGCATCTCGGGGCTGTCCTCGGGCGGGCGGTAGAACGCGGCACGGGCCGCCGCCTCGTCGCCGAGCGGGATGCCGAGCCGGCGGGCGGTCTCGATGCGCTCCTCCGTGGCCAGGTTCTTCTTCTGGTGCACGACATTGGAGCCTTCGTAGCCCTGCATGCCGTAGCCCTTGATGGTCTTGATGAGGATCGCGGTGGGCCGGTCGGTGGCGCGGCTCGCGCGCTGGAAGGCCGCGTGGATCTTGCGCTGGTCGTGGCCGCCGCGGCGGATGCAGCGGATCTCCTCGTCGGAGAGCACCGCCATGATCTCGGCCAGCCTGGCGTCCCCCTCGACCCAGTGTTCGCGCACTTCCTGTCCGCTGGAGACCGAGTACATCTGGTAGTCGCCGTCCACCGCGCGCTCCATGCGCTCCTGGAGGACGCCATCGCGGTCGATGGCGAAGAGCGGGTCCCATTCGCCGCTCCAGATCACCTTGATGACATCCCAGCCCGCGCCGCGGAAGCTGCGTTCCAGTTCCTGGATGATCTTGCCGTTGCCGCGCACCGGGCCGTCGAGCCGCTGCAGGTTGCAGTTGACCACCATCACCAGGTTGTCGAGCCGTTCGCGCGCGGCGATGTTGATGGTGCCGAGCACCTCGGGCTCGTCCGCTTCGCCATCGCCGATGAACACCCAGACCTTGCCACCGTTGGCCGTCTTCAGGCCGCGGTTCTCCAGGTACCGGGCGAAGCGCGCCTGGTAGATGCCGCTCGGCGTGGACAGGCCCATGGACGCGCAGGGCAGTTGCCAGAAGCCCGGCATGTTGCGCGGGTGCGGATAGGAGGACAGGCCGCCGCCCGGCTGCAGTTCACGGCGGAAGTTGCGCAGCTGCTCCGCCGTGAGCCGGCCCTCGAGGAAGGCGCGGGCGTAGATGCCAGGTGCCGCATGGGCCTGGATGGTGACGAGGTCGCCGCCATAGTCGGGCCCGGGGTTGCGGAAGAAGTGGTGGAGGCCCACCTCGAGCATGGTGGCCGCCGAGGCATAGGTGCCGATGTGCCCGCCCACGCCGGTGCCGCTGTCATAGCCCTGCAGCACCATGGCCATGGCATTCCAGCGCAGGATGTTCTCGATGCGCTCCTCGGTGGCGATGTCACCCGGGTAGGCCGGCTGCTGGGCCAGCGGGATGGTATTGCGGTATGGGGTGTTGAGCGTGGCGTCCGCGACGACGACGTGCTCGTTGCCGAGGTAGTCGCGCAGCGCCCGGAAGACCTGCTTGGCCCGCTCGGGACCATCGGCCCGCAGCAGCGACTCCATGGATTCCAGCCACTCGCCGAGCTCCAGGTCCTGGCTGGAGATATCCCTCTGATGGCTCGCCATTCCTCGTTCTCCTCGCGGGCTGCCCGGCCCCGGGTCCGGATCCGCAGCTGCCGGCCAGCATAGCCGGTTTCGGTGCGGCCTTCCCAGCGGGGGGCGGACGGATTATCGTGCGGGCGAGGGGACGGTGATGATGATGTCAGACGATGCCCGGCCGGTTGCGCGCCGTGAGCTGCTGCGCTTCGTGCTGCAGTCCCCGCTGTTGTGGACGGCGGCGGCGCTGGCCCCTGCCGTCGAGGCACGGCCGGAACTGGCGGTTCCGACCGGTGCCGCGGAGGCACTCGATGTCTTCCAGATGGAGCGGGTGGCGCAGCAGAAGCTCGCCCTGCCCGTCCTCCACTATATCGCCAGTGCTGCGGATGATGGCAAGACGCTGCAGGCCAACCGGGATGCCTTCGATGCCTGGGCCATCCGCGTGCGGCGCCTGGTGGACGTCAGCCGCATCGGGCTGGGCACCCGGGTGCTTGGCGAGACGCTCGAGTGCCCGGTGATCCTCGCGCCGGTGGGCAACCAGCAGTCGATCCATCCGGATGGCGAACTGGCCACGGCCCGGGCGGCCCGGGCCGCCGGGCAGCTGATGATCGCCTCCACGGTCACGAACCACAGCGTCGGTGCCATCGCCAGGGCGTCCGGCCCGCTGTGGTTCCAGTTGTATGCATCGCCGGACCACGGCCTCATGGAGAAGCTGATCCATGACGCGGAGGCTGCCGGCTGCGGTGTCCTGGTGCTGACCGTGGATTCCAATACGCGGGGCAACCGCGAAGGCGAAGCCTGGTGGGCACGGGTCGCGGGCAGCCGCACGGCACCGCTGCCGCTTGGCAATTTCACCGGTCATTCCGGCCCGCCCCGCGTCGGCGATGCCGCGCTGACCTGGGATGTCATCGACTGGATCCGCGCGCGGACCCCGCTGAAGCTGGCGCTCAAGGGCATCGTGACCCGGGAGGACGCGGCGCTCGCGGTGGCGCGCGGCGTGGACGGCCTCATCGTGTCCAATCACGGGGGGCGGCAGGAAGAAAGCCTGCGCTCCACGCTGGCCAGCCTGCCGGAGGTGGTGGAGGCGGCCGCGGGCCGGATTCCGGTGCTCGTCGATGGCGGCTTCCGGCGCGGCACCGACGTGTTCAAGGCGCTGGCCCTCGGGGCGAGTGCGATCTGCATCGGGAGGCCCTATCTCTGGGGCCTGGGCGCCTTCGGCGAGGACGGCGTGGCCCGCGTGCTCACGATCCTGCGCGAGGAGCTGAAGCGCATCATGCAGTTCGCGGGCACCACGTCGCTGGCGGCGATCAAGCGCTCGTCTCTCGAGAAGGCCGGCTGAATCCCCGCGCAATGCGGTTGTCCAGGGGGCTCTCAGGTTGTGGCTGCCCTCGCGGCGGCGCTTCAGCGCCCGGAGGCGGATACCCCCGAACAAAGCGAATCACGTGGAGCGACTTCGGGGGTATCCGCCGCAAGGGCGCCCGCGGCGCCGTGCGGCGTTGCCCTACGGAGTCAGTATGGTGTCGCGGGCCCCGGCGTCGGGCAGGGTCTGCGGGTGGTCGCGGTTGAAGTGCAGGCCGCGGCTCTCGTGGCGGGAGAGTGCACTGCGGATGGTCAGCTCGGCCACCAGCGCCAGGTTGCGCAGTTCCACCAGGTCGTTGGTGATGCGGAAGTTGCCGTAGAACTCGGCGATTTCCTCCTGCAGCAGCGTCACGCGGTGACGGGCCCGCTCCAGGCGCTTGTTGGTGCGTACGATGCCGACGTAATTCCACATGAAGCGGCGCAGCTCGTCCCAGTTGTGGGACACGATCACCTGTTCGTCGGGGTCGGTGACGCGGCTCTCGTCCCAGGCCGGCAGCTGGCGGGCCAGCGCGGGGAGCGCAGCCAGGTCCCCCGTGATGCGCTCGGCCGCCGCTGCACCGAACACCGCGCACTCCAGCAGCGAGTTGCTGGCCAGGCGGTTGGCGCCATGCAGGCCGGTGAAGCTGCACTCGCCGACCGCGTAGAGCCCGCGCAGGTCGGTGGCGCCGTGCAGGTCGGTCATCACGCCACCGCAGCTGTAGTGGGCGGCGGGGACCACCGGGATCGGCTGGCGGGTGATGTCGATGCCGAACTCGCGGCAACGGGCGGCGATGTTGGGGAAGTGCGCGAGGATGTCCTCCGCCGGCCGGTGGCTGATGTCCAGCCAGACGTACTCGAAGCCGCCGCGCTTCATTTCATAGTCGATGGCGCGGGCCACGATGTCGCGCGAGGCCAGCTCCCCGCGGGGATCGTGGTCCTGCATGAAGCGCCGTCCGTCGGGCAGCAGCAGGCGGCCGCCCTCGCCGCGCACGGCTTCGGAGATGAGGAAGGACTTTGCCTGCGGGTGGTAGAGGCAGGTCGGGTGGAACTGCACGAACTCGAGGTTGGCCACCCGGCAGCCTGCCCGCCAGGCCATGGCGATGCCATCACCCGTGGAGGTGTCCGGGTTGGTGGTGTAGAGATAGGTCTTGGAGGCGCCGCCGGTGGCCAGCACCACGGCCCGCGCCGGATGCGTCACCACGCGGCCGCTGCCACGGTCGAGCGCGTACGCGCCGAGGCAGCGGTTCCCCCCATCCGCGCCAAGCTTGGCGGCGGTGATGAGATCCACGGCGATCTGGTTGCCGAGCAGCGTGATGTTCGCATCGGCGCGGACACGGGCGGCCAGCGCCGCGATGATGGCCCGGCCGGACATGTCTGCGGCATGGACGATGCGCCGGTGCGAATGCCCGCCCTCGCGGGTGAGATGCAGCGCGGCCCCGTCCCGCGTGTGCGTGAAGCGCACGCCCTGGTCCTCGAGCCAGCGTATGCAGGCCGGTGCGCGGCTGGCCACCCACTCGACCGCGTCGCGGTGGCAGAGGCCCGCACCGGCCGTGAGGGTGTCATCGACATGCAGGGCGGGGGAATCCCCGGCGCCGATGGCGGCCGCGATGCCGCCCTGGGCGTGGGCGCTCGAGCTCTCCTCCAGGCCCTTCTTGGCCATCAGGGCGACGCGATACCCGAGGGCGGCCAGGCGCAGCGCAGCCGACATGCCGCCGAGGCCGGCGCCGATGACCAGGACGTCGTGGGACCCGGAGCTCAACGTGCGCGGGGGCCGCGTCAGGCGGTGGCGGTGGTGCGGCCCACGGCCAGCATGCGCTCCATGGAACGCCGGGCACGCTCTGCCACGTCGGGCGCGACGTCGATGGCCGGCGCCAGCGTCTGCAGGCTGTGCAGGATGTTCGCCAGCGTGATGCGTTTCATGTGCGGGCAGAGGTTGCAGGGCCGCACGAAATCCACATCGGGGAACTGCACGGCGACGTTGTCGCTCATGGAACACTCGGTGACGAGTACGACCTGGTCCGGCTGCGCCGTTTCGATGTGGCGGATCATGCCGGAAGTCGAGCCGACATAGTCGGCCTCGCGCAGCACCTCGGGTGAGCACTCGGGGTGGGCCATGACGTGCACGCCGGGGCGGCTGCGGCGGAATTCGCGGATGTCCTGCGGCGTGAAACGCTCGTGCACCTCGCAGGTGCCCTCCCAGAGGATGACTTCCACGTCGGTCTGGCTGGCGACGTAGCGGCCGAGGTAGCCGTCGGGGATGAAGATCACGCGGTCGGTGTCCAGTGACTCGACGACTTTCACCGCATTGGCCGAGGTGCAGCAGATGTCGGCCTCGGCCCTGACGTCGGCATACGCATTGACGTAGCAGACCACCGGCACACCCGGATACCGGGCCTTCAGCCGGCGGACATCGGCGCCGGTGATGGAGGCCGCCAGCGAGCAGCCGGCCTCCATGTCCGGCAGCAGCACCGTTTTCCGCGGGCTCATGATCTTCGCCGTCTCGGCCATGAACCGCACGCCGCACATCACGATCACGTCGGCGTCCGTGCGTGCGCCCTCCTGGGCGAGTCCCAGCGAGTCGCCGCGGTAGTCGGCAACGCCGTAGTAGATCTCCGGGGTCTGGTAGTTGTGCGCCAGGATCACGGCATTGCGCTGGCGCTTGAGTTCATTGATCGCGGCGATGAGCGGCGCGTGGACAGGCCACTCGACCCCGGGGATCACGTTGCGGACGCGTTCGTAGATGGCCCGCGTGGCGCGCTCGACCTCGGGCGTAAAGGCCAGCCGGCCGCTTCCTGTCGTTGCTTCGGCGCTCATCCTTGCCAGAACGCACCCTTGCGGGCGCGAGACTCCCTCGAATGCCCCGGCCGGGGCGGCCGCGGAGGGGCCATCCTAGTCCCGGCGGGGGGGTGGGTCAACGCAAGCCCCCGGCCCGCCGGCAAACCGCGAGGGCGGTCACGGCGCCCGGGGTGCCGGGTCGGGCATCCTGTGCGGGAGGCGGGAGCCCCGGGAGTCTTGATGGCGGAGTTGCTCGGCAAGGAGGTCGTCCTCGGGGACTACGGCGCCCTTTTCCGGGCTGTGCTGCCGCAGGTCAGGGGCATCGTTTGCCACGATGCCCGCGGGCAGGTCTTCTGGACGGAAGCGCCGCAGGAGGGTGTGCCGCCGGTTTCAGACGCCTACCGCAGCCTGCTGGTGCGGCTGCTCAAGGGCGAGGCCCCGCCGGTGGAGGGTGCGCGGCTGCCGCTGGGCGCATGCCTGGCGCACCTGGTTCCGCTGGCCGGCGAGGACGGCCGCCTGCTGGGTGTCCTCAACCTGCTCACCGACCCTGCAGTGGCCAGCCTGCCGTACGCGTCCCTGCTCGAGCAGGCAGCTCCGGCGCTGCGAGTGTTGCAGCGCGAGCTGACGCTGCGCTACCGGCTCGTGGAGAGCCAGCGCAAGCTGCAGGTCCAGGCTGCCGAGGAGCGCCTGCTCCACAAGGTGGAGCGGCTGCTGCACGACCGCCAGCAACCCTGCGAGCGCACCCTGGCCGGGATCCTGGAACTCTGCTGCGAACACCTCGGTATCCGCGGGGCCTGGGTGGTGATCCCGGGCAAGCACCTGGCGCTGACAGCCGGCGAGGCGCTGGACCCGGCTGCTGCACGCCAGGCCTGCGCCCGGCTGATGGCCGGCGTGGGTGCGGCCTCGGCCGCTGGCGGTGACGTGGGACGCAGTGACGAGCTGCTCTGGATCGCCGTCCAGTCACCCGGGCGGCCCGCACATGGCATCCTGGCGCTCACCGGCTGGCGTCACTCCCGCTTCAGCGAGCGGCGCCTGATCCGCGTCATCCGCTATGTCGTCTCCCATGTCGATTCGCTGCTCGATCGCGATTACGACGACCTCACGGGCCTGGCGAGCTGGCCGGTATTCGAGCGCGAGCTGGCCGCGGCAACCGCCGCGGACGACGGCGTGGTGATGGCCATGGACGTGGACCGGCTGCATGTCTTCAATGAGACTTTCGGCCGGGAGGTGGGCGACGAGGTCCTTCTGCACCTGGCCACCGTCCTGCGCGACGCGCTGCCTGGCCACCTGCTGACCCGCATCACCGGGGACCAGTTTGCCGCCCTCCTGCGCCACACCGGCGTGGATGAGGCGCGTGTGCTCGGCGAGAGGATCTGTGTCCGCTTCCGCGAGCGTTGCTTCGAGCGTGACGGCCAGATACACCGCGCCTCGGTCAGCATCGGCATCAGCGCGCTCGGTGCGGTCAGCGACGGTGATGGCGGGATGGGCGCGGCACGTGTGGCACTGCAGGCCGCCAAGGACCGCGGTCGCGGCCGGGCCGAGGTGTACCAGTCGGCGGATGCCAGCCTGGTGCAGCGCGTCGACGACATCCAGCTGATCGGCCATGTGCGCAGCGCCATCGAGAACAACCGCCTCGTGCTGGTGGCCCAGCCGCTGGCGGCACTGAAATCCGGCCGCGTGGCGGACTACAACGAGGTGCTGGTACGGATCGTGAACGATGACGGGCAGCACATGCCGCCCGGGGAGTTCATGTCTGCCGCCGAGCGCTACCAGCTCATGGAGGAGCTGGACCGCTGGGTGGTGAGCACCACCTTGCGCCTGCTCGCGCAACATGGCCGCCACCTCGCCGGGTCTGCCGCGCGCTTTGCCATCAATCTCTCCGGGCAGAGCCTCGGCAGCCGGCACTTCCTGCATTTTGTCGAAAGCGCGGTGCGCTCCAGCGGTGTCGCGCCCGACGTGATCGCCTTCGAGATCACCGAATCGGTGGCCGTGGCGAAGATGCAGCAGGCGCAGGCCTTCATGCAGGCGATGCGCGCCATGGGCTGCCACTTCTCCCTGGACGACTTCGGCACCGGCCTGAGTTCCTTCGCCTACCTCAAGCTCTTCCCCGTGGACACGCTCAAGATCGACGGCAGTTTCGTGCGCGACCTCGCCACCAACGTGGTCTCCCAGTCGGTCGTGGCGGCGATCGCCGAGGTGGCGCGCGTGATGCAGCTGGAGACCGTGGCCGAGTTCGTGGAGGACCAGGCGGCCCTCGATCTGCTGCGCCAGCTCAACATCAGCTATGCCCAAGGCTACTTTGTCGGGCAGACCGGCCTGCTCGCCGACCGGATTGCCAGCCTCGACCACACCGCCCGGAATTCACGCCAGCGCAGGCCCGCGGCCGGCTGAGCCGGATGCGGCGGGTTCCTGCGCGGGATGCTGTGGCAGATCAGGTCCGCAGCGTGGTGGCATCATGGCCTGCGGCGGACGCGGATGCCCTGGCCGCCGGCCGCGAGGCTGAGCAGGTAGGAATCCAGCGCTGCGCGCCGGATGCGCACCTCGGCCCCGGCCTTCACCGGCAGCGGGGTCGTGTCGATCTGCTCCCAGGTCTGGCCGTTCCCGAGGACCATCACCAGCTTGCCGTAAGCGTCGCGCCTGGCCTGCGTGACGGTGGCGGTGATCGCCTGCGTGTCGCCGATGCCGGCCGCCGCGCGCGCCATGGCCGCGCTTCGCACCGCGTCGTGGCCGAAGAGGTCCGCGGCGGTGGGGGGCGGGCTGGCGGCGCCCGTGCGGTCGGCCAGCGCGTCATAGCAGGCGAGGCGCTCGCGGTCTCCGGCGATGTGGCGGCAGTCCGCCAGCGTGGCCTCCGCGAGGCTGATGCGCGCCAGCCCGCAGCAGGCCGCGACCAGGATCCACAGGCGGGCGTGGCCGGGCAAGCTAGAACCGGGCGTTGACGCCCAGCGAGAACACCCGGCCCAGCGGGTCGTAGGTGGCGGGGAAGGTGTTGCCGCTGTTCTCGGTGGTGCCACCCCACTCGTTGCCGACCACGGGCGGATCCCTGTCGAAGAGGTTGATGACGCCGGCGCGCAGCGTCCAGGTGTCATTGATGCTGTAGCTGCCGGTCAGGTCGAAATAGCTCCGCGAGGGGATCTTGCGCACGGCGAAGTCCGCGGGCTTCATGCCCTCGGGGTTGGTCACCGGGTCGTAGGCGAAGGCGGAAAGGCTCAGGGCGTCCTGCTTGATGGGGTCGAGGTAGCGCCAGGCGAGCTGCAGCGTCAGGGCGTTCCAGGTCCAGCGGGTGGTCTGCACGAAGCTCAGTTCCGGCAACGGGCGCAGGCAGGTCTTGCCGGCGAGGCCGGCGCAGTCGTTGGTGGGCGTGTTGTAGCGGTCCTTGGTGTTGCGCTCGATGACGTAGTTGGCATTCAGGCCGAGGTCCAGGGCGCCCTTCGAGCCCATGTCGAAGGCATAGCGGACCATGACATCGATGCCCTTGGCCGTCTCGCGGGCGGCGTTGACACGGCTCTTGTCGATGCCGTACTCGGGGTTGCCGAGCAGGCTGCCGGTGACCGCGTTGCGGTGGATGCGCGAGCAGAAGAAGCCGTTCGGGTCCTTTTCCACCCGGTAGCAGCCGTTGATGATGTTCTGCTCGGAGATCTCCACGATGGCCTGGCTGATGTCGATGTAGTAGTAATCGAGCTTGACCTCCAGCCCCTCGATGGTGGAGGACACCCAGTCCACGCCCAGTGTCCAGGTGTCGGCCTTTTCGGGCCGCAGCCGGGGGTTGCCGCCGAGGAAGTTGTTCACCTGGCCGGCGGAGATGCCGACGAAGTTGCCGGCCTGGCCGGTGGGCACGCCCGTGGCCTCGCAGAGTGCGATCAGGTTCGGGTCGGTGGGCGGGTTGCTGCTGTCGCAGGGATCATTGATGAGGTCGCCGGTGGAGGAGGTCTTCGGCAGGCCGATTTCCTGCAGCGTCGGGGCGCGCACGGCGCGCTGGAACATGACGGCGAAGCGCAGTTCGTCGGCGGGCTTCCAGTCGGCGCCGAGCTTCCAGCTGGTGTTGTAGAAGGTGTTGCCCAGCGATGCCGCGCCGATGGTGGTGTCGTTCTCGTAGCGGGCATGGCGGATGCCGGTTTCCAGGTTGACCGAGCGGGCGAACGGGGCATCACTCACGACCGGCACCAGCAACTCGCCGAACACCTCGCGGATCCTGATGCGGGCATCCACCTGCGAGCTCGAGCCGAAGCCCGGCGCGAGGCCGGCCGCATAGTTGCTGTCCGGGCGCGCCTGGCCCTTCTCCTCGCGGTACTCCACGCCGACGGCGTAGCCCGCCTGCCTGGAGGCCGTCGGCAGCTGCCAGGGCAGGTCGCCGCTCAGCGAACCGCCAAAGACCTGCTGGCTGGTCCGGTCCACCTCGAGCAGGTTGCCGAAGGCAATGAAGGGGATGACCCTGGGGTCCAGGTTCCCCTCGCCGAAGAAGTTGGCGGGGACACAGGCCGGGTCGTCGTTGGACGGGTTGGCATCGGCGTTGATGCGGCAGACCGGATGGCCCGCGCCGTCATCCACGACATCGGCCGCCAGCCGCGCCTTGTCGATGTTGATGTCATTGACGAAGTTCTGGTTGCGTGAAGTGTGGCCATACTGGCCGAAGACCTCCCAGCGGTGGTCCTCCCAGATGCGCCCCTTCAGGCCGCCGACGAACTGGTAGGCGGTGTTCTCGTAGAGGGAGTCGCGCGTGCCGGCCTCCACCAGCCGGCGGCCCAGGTCGACGCTGACGATGCCATCGCCCGGACTGGCGTCGGCCGCGTCCACGAGTGCCCAGCGGCTGCGCACCGACGGGCTGAGGAAGGGGTTGTCGAGATAGTGGTACTCGAAGGTGTTGAAGAAGGTGCCGGTGGGCGCAATGACGGTGTCCACCCTGTTGTTCGCGAACGAGGCGCGGGCGTAGGCCTCCAGGCTGTCGGTGATCTCGTAGCGCGCCAGCGCCGTGCCGGTCCACAGCTGCTGTGGCGTCTGCAGCAGGTTGTACTTGTTGAAGTTGAAGGAGCCGTCGCAGGTGCCGGAGATGTCCCCCGACTTCGTGAACTGCAGGCAGGTGTCCAGCGGGTCGCCGGGGTAGCCGGTGTCGAAGGCGGTGGATCCGGGGATGGTATAGCTGCCACCGGGTTCGAGCAGGTTGTCGAGGGAGAAGCGGGAATAGCCGCGCTGGTCCTGCGTGACCGCATCGCGCTTGGTGTAGCCGAAGTTCATGACGACGTTGCCGCGCCCGCCGGCGAAATTGCCGCCCGCGGTGACGTTGAAGTCGTAGCTGTCACCGTCGTTGTCGCCGGTGCGGCTCGTGCCGCCGTTGACCTCGAGCCCCTCGAAGTCCTGCTTGAGGATGAAGTTGACCACGCCGGCGATGGCGTCCGCGCCGTACACGGCCGAGGCGCCGCCGGTGATGACCTCGATCCGCTCGATCAGGCTCGTGGGGATCATGCTGATGTCGACAAAGCCCTGGTAGTCATAGGGCACGAAGCGCTTGCCGTTCACCAGCACCAGCGTGCGCTCCTCGCCGAGATTGCGCAGGTCGATGGTGGCACTGCCGTCGTTGCCGTTGTTGGTATTGCTGCCGATGCCCGGGGCGAACTGCGGCGTCCGGCGCAGGAACTCGTCCACCGTCGTGGCGCCGCTGAGCTGGATGGCCTCGGCGCCGATGATGGCAATGGGGCTGATGGCGGTCAGGTCCGGTCGTGCGATGCGCGAGCCGGTGACGATGATCTCGGGCATCTCGTCCTGGGTCAGGGTGGTGACCGGCGCGGCTGGCGCCTTCTGCTGGGCGGACAGGATGCCGGGCAACAGCGCCAGTGCGCCGGCCGAGAGCAGGACAAGGCGGGCGCTGGCCCGCTGCCGTGGATGGTGCATGAGAACTCCCCCGGATGTGTCGACCACGAGGTCCGGCACACGCGGGGTCCCTGCATCGCGAAGCCAGGGACTCCCCCGAGCGCCACCCCTCCCCGCGATAGAGGATAGCAGACTGTGGCCCGGCCCCCGCAAGCCCGCGTGCTGCGGTTGTGCCCGGTGTGGGCCCGGCGGCGGCTTCAGCGCCAGCAGCGGTCCGTGTTGTCGCCGCCGCCGCTGTCCGCGGCGCTGCGCAGGCCCTGGGCATTGACGCTGAATGCCGCGCAGTCGGTGTCGTCCGCCTGCTCGCCGCCGGCCACCACCGTGGCCGTGGCCGTGTAGCCGGTGGTGAGGTCGTTGGAATCGATCGCCAGGCTGTAGTAGCCGCGTTCGGTGCCGGGGATGCCGAGGCCCGCCGGCGGGGCGTCGTCCATCAGGTCGGTCGAGGCATAGCTGTTGTGCTGGATGTAGAAGCGCTCCTGCATGGCTGCCAGCCGCAGCAGGGCGGTGGTGGCATCCGCCCGCTTGGCCCGCATCGTGTACTGGCGGTAGGAGGGCACGGCCACCGCGGCCAGGATGCCCACGATCGTGACGACCACCATCAGTTCCATGAGGGTGTATCCGCGATTGCGCTGGTTCATCTGAGTTCCCCTTGCCGGCCCCTCACTCGGTGCCGTCCTGGTTCCAGTGGGTGCGCCGCGGCGGGTTGGCGAAGCCCGGGTCGAAGCATTCCACGCCGATGCACAGCGTCGGTGTGGTGCCCTCGCCGGTGTGGTTGCGTGCGTCGTCGCAGTTGTCACCGAGGCAGGCCACGGGCTGGGCGCCTCCCGCCAGCTGTCCTGCCGGCGGCGAGAAGAACACCGCCGGGCTCGGGGCGATGCCGCCCTGGCTCAGGGCGCGATAGCGGTCGCCGAGGGTCAGCGGGCCGGGCGTGCCATCGCCGGCGGTGGAGCCGTCGAGGTTGGCCACCGGTGAGCCGTCGCGGACGCTGATGACGTACAGGCGGTTGAGGCCGCCGGCCGCCACGCAGGCATCGCCGTTGCCGCCCGGCGTGAAGGAGCTGAACAGCACCACGTTGTCGAAGGTCAGCGACTCGGCCATCACCTTCTCCCCGGCGTTCAGGGCCATGCGCAGCAGCCAGCCCGAGGAGTTCTGCGGGATGGTGGGGGCCAGTTCGTTGGTGATGTCGACCAGGTTGTTCTCCTTGATCGGCGCCGGATAGCTGCCGGTGGCGATCCGGTCGAGCACCTTGTAGTCGCGCAGCGCGTAGAAGCGGTCCTCGACCGCGGTTTCCAGCGGGTGCGCCCGGTGGCCAGAGCCGATGTTGATGCTCAGGTAGGCGCGGTTGTTGGCGATGATCCGCGCGACATCCGGTGTCGAGTAGAAGCGGCGCGCCGCGCTGTCCGGCACCGGCGGGCTGCCGGCCGCCGCGCCGCCGAGGCTGGCGAAGACGCCGCCGTCCACCAGGGTGGCGGCCGGCTGGCCATTGTTGATGTCGAAGCGCCAGACCTGGCCGGCCATGTCGCCGACGTACATGCGGTCGGCGAAGCCGTCGAGGTCGAGGTCCAGGACGCGCAGCCCGGCCGGGATGGCGTGGGTCATGGCGCCGAGGTTGAGGTTGTAGCTGCTGCCATTGCCCGCCCGCCACAGCAGTTCGCCGGTCAGCGCATCGACCATGTAGATGGCGTTGCCGCGGGCATCGGCGCTGCGCCAGGGCGTGGTGTCCTCGGCGTCGTCATAGCCGCCGGCGAACAGCGCCACGTGGCGGATGGTCGAGCCGATCTTGACGTCGGCCACGACGGGCGCCGACCAGGTCTGGCCGAGGCGTTCGAAGCCGGTCATGCCGCTGTTGATCTTCCACAGCACCTTCGGCTGGCTGCGGTCGGTGACGTCCAGCGCATAGACGGTATCCCCGCCGCGGCGCATGCCGAACAGCAGGATGACCTTCTCCGCGCCGCTGATGCCGGGATGGCCATCGTCGTTGGCGATCCAGACGGTGATCTCCCCATCCAGGCCGTAGGTGCGGGTGCTGGCGGGTTCGTCGAGGTAGAGGTCGTAGAGGCGGCCGAGCATCTCCGCGGGAACGAAGGCCCAGAGCTCGTGACCGTCGGCCGGGTCGACGGCATGCAGGTAGCCATCGTTGGTGGAGACGAAGACGGTGGCATCCGGGGCCGCCATCGTGCCCCCGTAGAGCACGTTCACCGGGCGCACGTGCAGCGGGTCGCCCATCACCTTGCGGATGTCGGTGGTGTCGCCGTTGTCGTTCTCGTCGAGCACGTCGAGGCCGCGCGCCCAGTCGATGACCGTGTTGCGGCTGGCGGCGGGGGCGCCGATCATGGCCGCGGTCAGCGTGGCATTGGCGCTGCTGATGGCATTCCCGGCGGCGCCGAGGTCATTGCCCGCGATGTTGGTGTAGAGCTTGCGGGCGGTGCTGGCCGGCAGCTGGCCGGCGGCGCCGCCGAGCTGGGCGCTGTTGCCATCCACGGCGGCGGACCAGTAGCTCCGGGCGGTCTTGGCGAAGAAGCCGGTGTTCGGGTCCACGGCCGCCTGGTCGTTGGCGTCGATCAGGCGCCCGTTCTGCAGGTGATACTTCTTCAGGTTGCCCGGCCAGTGCCTGTTGACCGAGGGTGCGAACACCGAGACGAACACGTCGCTCAGGTTGGTGGTGCGGTTGAAGGCGTTCACCGGCGCCGTGGGCGTGGAGAACGTGGTGGCATCGTCGAGGATGTCGTAGACGATGGACGTCAACGCCGACTGCAGCGTGGCGGTGTCGCCGGCCGGGAAATACTTGCCGCCGCCCCTGGTGGCGGTCTGCTGGAGGAAAGTGGTGTCACCGAGCGCGAGGTCCACGCCAAAGCCGATGGTGTAGGTGGTGACGTTCTGCAGGCCCGCCAGACCCGGGTCGAGGTCGTGCCTGTGCAGGTACTCGGCCAGATCGCTCATGCACTGGCCGTCGCTGCCGGCGGTGCCGCTGCAGGCGGGTTTGGTGACGGAGCTGGCCCACTGCGGCAGCGCCTTGATCTTGGCGGTGGCGCTGACGTCATGCGTGGGCTGGCCGTCGGTCAGGATGACGATGTAGTTCTTCTGGCAGGCGTAGTTCACCGGCCGCTTGTAGGTGCTGCCCGTGATGGTGCCGCTGGTGCGCGCGGCCGCCACGCTTTTCACGGGACCGACGTTGCCGTAGTCGACGTTGCGGCCCATGTAGTAGTTGGCGGCCTCGTAAAAGGTCTCCGACAGCGGCGTCCAGGTGCTGGCGGTCAGGGCATTCACCGCGGCCTGCATGTCGGTCCGCGAGGTGGCGATGTTGGTGATGGCCTGGGCCACCGGGCCGCCCTCCTCGTAGTTGAAGTGCATGAGGCCGACGTTGACGCCATTGAGGCTGGCGAGCAGGTTGTTGGTCACTTCGCGCACGATTTCGATGCGGGTCTTGGAGACCATGCCGCCGCTGGAGAACCAGTTCAGCCAGTTGCCGTCCCAGACGGTGTAGTCGTTGTTCCAGGCCGGTTCGGTGGCCGAACCGGCAGCCCAGGGACCGCCGTTGCCGTTCGCGGCGTAGGGTTTGCCGTCGCCGCCGGCCTTGCCGTGGACGCCGCGGTCCGCGCGGCATTCCAGCGAGCGGCCGCTGTTGCCACCGCCACTGAGGGCGACCCAGCTTTTGTTGTCGGTGCGCCAGGCCAGCATCCGGTCCGTGTAGCTGCCGAGGTTGTCCAGCGGTGCCTTCGAGGCATTGCAGTAGTTGGCGGACTTGTTGATGTAGTTGGTGCTGTTGCAGGCGGGCTTGGTCGAGTTGGTGGAGAAATACAGGCGGTCCTTGTTGTAGCAGCCCGTGAACGTCGTGGTGGGGCTCCACGGCGCCTGCGTCAGCACGGTGCTGTCCATGCTGCCGGAGTTGTCGTAGATGAACAGGATGTTGGGCTTGGCCCCGGTGATGGAGGGGTCCTGCGAGGCAATGAAGATCTCGGTGTCATCGGCGATGACCGGCAGGGCCGCCAGCCCGAGCAGCAGGCCGAGAGCCAGGGAGCGGGTGCGATGGTGGAGCATGTTCATGGTGGCACGACCTCTCTGGAATATGCCGGTGGCTCAGCGCGCGCCCAGCACGACGCGGGTGACGGCGTTGTTGTCGAGACGGTAGAAGACGGTCAGCAGGCGCTGGTCGGCGCCCGGGGCCCGCAGGGCCTCGCGCATGCCGGCGAGCGTGACGGGCTCGCCGTTGGCCCCGCCGATGAAGTAGAGCGTCTGTGCATCGGCCTGCAGCGTGACCGGCTTGCAGCCGCTGCAGGCGGAGACGACCAGCGCACCCCGCTCGACCGCGGGCAGGCTGACCTGGCGTGCCGAGGTCTCGTAGGCGTTCTCGACATTGGTCATGGCCGCCGGGGCCGTGGCACTGGCGAGGGCCAGGGCTGCCGTTGCCAGAAGGGTGCCGATGCGCTGGTACATGATGGGGGACTCCTTGGTATCCGATGGACTCAGCAGGCGTTCGGGCCGATCAGGAAGAATTCCTGCTGGTTCTGTGACTGCGCGCCGCGGGTGGATTGCCCGACCGAGGCGATGCGGAAGTGGTAGGCGCGGAAGTTCGCGCTGTAGCCGTCCTTCAGGGTGCAGGTCTGGTAGACGGTGTCGGCCTGGTAGCTGCCGATGGCGTGGCCGCCGGGGTCGAGGACCTGCGTCTGCGGGATCTGGTTGGCCGGGCAGTCGGCGCCGGCACAGAACGGGCCGTTGCTGATGGCCACCTCGATGCCGGTCTCCGCCAGCTGGAAGGCGTTCTCGCTGTACTGCATGTTGCCGGCCATGGTCAGGCCGAAGGTGGCGCTGTTCATGGTGGACACGGCCAGCACCGAGAGCACCAGCAGGAGGATCAGGCCGATGACCAGCGCGGCGCCGCGCTGCCGGGATGGAGTGGGGGTGGTGGCGTTCATGGCTGGATCAGCTCCGCAGGTTGCGCAGCACGATGGTTTTGCTGACGAGCTGGCGGCGCAGCTGGTCACCCGGCTGGTAGTTCGCCACGTCGGCGAAGTCGTAGGTGGTCCCGTCCCGGAAGCTGAGGTCGGGTTGCTCGGCGCGCAGCAGCAGCCAGAGGCGCACGGCGATGACCCGCGCCGGGAACGCCAGCGGGTTGACCAGCCCGTTGTCGGGGTCCACGTAGCGGTCCACCACGCCATCGGCGTTGGTGTCGACGCCCAGCTGGATCTGCAGGTTTTCCACGCCGGCCACCAGCTCTTCGTCCTGCCACACGCCGCCCGCCAGCGTCATGCGCCGCAGGGACGGCACGGTCGCACCCAGCGACGAGGCCGAGGACACGTAATAGGCATTCGTCTGCCAGTTGAAGATGCAGCAGGCGGCCGGCGGCGCGCCGTCGGCGAAGACGCGGCTGTTGGAGCGGTCGCTCTGGATCTGGATCACGCCGTTGGTGGCCGGCGCCACGGCTCCGCTGGCATGGCGCAGCACCAGGACGTCGGTGCCGGCCTGGTAGGGCCTGGCCGCGGGGGGCGCGCAGGGCAGGGTGTAGGCCGAGTTGCCGGCCGCCACCGGGGTCAGGTTGTCCAGCACCCAGCCGCTGACGTCGGTACCGTCGGCGCAGGTGACATTGATGCCGCCCGGAACCTCGACATTGGGCCCCGCATTCTGCATGCCCCAGCTGCCGGTCATGCGGATGTCGGGCTCCATCTGGCTGAGGATGAAGCGCAGGTTCTCCTGCATCCGCGCCACCGTGTCGTTGGTGCGGTAGGTGCTGCGCGTCTGCGAGAACATCGCGATCACGCCGATGATCAGGAAGGCGCCGATGACCAGCGTCACCATCATCTCGATGAGGCTGAGGCCCGCCTCCCGGCCGGGGGATGCGCGCTTCATCACAGCTGCACCGCCAGGGCGTACTGCAACTGCCCGGCCACGCCGGGTTCGTTCCAGTCCAGGGTGATGGTGTAGGCGCCCGGTCCGCCGGCGCCGGCTGCGAAGGTCACCACGGCATTGCCGGCGGGCAGCAGGGTGGTGACCTGGCGGCGCCAGAAGAAGAGGTCGCAGGCGGCCTGTGCCGCCGGGTTGAGGTCGGCGTTGGCGTTGACGCAGCCATTGCCGCTGGTCGCGGCTGCACCCGCATAGGACGCCTGGCCGGTGGAATTGGCCCGCATGCGGTCGGCCAGGTCGGCGGCGAGGTCGACGGCCACGGTGCGGTAGATGGAGGTGCGCCCGGCGCGCAGCCCCTCCACGTACATGGCGGCGATGCCGAGCATGCCGACCGAGATGACGACCATGGCCACCAGTGACTCCACCAGGGTGAAGCCGGCGGCGCCATGCGGGGGACGATGTACGGTACGCGTCTTCATGTTGACCTCAGCAGCCACCCACCGGGTTACCCTGGACCTCGCCCTGCATGCGGTAGGTCTGCGGACGGCCGGTCGGGCCGATCTGGATCCAGCGCCCTGCCGCAATGCCACCACCGGTGTCGGCATTGCCGCGCTCGTCGCAGAGCTGGATGTTGGTGATGGCAGGACCGGCGGCGGCCTGCTGCGGGAAGCCGTTGGCGCCGAACTGGATGTAGCGTGCGGCGGCGGCATCGACCGCCAGGTTGATGCCCTGGGCGGGCGGGGCATGGGTCTGTACCACCGCGTCTCCGGCATCCACGCTGGCATCCGCGTTGGCGTCGATGAAGACGATCCAGCCCGTGCCGCCGGCCAGGTCGCAGGCAGGCGCGGCATCGCTCCAGTTGCTGCTCGCGCACAGCGTGACGGGCTGGCGGCGCTTGACGGCCTCGGTGCGTGCCGTGTGGATCGAGGTGACGAGGTCATTGGCCGCCGCGGCCATGCGGTTGTTGGCGAGGAACTGCGTGAAGGAGGGGATGCCGATGCCGAGCACCATGGAGGCGATCACCAGCGTGACCATCAGCTCCAGCAGGTTGTAGCCGCCCTGGCGGGCAGGGTGTCTGGTGCGCATGGGATCAGTCCTCCGTCCGGCCCGGGCAGCCGAGCGGGGCGCCATCGCGGCCGCGGTCCGCCAGGGTGGGCAGGCCGCTGGCCCGCAGGATGACGACGCGTCCGGCAGTCGTGGCGCCGGCTGCGCAGAAGGCGAACTCGCCGCTCGCCACCTCGCGCCTGGGGCCGCTGGTACGACCGTCGGCGGCAAAACCGAAGGCGCTGGCGAACTGCACGGAGGCGAGCGACAGTCCCGGTGCCGGTGCCTGCTCCACGAGCGCTTCGGCGGGAGCGCGCTGCTGGTTGCCGTCCTCGTCCACGAAGGCGATCCAGCCATCGCTCCAGTCGTGGCTGTCACAGCCCGTACCGCTGGCGCTTGCGCAGACGGACACCGGCCGGTTGCGCATGATGGCTTCGCTGCGCGCGAGGTGCATGGTGGTCACCAGCTGGTTGACGGCGGCCGCCTGGCCGTTGCTGCGCGTGAGCGACTGCAGGCCGGGCACCGCGAGCGACAGGCCGATGCCGGTGACTGCCAGGGCCGCCAGGGTCTCCCCCAGCGTGAAACCAAGCTGCCTGTCGGTATGGGTCCTGTGCATGGCTGCCTCTCGGGGACGTGCTGTCCCGGGAGCGCAATCTAGGCAGTCGCACGCCGGGAAACGGTGAAGCAGTTCCGCGCAGCTGCCCTCCCGGGGCTGGGTGGTGCTCCCGGGAGCCAGGTCTGGAAGGTGTCCGGAAGGCAGCCTTCAAGAAAAAATAAAGTATTTAAATCAATATATTGAAAGATACAACGCAGGTTGTTCCTTGTATCCGGGCGGGGTGCCGCCCGGGGTGCCAATTGCGACGCGGGTCACGAAACCGGCTGCGGCCTGCCACCGCCGACAGGCGTTGTGCGCCGGGCGATGTCCGGTCGGCCGACCGGCCGCCGATCCCCCGGGCCGCCCGCGCATGCGCAGGCCATGGCGTGCCGGTGGCCTGCCGACCCTGGCGGCCCTGGTACTGTGGTCATGACAAGAGGTTAAAGTGCCGCCGTCCAGGCGCGGCGGTACGCGCTGGCGCAGGGAAGCCCGTGTCCGATTCCTATCAGTGGTTGCGCTTTGCGCACGTACTCTTGTTCGCCTACTGGCTGGGCGCCGACCTGGGCGTGTTCCTGGCTGGCGGCGTGATGTCGCGGCCCGGCCTGCCGGTGCCCGAGCGCAACCGCATCCGCGCGTTGCTGATGGACATCGACCTCGCCCCGCGCATCGCGCTGCTCGGCATCCTGCCGGTGGGATTCCAGATGGCCCTGCAGTGGGGCGCCCCCCTGCCGCCGGTGGCGGTGGCGGTGACCTGGGGGCTGGCACTGGCATGGATCGTCATGGCCCTGGTGATCCACTTCGGCCATGCCCGCGCACCGGTGGCGCGGTTGCTGCGCATCGACCTGGCCTGCCGTGTGGCCCTGCTGGCGGGCTTCAGCGGGCTCGCCTGGCGCCAGTGGCAGCTGCCCGGGCATGCGGTGCCGGACTGGCTGATCCTCAAGCTCGTGGTGGTTGCCGCCATCGTCGTCGATGGCATGGTGCTGCGCGTCTACAGCGGCCAGTGGCGCCTCGCCATCGAGCGCCTCAGCGCCGGGGACGTGGCTGGCGGGGAGCGGCTGCTGGGGGTGCGCCGGCGCAAGGCCGCCACTGCCGCGCTGGTCATGTGGGCGCTGGTGGCGCTGGCCGCGTTCCTCGGCGCCGTGAAGCCGTTCTGAGGCGCGCCGGTGGCCGTCGCCAGCAACGGTGAACCCGGCGTCGAAGCGCCCCTCTCCGCAGGGCGCGCGCTGCTGGTGATGGCGGCGCTGCTGCTCGCCACCGCCATGGCGAGCCTCGATTCGAGTTTCATGCCGCTCGCCTTCTCCGACATGATCGAGGACCTCGACTCGAGCACCAACCAGATCGTCTGGGTGGCGCTCGGCTACCTCGTGGCGGCCACCGGGCCCATGCTGCTTGCGGCACGCATCGCGGATGCCTTCGGCCATGCGCGGCTGTTCCAGGCCGGCACGACGGTGTACTCCCTGGCGATGATGGCCTGCGCCTTCGCGCCGGACGTCCCCGAACTCATCGCGCTGCGGCTCGTGCAGGGCTTCGGCATGGCGCTGTTCCTGCCCACGACATTCACCATCGCCACGCGCATCTTCGGCCCCGAGCGGCGCGGCCGTGCGCTCGGCTGGCTGCAGTCGGCCAATGCACTGGGCTTCATCTTCGGGCCGATCTTCGCCGGCTGGCTGCTGGATGCCTATGACTGGCGGGCGACGTTCTCGAGCCGCATCCCGCTGGCGCTGCTGATCATCGTGCTCGCCTTCGGCTCGCTGGGCCTGCGCCGGCCCATGGCCCTGCCCGGCGCCTCCCGGCGCTTCGACCTCGCCGGCGCGCTCTACCTGACGCTCGCCATGTCCGGTGTCCTGTACGGCTGCACGCAGCTGCCGGTCGAGGAGAACTGGCGTGATCCCTGGTCCTGGCTGGTGTTCGTGGCCGGCTTCGTCTTTGCATGGCTGTTCCTGCGCCACGAGCGGCGCACGCCCGAGCCGTTGATCGACCTCGGCCTCTTCGCGCGCAGCGCCGAGTTCACGCGGGCGGCGGTCGCCTTTGCCGCCATGTTCGCCAGCCTGCCGCTCACGCTCTTCGTGCTGCCCATCGTGCTCATCAATGCGCTGGAGCTGCGCGCCTGGGACGTGGGCCTGGTCATGGCGGTCTCGGCGCTGTTCACGACGCTGATGAGCCCCGTGTCCGGCTGGGCATCCGACCGCTTCCGTCCCGAGATCATGAGCAGCACCGGTGCGCTGGTGCGCGGCACCGGCTACCTGATGCTGCTTGCGGTGACGGTCGACACCGGCCTCGCCGGGGTGCTGCCCGCGCTCATCGTCATCGGCATCGGCACCGGGCTGTTCTTCTCGCCGAACAATGCGCTGTTGCTGGCGCATGCGCCGCCGGAACGCGCGGGCATGGTCTCGGGGCTGTTCGGCACGCTGCGCCAGTCCGGCTATGCGCTGGGCTTCGCACTGATCGCCAGCCTGTTTGCCGTGATCCAGAGGAACTTCGAGCTGGGCTGGGTCTTCACCGCGCTGGCCGGATTGCCCCGCGCCCGCGCCGAGCAGCTGGCCGCGGTGTTCCAGGCGGGCGGCATCTGGTCACCGGAGCTGCTGATCTTCATCCTGCGGGTGACTGCGCTGGCCTGCACGGCCATCCTCGGGCTCAGCCTGCTCAACTCGCTGCCGCGCCTGCGGCTGTCGTGGCGGCGCCAGCTGGGCGCCGGCGCGCTGCTCGCAGGCAGTGCCCTGGTGGGCAGCTTCGCGCTCGGCGCGCGGATGCCGGGTGGCGTGGGCAGCACGGCAGGCGGCGACGGCCAGGGGGGGCGCAGTCCGCCGGCGGTGGTGGCCCCGTTCGGGATGGCCTCGCGCAGCGCGGTGAGCGTGGCGGAGCCGGCCGTTGCGATGACTGCCGGTGGTGGTGCCTTCAGCCAGTATTGCGCCGGCTGCCACGGTGCGCAGGCGCAGGGCCTGCCGGGGCTCGGCGTCGACCTGCGGACCTCGGCGTTCGTGCGTGGGCGCGATGTCGGAGGGCTCAAGGCCTTCCTGCGGGTGGGCCGCGAGTCCGCGAGCCCGGACAGCCGCACGGGGCGGGCCATGCCGGCGTTTGGCTGGCTGCCGGAGGCAACGCTAGACGAACTGGCTCGTCAGCTGAGGGACGGCGTGGCCAGCCCGCACTGAGCCGGGCCTAGTCTTCCGCGCCGGCCGGCCGTGCGGGACGGCGCTTCGGCCGCGGGGTGTCCGCACCCCGGTGGCGCGGATCCCCGACGGCATCACGCTCGTGCTGGGCAAAGAAGCGCTCGACGACGTGGTCGGCGGAGAGCGGCTCCTCGCCGTCATCCCACAGGGTTTCGTCCATTTTCCGCTGGCGGTTCATGGGGCGTCTCTGTATTGACGCCCCAAGAAGATAGCCATGGGCATCTTGATGTCAAGATACATGGACGGCCTGCGCCATTGCCGGTAATCTGCCCGGCAGTGGAAGACCAGGTCGACAAGCTGCTGGGCCAGTGGGCGCGCGAACGGCCCGAGCTCGACTGCTCGAGCCTGGGCGTCGTCGTGCGCGTCCAGTTCCTCGCCAAGCTGTGCCAGCGCGGCGCCGAGCGGGCACTGGCCCGCCTGGGCCTGCGCCTGTGGGAATACGACGTGCTCTCGGCGCTGCGCCGGCAGGGGCCACCCTACCAGCTGCCGGCCACGGTGCTGGCCCGTGCCTCCCTGCTGACCAGTGGCGCCATGACCACCCGCATCGACCGGCTCGAGGCGCGCGGCCTCGTGCTCCGGGCTGCCGAGCCGAGTGACCGCCGCGGTGTCAACGTGCGCCTCACCGAGCGCGGGCGCCAGCTGGCCGAACAGGCCATCGAGGCGCGCCTTACCGCGGCGGACGCGCAGATCGAGGCGTTGTCGGGCACCGAGCGGCACGCCGCCTCGGCCGCATTGCGCAAGGTGCTGTTGCGCGCAGCTGTCAGCGACAACCCGCCGCAGCCCTGAGCGCTCAGCGCGCCTTGAGCAGGTCGCGGATCTCGCCCAGCAGCTTCTCCTCGGCCGAGGGTCCCGGCGGTGCCGCCGGCGCTTCGGCCTTCTTCAGGCGGTTGATGGCGCGCACCAGCAGGAAGATGGCGAATGCCACGATGATGAAGTCGAGCAGCGTGTTGATGAACAGCCCGTAGCGGATCACCGGCGCGTTGGCGGCCTGGGCGGCGGCCAGGTTGGCATAATCGCCACCCGACAGGTTGATGAACAGGCTGCTGAAGTCCATCTTCCCGAGCAACAGGCCGATGGGTGGCATGATCACGTCGTTCACCAGCGAGGTGGTGATCTTGCCGAAGGCCCCGCCGATGATGATGCCGACGGCGAGGTCGACGACGTTGCCCCGCATGGCAAACTCTCTGAACTCTTTCAGCACGGACGTACTCCCGACATGAAGGCTGGAATGCGGGTCGATCATTGTCCCGGCGCGGAAACGGCGTCAAGGGGCGATGGCCTGCGCAGGGCGGGGCGGGCGTGATCCGTCTCGAGTTCTGCGGCGCGGTGGGCGAGGTCACCGGCTCGGGCTGCCTCGTGCATGCCCCTGCGGCGACCGTGCTGGTGGACTTCGGCGTGTTCCAGGGCGGAGCGGATGCGCGTGAGCGCAGCGCCTCCCTCGGACCGGTCCGGGCGGACCGGCTCGATGCGGTGGTGTTGACCCACGCGCACATCGACCACTGCGGCCGGCTGCCGTTGCTGGCGGCGGCGGGCTATGCGGGGCCGGTGTTCGCCACTCCCGCCACGCTGGATCTCGCGGCGCTGCTCCTCGCGGATCTCGGCCGCATCCAGGAAGCCGACCTCGCGCGGGAGAACCGCCGGCGTCGCAGCGCGGGCCTGCCGCCGCTGCAGGCGCTGTTCGGTGCCGCGGACGTGGAGCGGGTGCGGGACTGTGGCCGGGCGCTGCCGTACGGGCAGGCACGACGGATCGCGCCCGGCATCACCGCACGCCTGACCGAGGCCGGGCACATTCTCGGCTCGGCCAGCGTGGAGTTGGCGGTGGAGGAGGGCGGGACCCGCCGGGTGCTGGTGTTTTCCGGTGACATCGGTCCCTGCGGTGCACCGATCCTGCGTGATCCGGTGCCGCCAGCCGCGGCGGACCTGGTGGTCATGGAGTCCACCTACGGTGCGCGTGACCGCCCGCCCCAGGCCGGGACCGTGGCCCGCTTCAGGGAAATACTCGCCGAGGCGGTGCGCAGCCATGCGCGCATCGTCATCCCGGCGTTCGCCGTGGGCCGCACCCAGCTGCTGCTGTTCTACATCGCCGAGGCCATCCGCGAGGGCGCGATCCCGCCCCTGCCCGTGTTCCTCGACAGCCCGATGGCCACGGCGGCGACGCTTGCCTATGCGCGCCACCAGGAACTCTACGACGAGGAACTGGGCGGCCTGGTGCGCACCGGGCAGATCCGCCACGACCTGCAGAGCCTGCGGGTGGTGGAGTCCGTCGAGGAATCCCGCAGCCTCAACGACCGCCGGGGTGCCTGCGTCATCATCAGCGCCGCGGGCATGTGCGAGGCGGGCCGCGTGGTGCATCACCTGCGCCACACGCTGTGGCGCGAGAATGCCCATGTGATCCTGCCCGGCTACATGGCGCCCGGGACCCTCGGCCGGGCGCTGGCTGATGGTGCCCCGCAGGTCGACATCTTCGGCGAGCCGGTCGTCGTGCGTGCCACGGTCCACCACCTGAGCGGCTTCTCGGCCCATGCCGGGCAGGGAGAACTGCTGGACTGGCTCGACGGCGTCGCACCGCAGGGTCCGCGCCTCGTCCTCACGCACGGTGACGACGAGGCACGCACGGTACTGCGCGAGCGCATCCACGAGCGCCATGGCATCCTCGCCGAGTGCCCGGGACCCGGGAGCGTGGTGACGCTGCCCTGACACCACACTTGACAGGGCGTGCATCCAGCTGCGACGGTTCATCCATGCTGGCCCTCGCCCTGTCGACCCTCTGCGCCTTCATCCTCGGGCTGCTGGCGCGCTCGCTGGCGCTGCCGCCGCTGGTGGGGTTCCTGGCCGCGGGCTTCCTGCTCAATGGCCTCGGCGTCGGGCCGGTGCCCGTCCTGGCCTCGCTCGGCGAGGTGGGCGTGTGGCTGCTGCTCTTCACGGTGGGACTGAAGCTGCGCTGGCAGAGCCTGGTCAGGCCCGAGGTGTGGGTGACCGCCAGCGTGCACCTGCTGTTGACCGCCGCGCTCGCGGCGCTCCTCGCGCGCGTGTCCGGCCTGGCGTGGCCTGCGGCGTGGTTGCTGGGGGCCGCCTTCAGCTTCTCCAGCACGGTGCTGGCTGCCGTCGTCCTCGAGCCCAGGCGGGAACTGCGCGCCTTCCATGGCCGCATCGTCATCGGTGTCCTGGTGGTGCAGGACGTCGTGGCGGTGGCGGTGCTGGCCGCCGGCGCGGATGTCACGCCATCACCCTACGCCGCGCTGCTGGTACTGGTATTCCTGGCGCGGCCGCTGCTCAACCGGCTGGTCGACTTCGTGGGGCATGGCGAACTGCTGGTGCTGCTCGCCGTGCTGCTGGCCGTGAATGGCGGTGGCTATGGCTTCCATGCACTGGGGCTCAGCGGCGAGGTGGGCGCCCTGCTGCTGGGGGCACTGCTCTCGGGCCACCCCCGCTCCACGGAGCTCGCCGATGCGCTATGGGGCATGAAGGAAATCTTCCTGCTCTGCTTCTTCCTGGGCATCGGCATGGCCAGTCCGCTGGGAGCCGGGGCGATTGCCGGTGGCGCGGCGCTGCTGCTGGCCCTGCCTTTCAAGGCGGTGCTGTTCTTCGTGCTGCTGCTGGCACTGGGCTTGCGTGCCCGCAGCAGCTTCCTCGCCGCGCTCAGCCTGACGAGCTTCAGTGAATTCGGCCTCATCGTCATGCAGCTGGGGGTCCGTCGCGAGCTGCTTGACCCACAGTGGCTGTCGCTTGCTGCGGTGGCGGTGGCCGGGTCCTTCGCGCTGGCGACGCCGCTCAACCGCCTGGCCCACGGGTTGTTCGCCCGCTGGGAACCGGTGCTCCAGCGCTTCGAGCGCCGCCGGCGCCATCCCGATGATGAGCCGCTGTCGGTGGGTGCGGCCGAGGTCCTCGTGGTGGGCATGGGCCGGGTCGGCAGCGGCGCCTATCGCTACCTGCGCGAGCATCATGTGCAGGTCGTCGGGCTCGACAGCGACATGACCAAGGTGGAGGCCCACGTCCAGGACGGTCGCCGTGTCGTCTATGCCGATGGGGAGGATCCCGAGCTGTGGCATCGCCTGCAACTCGGCCGGGTGCGGGCGGTGATGCTGGCATTGCCGGACACCGAGGCCAAGATCATCGCCAGCCGCCAGCTGCGCCGCCGGGGCTTCGCCGGGTTGATCGCGGCGACCTATGTCTACGACGAGGAGCGCCAGCCGATCCTCGATGCGGGCTGCGACCTCACCTACAACTATTTCTCGGAGGCGGGCACCGGTTTCGCCGCGCACATCGCTGATTCGCTGCAGGGGGTCATCCCCGCCGGGGCGGCCCGGCGCCCCGGCTGAAGGCGGCCAGTCAGCGGCGGGCCAGGTGCGCCGCCAGCGCCGCTCCCGTGTGGGAATTCCGGCAGGCCATGACCGCCGCGGGCGGGCCGGCAACGACCACCCGGCCGCCGCCAGCGCCTCCCTCGGGTCCCATGTCGATGACCCAGTCCGCCTGCGCGATCACGTCGAGGTTGTGCTCGATGACGACCACGCTGTTGCCGGCATCCACCAGGCGCTGCAGCACGCCGAGCAGCCGCGCGACATCACTCATGTGCAGGCCCACGGTCGGCTCGTCGAGCACGTAGAGCACGCCGCCCGTGCCGGGGCGCGCACGGGCCAGTTCGGTCACGAGCTTGAGGCGCTGCGCCTCGCCACCCGAGAGCGTCGGGCTGCGCTGGCCGAGCGTGAGGTAGCCGAGCCCCACCTCGTCGAGCAGGCCGAGCGTGCTGCGCAGCCTGGCATGCGCCCCGAAGAAGGTGGCGGCCTCGTGGATGCTCATGCCCAGCACCCCGCCGATGCTGCGCTCGCGGTAGCGCACCTGCAGCGTCTCGCTGTTGAAGCGTGCACCGTTGCAGGCATCGCAGGGCACCTCGACGTCGGGCAGGAAGCTTATCGCGATGCGCTGCACGCCCTGGCCCTCGCAGGCCGGGCAGCGCCCGCCGGCGACGTTGAACGAGAAGCGGCTGGCGGAGTAGCCGCGGATGCGCGCCTCGGGTGCCTGCGCGAAGATGCGCCGCACCTCGTCCCAGAGGCCGGTGTAGGTGGCCGGGCAGGAGCGCGGGCTCTTGCCGATGGGCGACTGGTCCACCTCCAGCACGCGGCCGAGTCCTTCCCAGCCGCTGAGCTGCCTGCAGCCCGTGCTCGGGGCGCGGCGCCCGCCGCGCGCCAGGCGCCGGATGATCCCGGGCAGCAGCACGTGGCGGACCAGCGAGCTCTTGCCGCTGCCGCTCACCCCGGTGACCACGGTGAGCCGGCCGCGCGGGAAGGCCGCATCCACGTCCTGCAGGTTGTGGACATGCGCCCCACGGATGCGGATGTGCTGCGCAGGCGGGCAGGGTGCGCGGCCCGGCCCGGCCGGGGCGGCTGGCCGCCTGAGGAAGCGGCCGGTCAGCGAGCGCGGGGCATCGGTGAGTGCCGCGGCGGGACCCGCCGCCACCACCTCGCCGCCTTCGGTGCCGGCGCCCGGCCCGAGGTCCACCACGTAGTCGGCCTGCCGGATGGTGTCCTCGTCGTGCTCGACGACCAGCACGGTGTTGCCCTGGTCGCGCAGCCGGCGCAGCGTGGTGAGCAGCCGGGCGGTGTCGCGCGGGTGCAGCCCGATGGTGGGCTCGTCGAGGATGTAGCAGACCCCGCGCAGGTTGGAGCCGAGCTGCGCGGCCAGGCGGATGCGCTGCGCCTCGCCGCCGGAGAGCGTGGTGGCGGCGCGGTCGAGCGCCAGGTAGCCGAGGCCAACCTCCTGCAGGAACTGCAGCCGGGAGCGGATTTCGGCCACGGCATCCCTGGCAATGGCGGCTTCGCGGCCGGCGAGGTGCAGCCCGCCGAAGAAGGCCTGCGAGTCATCGATGCTTGCGGCGGTGAAGTCGCTGATGCCGCGCTCGCGAAAGCGCACGGCCAGCGCCTCGGGGCGCAGCCGCCGGCCCTGGCAGGCCGGGCAGCGCGCACTCCCGCCGTCGTCGGCCTGCCGCCACTGCGCCTCTTCCCCGGTCTGCTCCGCATCGAAGCCTTCGATCTCCTGCCCGGTGCCAAAGCAGTGCCCGCACCAGCCATGGCGTGAATTGAACGAGAACAGCCGCGGGTCGAGCTCGGGGAAGCTGCGCCCGCAGCCGGGGCAGGCGCGGCGCACCGAGTAGAGCGCCGGTGCCCCCCTGGCAGCCATGACCAGCACGCTGCCCTTGCCGATCTCGAGGCCGCCCAGCAGCAGCTCGCGCAGCCGTGCCTCGGTGCGGGGCCCGGCCACCACCTGGCCGAGCGGCAGCTCGATGTCATGCTCTATGAAACGGTCGAGGCGCGGCCAGCTGGCGGTGGGGATCATCTCGCCATCGACCCGCAGCTCGTCGTGGCCGCGGCGCGCCGCCCAGCGGGCGAGCTCGGTGTAGTAGCCCTTGCGCGCCACCACCAGCGGGGCGAGCACCTGCACGGCCTGGCCCCGCTGCTCGCGCACGATGCGCGCGAGGATGGCGTCGGGATCCTGCGGCACGATGCGCGTTTCGCACTCCGGGCAGTGCTGGGTGCCGAGACGCGCGAAGATCAGCCGCAGGAAATGGTAGGCCTCGGTCAGCGTCGCCACCGTGCTCTTGCGCCCGCCGCGGCTGGTGCGCTGCTCGATGGCCACGGTGGGCGGGATGCCCGTGATGGCATCCACGTCAGGGCGGGCGGCCGGCTGCACGAACTGGCGCGCGTAGGCGTTGAGCGACTCGAGGTAGCGGCGCTGGCCCTCGGCGAAGAGCACGTCGAAGGCGAGCGTGCTCTTGCCGCTGCCGCTGACGCCGGTGATGACGCTGAAGCGGTCGCGCGGCAGGGTGACGTCGATGTCCTTCAGGTTGTGTTCGCGCGCGTGGTGCACGCGGATCGCGGCGGGCGGCACGCTGACGGCCGTCCCTGGTGCACGGGCCACGGCGGCGGGCGGGGTGACGGTCCCGCGCAGCCTCGCGCGGTGCGCCTGCAGCGCCCGGCCCGTGTGCGAGGCCGCGACGTCGGCCACCTCGCGCGGCGTGCCCTCGGCCACCAGCCGGCCGCCGTCCTCGCCCGCCCCGGGACCGAGGTCGATCAGCCAGTCGGCCGACCAGATGACGTCGAGGTTGTGCTCGACCACCACCAGCGAATGGCCCTGGGCGAGGAGTGCCTGCAGGGCACGCAGCAGGACGGCGATGTCCTGCAGGTGCAGCCCCGTGGTCGGCTCGTCGAGCAGCAGCAGGTTGCGCGCGCCGCGGGTGCGGGCGAACTGGCCCGCAAGCTTGAGCCGCTGTGCCTCGCCGCCGGAGAGCGTGGTCACCGGCTGGCCGAGGCGCAGGTACTGCAGCCCGACCGCGTGCAGGTGCCCGAGCCCGCGCTGCAGTTCCTCGTTGCCGGCGAAGAAGGCACCGGCCTCGGTGACGGTCATCTCCAGGACATCGGCGATGGACCTGCCCGGCCCCTGGCCATCGGCGGGCGGCAGGTGCACCTCGAGCACCTCGGCGCGGAAGCGCCTGCCGTCGCAGTCCGGGCAGCGCAGGTAGACGTCGCTCAGGAACTGCATCTCGACATGCTCGAAGCCGTTGCCGCCGCAGGTCGGGCAGCGCCCCTCGCCCGAGTTGAAGCTGAAGGTGCCGGGTGTGTAGCCGCGCAGCTGCGCGGCGGGCAGTGCGGCGAATGCCTTGCGGATCGGGCCGAGCAGGTCGAGGTAGCTCGCCGGGTTGGAGCGGGTGGTCTTGCCGAGCGGGGACTGGTCCACCAGCAGCACCTCGTTGACGTGCTCGTGGCCGCTGATGCCCCCGTGCGCGCCGGCGGCCTCCGTGGGCCTGCCCTTGAGCTTCTGCAGCGCGGGGAAGAGGATGTCCTCCACCAGCGTGGACTTGCCCGAGCCGCTGACCCCGGTGATGCACACCAGTCGCTGCAGCGGGATGCGCACGTCGAGGTCGCGCAGGTTGTGCGCGCGGGCGCCCTGCAGCTCCAGCCAGGCGGTGTCGGCATCGGGCGGATGGCCCCGGCCCGAGGTGTCGGTGCCCACCCGGCGCTCGCCGCGCAGGTAGCTGCCGGTGAGCGAGCCCGGGTCGGCGGCCATGGCCGCCGGCGTGCCGTTGAAGGTGATGCGCCCGCCGTCGGCGCCTGGGCCGGGCCCCATCTCGAGGATGCGGTCGGCGGCGAGCATCACCTGCGGGTCGTGCTCGACCACCAGCAGCGAGTTGCCGGCATCACGCAGGCGGTGGAGTACGCCGATGACCCGGTCGACGTCGCGCGCATGCAGGCCCACGCTCGGCTCGTCGAGCACGAAGAGCGTGTTGACCAGCGAGGTGCCGAGCGCGGTGGTCAGGTTGATGCGCTGGATTTCGCCGCCCGACAGCGTGCGCGACTGGCGGTCGAGTGCGAGGTAGCCGAGACCGACCTCGACCAGATAGCCGATGCGGCTCCTGATCTCGCCGAGCAGCAGCGCGGTGGCTTCGTCGAGCGGCGCCGGCAGCGTGAGCACGGTGAAGAATGCCTGCGCGCCGTGCAGCGGCAGGCGCATGACATCGTGGAGGCAGAGGCCGGGGAGGGCGGCGAGCAGCGCGTCGCTGCCGGTGAATCCTGCGGGCCGGAACCGTTGCGCGGGCGTCAGGACCGCCGCCTCCGCCGCGTTCCCCAGCCGCCAGAGCAGCGACTCGGGCTTCAGGCGCGCCCCGTGGCAGTCCGGGCAGGTGGCGTAGGCCCGGTAGCGCGAGAGCAGCACCCGCACGTGCATCCGGTAGGCCTTCGTCTCCAGCCAGTCGAAGAAGCCGCGGATGCCGTACCACTTGCCGTCGGCCATGCGGCCTTCGCCATCGATGACCCAGCGCTGCTGTTCGGCATCGAGTTCCTGCCACGGTGTCTGCGTGGGCACGCCGCGCTTGCGCGCGAAGCGCAGCAGGTCGTCCTGGCACTCGCGATAGCCCGGGCTCTGGAAGGGCTTCACCGCTCCGGCGGCCAGGCCCAGCGCACCGTCGGGGATCACCAGGCCCCAGTCGATGCCCATGGTGCGGCCGAAGCCGCGGCAGGTCTCGCAGGCGCCGGCCGGGGAGTTGAAGGAGAAGGAGGCGGGTGCCGGTTCCCGGTAGCCGATGTCGCAGCCCGCGCAGTGCAGGTCGGTGGAGAAGCGCAGTGGCTCCCCGGCCGTGCCGCCATCCAGCAGCCGGATGGCGAGGCGGCCGCGGCCCAGGTCGAACGCCTTCTCCAGCGCCTCGAGCAGGCGGCCGCGGTTGTCGCCATCGAGGCGCACGCGGTCGATCACGACATCCAGCCGCCGGCCCTCCTGGCGGTGGATGCGGTCATAGCCCTGGCGGGCGAGGAGCGTGGTGACCTCCTCCACGGTGAAGTTCTCCGGCACCGTGACCGTGGCGCAGACCATCACCCGGCTGCCGGCGGGGAGCGCGGTGCCGAGCGCGCCCAGCACCGATTCCGGGGTGTCGCGGGCGACCCGTTCCCCGCACTGGCGGCAGTACAGCTGCGCGGCGCGGGCATAGAGCAGCTTCAGGTGGTCGGCGAGCTCGGTCATGGTGCCGACCGTGGAGCGTGAGGTGCGCACCGGGTTGGTCTGGTCGATGGCGATCGCCGGCGGGATGCCGTCGATGCGCTCCACGCGCGGCTTGTCCATGCGGTCGAGGAACTGGCGCGCGTAGGGCGAGAAGGTCTCCACGTAGCGGCGCTGGCCCTCCGCATAGAGGGTGTCGAAGGCCAGCGAGGACTTGCCCGAGCCGCTGACTCCGGTGACGACCACCAGCTGGCCGAGCGGCAGGTCCAGGTCCACGTTGCGCAGGTTGTTCTGGCATGCGCCGCGTATGGCGATGACGCCCCCTGCGGGGCTGGTGGGGGGCGGTGGCTGGGCGCGTCGCTTGGGCATGGTCCTGGCGGGCGGGTGAATCCGCCGATATTAAGGAGCGCAGGGCACCAATGACAGCTGCGCGGGTGCCGGCAAAGGGGCTATGATTCGCGCCCGGTGACCCGACGTGGCAGCGGCAAGGAGCCGTACCGATGCGATCCGACATGGCAGGCCGGCTCTACCACGTCATCGACACCCGCGGCTTCGACCGGCCGCTGCTCGACGAACTCTGCGAGCTGACGACCACGGTGCGCAACATCGCCAAGACCGTGGCCGGCGCGCAGGCGTTGCAGGCGCTGCTGCCGCATGCGCGCGCGATGCTCTACTTCCCCCAGCCTTCGACGCGCACCTTCCTCTCCTTCAACAATGCCTGCCACATCCTCGGCATCCGCACCAGCGAGATCCGCGACCCGGCCACCTCCTCGGAGGTGAAGGGCGAGAGCTTCGACGACAGCATCCGCACCTTCAGCTCCTACGTGGACGTCATCATCATGCGCACCCCGGAGGCGGGCTACGCCGCCCGCGCCGCCGCGCAGATGGACCGCATCCCGCGGCCGGTGCCCATCGTCAACGCGGGCTCGGGCAAGGACCAGCACCCGACCCAGGCGCTGCTCGACATCTACACGCTGGAGCGCAGCTTCGCCGACCGCGGCGGCATCGACGGCAAGGTCATCGCCATGATGGGCGACCTCAAGCGCGGGCGCACCGTACGCTCGCTCTGCGGGCTGATGCGCAACTACCGCGGCGTGCGCCTCGTGCTGGTGGCCCCGGCGGCCTTTGCCATGGAGGATGACGTCAAGGTGGAGCTGCGCGCGCAGGGCATCCCGTTCACCGAGACCAGCCGGCTGGCCGACGTGCTGCCGGAGATCGATGCGCTCTACGTGACGCGCATCCAGACCGAGTGGGATACGGCGGAGGAGTCGCGCGGCATGGACTATGCGCAGTTCGGCATCAATCTGGCCAACCTGCCGCTGCTCAAGCACGATGCCATCATCATGCACCCGCTGCCGCGCGGGCCGGAGATCGACCCCGCGGTGGACGAGGACCCGCGCGCCGTGTACTGGCGCCAGGAGCGCAACGGCATGTGGATGCGGGTGGCGATCCTCGTCAAGATCTTCCGGCTGGAGGATCGTATCGCCGCGCTGGCGGCAACCCTGCCGCCAGCGCCTGCGGATCGGGCGTAGGCGCGGCCACGGGCGCTGCCGCCGGGCGCACCAGCACGCCGCCCGGCACCGCCTGCAGCGGTGACATCAGGTCGCGCGGCGTGAGCGGCGTGGCCATGCGCTGCCCGACCCAGTCGATGAGTGGTGCCCAGCCCTCGATGTCCTTCGCGGTATGCGACGGCGGCAGTTCGTGGATGCCGAGTCCCTGTTCGGCGGCGTGCACGTAGTTCTGGCTGTCGCGCAGCTGCCCGACCACCGGGATGTTCAGCGATTCGAGGAAGCGCATCAGCCGCCGGTAGGCCAGCGTGTTCTCGCGCACCCGGTTGGCGACGACGCCGAGGCGACCCATGCGGCGGCTGACCTTGGCGACCAGCAGCAGGTCGGCGACCAGCTGCGACACCGCGTGGATGTCCATGTCGGAGGGCAGCACCGGCACGAGGATGGCGTGCGCACCGCGGGTGAACTGCGAGAGGCGCTGTGCGGACATGGCCGCCGGAGTGTCCACCACCAGCTGGCGCACGTCGGGCGGGATGCGCAGCTGGAAGCTGCGGGTCACCCGCGGGTTGGTGGCACAGGCATCGACGACATGGATGAAGGGCCGTTCCTGCGGCCGGTTGTGTGCCCAGCGCATGGTCGAGCCCTGGGGATCGAAATCCATGAGTGCGGTCTTGCAGTCGTTGGCGGCGAAGTGCGCCGCCAGGTTCACCGCCACCGTGGTCTTGCCGGACCCGCCCTTGGGGTTCAGCACGACGATCTTGCGCAACTCCGGATGGGCGGGGATGTTGAGCAGCATGAGCCTATTATCGGCTGTTCCTGCAGGGAAATTGAACTACTGTCCGGGCTGCCGGGCGTCCCGGGCCCGCTGGAGCAGGGTGCGCAGGATGCGCCGCAGGCTGTTGCGGGCGGCTGGCGGCTCGCCCAGCGCCGGCAGCACGTCGGCAACGGCTTCCAGGGTGGAGACCCACTCCCGGCGCGGCTCGCGGCGCAGCTTGCCGTACATCGAGGGTTCCCGCGGCACGAGCACCAGGCGGGGCAGCTTGAGCAGCCAGGGGTTGCGCCACCACAGCGTCTTCGCCTGGCTCCAGGTGCCGTCCAGCACGAGGATGCCATCGAGCGGGTGGCGGTTGCGGTCGAGCAGGACCCCGTGGCGGTCCACCAGTGCCACCTGGTCGCGCCGGGCCGCGGCGAGCACCGCCTCGGGTGCCTTGGCTGCCGCCAGCACCGCCCAGCGGGCGGGATCGGCGTCCGGGTCTCCCAGTGCCCCGGCCAGCGAGGGCCAGGACAGGCCGACGCGGATCCCGGCCCTGGGCAGGGTCAGCGTCACCAGGCGCGCGGTGCCGAGCAGCGCATCGTCCTCGCGCGGGTGCTGGAGGATGACCACCCGCAGGCGCGTTTCCACCGGCTCCACACGGTCGCAGATGCACAGCGCCTGCGGCTTGGCGCAGCGGGGGCAGGCATCGGCACTCTCGGCGGTCTGGGCCATCCACCCATTCTAGCGGGACTGCGGCAGCGGACTGCCCCGGGGTGATGTCATGGTGGCTGGTCGGGGTGACAGGATTCGAACCTGCGACCTCTTGCTCCCGAAGCAAGCGCTCTACCAAGCTGAGCTACACCCCGCAATCCCGCGGCACCCTGCGGGATGGGGCGCCGGGCCGGCGAGCCGCCGGCAAGGCCGGGCATTTTGCGGGAACGGGCGGGGCACGTCCAGCAGTGTCGGACCGGTCCCTCGCCAGGGGCAGTCAGTAGCGGCGCTCGACGGCAAAGTCCGCGAGCTGGACCAGTGCATCCTTGTAAACGGAGTCCGGCAGGCGGGCCAGCGCGGCCACCGCGCGCCGGGAGGCTTCGCGGGCCTGGGTGAGGGTGTAGGCCAGGGCGCCGGTGGTCTGGAGGGCCGAGAGGATGGTCGCCAGGTCCTCGATGCCGCCGTGCTCGATGGCCCGGCGGATGGCGAGCTGCTCGCGGGCCGAGCCGCGCTGCAGGGCATGGATCAGCGGCAGCGTCGGCTTGCCCTCGGCGAGGTCGGTGCCGATGTTCTTGCCCAGTTCCCCGGCATCGGCCTGGTAGTCGAGCGCATCGTCGACCAGCTGGAAGGCGAGGCCGATGTTCTTGCCGTATTCGACCAGCGCCTCTTCCACGGCCAGCGTCTGCGCGGCGAGGATGGCGCCGATCTGCATGCCGGCCTCGAAGAGCTTGCCGGTCTTGCGGTAGATCACCTGCAGGTAGCGCGCTTCGGTGGTCTCGGGGTCGCGGCAGTTCATGAGCTGCATGACCTCGCCCTCGGCGATGGTGTTGGTGGCGTCCGCCAGCACTTCCATGATGCGCATCTGGCCGACCTGGACCATCATCTGGAAGGCGCGCGAGTAGAGGAAGTCACCCACCAGCACGCTCGCCTGGTTGCCGAACACGTGGTTGGCGGTCTCCTGGCCGCGGCGCAGGTCGGACTTGTCGACCACGTCGTCGTGGAGCAGGGTCGCCGTGTGGATGAACTCGATGATGGCCGCGCCGAGCACGTGCTGTTGCCCGGCGTAGCCGCAGGCGCGCGCCGCCAGCAGCACGAGCAGGGGCCGCAGGCGCTTGCCCCCGCTGCCGATGATGTAGTGCGCCACGCTGTTGACCAGCGCCACGTCGCTGGCGAGCTGGGCCTGGATTTCGCGGTTGACCGCTTTCCAGTCCTCGCCGACGATGCGCCGGACGGCATCGAGGTCGAAGCGTGGTGGCTTGGCCTGGGCTAGCTGCATTGCGCCGGCCATGATGCCCGTGGCGGGGCGGTCCTGTAAAACTCGGTTTTCTCTTACTGCCTGGCGGGCGGGTGCCGTGCACGGTCATGGCCGGGCAGGGGTTGCGCGGACGGGCGGGACCCACGCCGCCGGTCGCGGCGCGCAGGCCCTGCCAAGCCGTTGAACCGGCTGGCCGAAGTCTTTAGAATGCCCCCTCTTTTCCGGCCCCCTCCGGGCCGGACCTGCGGAGAGAATCCAGAGATGTACGCCGTATTCGTGACGGGTGGCAAGCAGTACCGCGCAAAGCCGGGCGACCAGCTCGAGATCGAGAAACTGCCGGCCGCCGAGGGTGACAGCGTCGAGTTCACCGACGTGCTGCTGATCGGCGAGGGCAGCAACCTCGCGGTCGGCAAGCCGAAGGTGGCGGGCGGCAAGGTCCAGGCCAAGGTGCTGGCCCAGGGCCGCAGCGACAAGGTCAGCGTCATCAAGTTCAGGCGCCGGAAGACCTACAAGCGCATGGGCACGCACCGGCAGTCCTTCACGCTGGTGGAGATCACCGGCATCACCGGCGGGCCGCAGCAGGCCACCACGGCGGAGTAAGGCAAGATGGCACACAAGAAGGCAGGCGGCAGCACGCAGAACGGCCGCGACTCGGAGGCCAAGCGCCTTGGCGTCAAGCACTTCGGCGGCGAGGGCGTGGTGGCCGGCAACATCATCATCCGGCAGCGGGGCACCCGCTACCATGCGGGTGCGAACGTCGGCATGGGCCGCGACCACACCCTGTTCGCCAGGGCGGCGGGCACCGTGGAGTTCCAGCGCAAGGGTCCAAAGAACCGCCTGTTCGTGAACGTCATCCCGCAGCAGGGTTGATCGTTGCGCAACGGGCGCCTGATGAACCCCGCCGCGGCGGGGTTCGTCGTTTCTGGGGCAGGCCAGCATGAAATTCGTCGATGAAGCCACCGTTCGCGTCCAGGCCGGCAATGGCGGTGCCGGCTGCGTGAGCTTCCGCCGCGAGAAGAACATCCCCTGGGGCGGGCCCGACGGTGGCGATGGCGGCGACGGCGGCAGCATCTGGCTGGTGGCGCGCGAGGGCATCAACACGCTGGCGGATTTCCGCGTCAACCGCCGCTACCGGGCGGAGCATGGCGATCCCGGCTCCGGGTCCAACTGCAGTGGCAGGAGCGGCGTCGATCTCGAGGTGGCGGTGCCGCTCGGCACCCGGATCATCACCGAGGACACCGGCGAACTGCTGGGGGACCTGACCGTTGCCGGCGAGCGCCTGCTGGTCGCCGCCGGGGGGCGTGGCGGCAAGGGCAACACCCGCTTCAAGAGCAGCGTCAACCGCACGCCACGGCGCGCGACCCCGGGCACCGCGGGCGAGGCCCGGGCGCTGCGCCTGGAGCTGACGCTGCTCGCCGATGTCGGCCTGCTCGGCAAGCCGAACGCGGGCAAGTCCACGCTCATCCGCGCGGTCTCGGCCGCGCGGCCCAAGGTGGCCGATTATCCCTTCACCACCCTGCACCCGAACCTCGGCGTGGTTTACGTGGGGCCCTTGCGCAGCTTCGTCATGGCCGACATCCCGGGCCTCATCGAGGGCGCGGCCGAGGGTGCCGGCCTCGGCATGCGTTTCCTCCGGCACCTGGAGCGCACCCGGCTGTTGCTGCACGTGGTGGACCTCGCCCCGCCACCCGGGACGAGTGAACCGGCGGATGACGCCGCGGAGATCGTGCGCGAACTCGATCGCTTCAGCGCGACGCTGGCGGCCAGGGAGCGCTGGCTGGTGCTCAACAAGGCCGACCTGCTGCAGGCGGAGGAGGCGGCACGCCGGGAGGCCGCGGTGGTCGCGGCGCTTGGCTGGTCCGGGCCGGTCTATCGCATCAGCGCGCTCACCGGCGAAGGCACCGGGCGGCTGATGGGTGATGTCATGACGCGGCTGGAGGATATCCTGCGTCCCGCCGGGGAGGATGGGGCGGCGGACTGACGATCGCGGACGGGGCTGGCCGCAGGTCTGGTGCTGCGGCCTGGCCGGCCTATCTGATCTATCTGGCCTTGAGGACCTTGACAGCCTTGTTCAGGCGGCTCTTGTGCCGGGCAGCCTTGTTGCGGTGGACGAGGCCCTTGCTGACCATCGTGTCGATCTGCGGTACGGCAGCCTGGAGTGCGGTACTGGCAGCGGTCCCGTCGCCTGCCTGGGTGGCCTTGACGGTCTTCTTGATGGCGCTGCGCATGCGGGTGCGCAGGGCGGCGTTGTGCTGGCGGTGCTTTTCCGCCTGCCGCGCCTTCTTTGCTGCTGACTTGATGTTCGCCAAGGTGGTGCCCTGCAATATCGAGCGCCGGGCGCCGGCCCGGCAAGGGCGCGTATTCTTTGGGTTTGGTCCACCCTTGTCAATACGCTGGTAGACTGCGACACCGATGTCAGGATCCCCGCCGCAGCCGCCCACCCACGTCTCCGGGCGCCACCTGCTCAGGTCCACCACCACCGTCGGCGCCATGACCCTGCTGTCACGGCTGCTCGGGCTGGTGCGCGACATGGTCTACGCGCGTTTCTTCGGGGCGAGCCCCGTGATGGACGCCTTCTTCGTGGCGTTCAAGATCCCCAACATCTTCCGGCGCTGGTCCGCGGAGGGGGCGTTCTCGCAGGCCTTCGTTCCCGTGTTCGCGGACTACGACCAGAACCGCCGACGCGAGGAGGTCAGGGTCCTCGTGGAGCGGGTGACCGGCACGCTGGGGGCCGCGCTGCTGGTCTTCACGGCCGTCGGCATCCTCGCCGCGCCGCTGCTGATCCTGCTCTTCGCCCCGGGGTTTGCCGCCGAGGCAGCGGACGGCGACCGGTTCACGCTGGCCGTGGGCATGCTGCGGCTGACCTTCCCCTACCTTTTCTTCATCTCCCTGGCCGCGGTGGCCGGCGGCATCCTCAACACCTACCACCGCTTTGGCGTGCCGGCGTTCTCGCCCGTGCTGCTCAACGTGATCATGATCGTGTTCGCGGCCTTCGTCGCCCCGTACTACCACCGCCCCGGCATGGCGCTGGCGGCGGGGGTGTTCGCTGCCGGGCTGGTGCAACTCGCCTTCATGTTCCCCTTCCTGCGCCGCATCGGCATGCTGTCGCGGCCGCGCTGGGGCTGGACGGACCCGGGTGTACGCCAGATCCTGCGCTTGATGGTGCCGGCGGTGTTCGGCTCCTCGGTGGCCCAGGTGAGCATCCTGCTCGACTCGCTCATCGCCTCGTTCCTGGTGACCGGCAGCATCAGCTGGCTCTACTATGCCGACCGCCTCATGGAGTTCCCGCTGGGCATCTTCGGCATCGCGCTCGCCACGGTGATCCTGCCCAACCTCTCGCGCCAGCACGCCAGTGCCTCGCGCGGGCAATTCGCCGCCACGCTGGACTGGTCCATCCGCTTCGTCATCCTGATCTCCGCACCCGCCTCGGTGGGCCTGGTGGTCCTGGCCGGCCCGGTGCTCGCCACCATCTTCTACGGCGGGGAGTTCACCGCCACCGACGTGGACATGGCGGGCATCAGCCTCATGGCCTATGGCGGCGGGCTCGTGGCGCTGACGCTGGTGAAGGTGCTGGCGCCGGGCTACTTCGCGCGCCAGGACACGAAGACGCCGGTGCGTGTCGGCCTGGTCGCGCTCGGCTGCAACATGGCCTTCAATGTCGCGGTGGTCGTGCCCTGGGCGCTGGCCGGGCTGCCGGCGCCGCACGCCGGCCTGGCACTGTCCACCTCGCTCTCCGGATTCATCAATGCAGGACTGCTCTGGCGGGGCCTGCATCGTGACGGCGTGCTGTCCCGGGCCGATGGCCTGCCGCTCTTCCTGCTGCGTGTGGCCGTGGCCTGTGGCGTCATGGCCATGCTGCTGGTCACCGTGACGCCGCCGCTGCCGCGCTGGCTGGAGGCGGGGCTCGCCACCCGCTGCCTGTGGCTGGCGGGCATCATCGGCGTGGCGATCCTCGCCTACTTCGCCGCCCTCTACGCGGTGGGGCTGCGCCCGCGCGAGTTCCGGATGAAATCCCCGGGGTCGCCCGTATAATCCCGCTTTTCCGAGCCGCGACCGCGATGAGACTGATCCGCCGCCCCGCCGAGGGGGCCAGCATCCTGCCATCCGGCTGCGTGGCGACCATCGGCGCCTTCGATGGCGTGCACCTGGGGCACCAGCGCATCCTGGCACGGGTGGTGGAGGAGGCCGGCCAGCGTGGCCTGGCGGCGCTGGCCTTCAGCTTCGAGCCCACGCCACGGGAGTATTTCAGCGGGGGCGAGGAGCCGCCGGCGCGGCTTACGCGGCTGCGGGAGAAAGTGGTGCTGCTGGCGGCGCTCGGGCTCGACTGGCTGTTCTGCCCCCCCTTCGATGCGCGCATGGCGGCGCTGGATCCCGGCGAGTTCATCGGGCAGCTGCTGGTGCGCACGCTGCGGGTCCGGCACCTGGTGATCGGGGATGATTTCCGCTTCGGGCGCCAGCGTGCTGGTACGCTGGCCGGGCTCCAGGCGGCGGGCCCGCGCTGCGGGTTCAGCGTAGAGCAGGTGGGCAGCGTGGTCAGCAACGGGGTGAGGGTCTCGAGCACCGCGGTGCGCGCAGCCCTGGCGGCCGGTGACATGGCCGGTGCGCGCGGCCTGCTCGGGCGCTGTTACGCGATGACCGGCCGTGTGGTCCCTGGCCGGCGGCTCGGGCGCGAGCTGGGCATGCCGACGGCGAACATCAACCTGTGCCGGCAGCAGAGTCCGGTCGCAGGCATCTTTGCCGTCAGGGTGGCCGGCCTTGCCGACGGCCTGCTGCCCGGCGTCGCCAGTGTCGGCACGCGCCCCACCATCAACGGGAGCGGGCCGCTGCTCGAGGTGCACGTGTTCGACTTCGACCGTGACATCTACGGGCACTACATTGAAGTGCAGTTCGTCGCACGCCTGCGCGACGAACTGAAGTTCCCGGACCTGCCGGCCCTGCAGCGGCAGATGCACCAGGACGCCGAGGCCGCCCGGCGGGTCCTGGCGACAGCCTGATGGAGGCAGCGAGCGCGTGAGCGAGCAAGACTACAAGGCCACCCTGAACCTCCCGGAAACGGGTTTTCCCATGAAGGCGGGCCTCGCCCAGCGCGAGCCGGGCATGCTGGCCCGCTGGGAGGCGGATGACGTCTACGGGCGCATCCGCCGTGCCGCCGCCGGCCGGCCGGTCTTCCTGCTGGTGGATGGCCCGCCCTATGCCAACGGCCAGATCCACCTCGGCCATGCCGTGAACAAGGTGCTCAAGGACATGGTGGTCAAGTCCCGCACCCTCTCGGGCTTCGATGCGCCCTACATCCCCGGCTGGGACTGTCATGGCCTGCCCATCGAGCTGGAAGTGGAAAAGAAGCATGGCAAGGTGGGGCAGAAGCTCGATGCCGCAGGCTTCCGCGAGGCCTGCCGCAGCTATGCCCGCGCCCAGGTCGACAGCCAGCGGCGCGACTTCCGCCGCCTCGGGGTGCTCGGCGACTGGGACCGCCCCTACCTGACGCTGGAGCCGGCCTTCGAGGCCAACCAGGTGCGCGGCTTTGCGCAGATCATGGCCAACGGCCACGTGCAGCGCGGTTACAAGCCGGTGCACTGGTGCCTGGACTGCGGCTCGGCGCTGGCCGAGGCCGAGGTCGAGTACCTGGACAAGACCTCGACGGCCATCGACGTGCGCTTCGACCTGGTGGATCCCGGCGAGTTCTACGCGCGGCTCGCGCGCGGCGGCAAGGCGGTGCCTGCGGATGCACTGGCCGTGAGCCTGCCGATCTGGACCACGACGCCCTGGACGCTGCCGGCCAACCAGGCGGTGGCCGTGGGTCCGGAGCTCGATTACGTGCTGGTGGAGGCCACCATCGCCGGGCGTCCAGAGCGGCTGGTGCTGGCTGCAGCGCTGGCCGATGCCGTGCTCGGTCGCTGCGGTGCGCAGGGCGTGCGCCGTCTGGCGGAATTTCCGGGTGCGATGTTGCCTGGCCTGCGGGTGCAGCACCCCTTCTACGAGCGCCAGGTGCCGGTCATCGGCGGGGATCACGTCACGCTCGATGCGGGCACCGGTGCGGTGCATACCGCGCCAGGCCATGGTCAGGAGGATTTTGCCGCCGGGGTGGCCAACGGCCTGCCACTGGAGAACCCGGTGGACGGCGCGGGCCTCTACGTGCCCGGCACCGGGCGCTTCGCCGGGCAGCACATCTACAAGGCGAACGAGGCCATCGTCGCCCTCCTGCGCGAGACCGGCCGCCTGCTGCACGCCGGGAAGGTCACCCACAGCTATCCGCATTGCTGGCGGCACAAGTCGCCGCTGATCTTCCGGGCAACACCCCAGTGGTTCATCAGCCTGGAGCAGAACGGCCTGCGCGGGCAGGCGCTCTCGGCCATCGCCACCGTGAACTGGGTGCCTGACTGGGGGCGCCAGCGCATCGAGAACATGGTGGCCGGCCGGCCCGACTGGTGCGTGTCGCGCCAGCGCGCATGGGGCGTGCCGATTCCGCTGTTCGTGCACCGCGCGAGCGGTGAGCTGCATCCGGATACGCCACGGTTGCTCGAGGAGGTCGCGCGCCGCATGGACACGCGCGGCATCGAGGCCTGGTTCGACCTCGAGCCGCGCGAGCTGCTGGGCGCGGCGGCTGCCGACTACGAGAAGATCGCCGACACCATGGATGTGTGGATGGACTCGGGCATGGTGCACCACTGTCTGGCGCAGTCGCGCCCGGAGGTGGGATTTCCCGCCGACCTGTATCTCGAGGGTTCGGACCAGCACCGCGGCTGGTTCCAGAGCTCGCTGCTGACCGCGGTGGCCATGCATGGTGTTGCGCCCTACCGCAGCTGCCTCACCCACGGCTTCACCGTGGACGAGAAGGGCAGGAAGATGTCGAAGTCGCTCGGCAATGGCATCGAGCCCCAGCAGGTGTTCGATACGCTGGGCGCCGACGTGTTGCGCCTGTGGGTGGCGGCCACCGACTACCGTGCCGAGATGAGCGGTTCGGCCGAGATCCTCAAGCGCATCTCCGAGTCCTACCGGCGCATGCGCAATACGGCGCGGTTCCTGCTCGGCAACCTGCATGGCTTCGATCCGGCCACCGACCAGGTGGCGGAAGCGGAGCTGGTGGATCTCGACCGCTGGGCGATCGCGCGCACCGCCGGGCTGCAGCGCGAGATCGTTGCGGCCTACGATGCCTTCGAGTTCCACCGTGTGTACCAGCTGCTGCACAATTTCTGCGTGGTGGACCTCGGTGCCTTCTACCTCGACATCATCAAGGACCGCCTCTACACGACGCCGCGCCGGAGTCTGGCGCGCCGCTCGGCGCAGACCGCGATGCAGCACATCGCCGAGGCCATGGTGCGCTGGCTGGCGCCGGTGCTGAGCTTCACGGCCGAGGAGGTGTGGCAATCGCTGCCCGGCGGGCGCGACGTGACGGTGTTCACCGGCACCTGGCATGCCCTGCCGGCGCCGGGCCCGCGGCGCGTGGACTGGCCGGCGGTGCTGCGTGTCCGCGAGGCGGCGGCACGCGCCCTGGAAGGGTTGCGCGCCGCCGGGCAGATCGGCTCCGGGCTCGATGCCCGCGTGGATGTCTACGCCGACGGGGCCCTGGCGGAGTCGCTGCGCGCGCTCGGCGCGGAGCTGCGCTTCGTCTTCATCACCTCGGCGGCCGCGGTGCACCCGCCCGCGGACCGGCCGGCCACGGCCCTGCAGGCCGAGGGTTTTGCGGTGACCGTGGCGGCGGTGGATGACCCGAAGTGCGTGCGTTGCTGGCACCGCCGGCCCGACGTCGGCACGGTGGCGGCGCATCCGGGGCTGTGCGGGCGTTGCGCGGACAATATCGCGGGTCCGGGTGAGTCCCGGGCCTTTGCCTGATGGGTGGCACGATGACCGGGGAAGGTTCTGCAACGCCGGCGGGCGGGAGTGGCGGGCGCATCGCCTGGGGTGGCTGGCTCTTGGTGTCGCTGCTGGTGATCGCAGCCGACCAGTTCACCAAGCTGCGGGTGACCGAGGCGCTGGAGCTCTACGAACGGGTGCCGGTGCTGCCATTCTTCGACCTGGTGCGCCTGCACAACACCGGGGCTGCCTTCAGCTTCCTTGCCGGCGCCTCGGGCTGGCAGAACTGGCTGTTCACGGCGGTGGCGGTGGTGGTCAGCGCAGCGGTGTTCTGGTGGCTGACCCGCCTGCCGCGCAAGGGGCGCGACCTGCTGGCGCTCGGCCTGGCACTGCTGCTCGGCGGGGCCATCGGCAACCTGATCGACCGGCTGCTCTACGGCCATGTGGTGGATTTCCTCCTGCTCCACTACCAGGGCTGGTCCTGGCCGGCCTTCAACCTCGCGGATTCGGCCATCACCGGCGGCGTCCTGCTGGTGCTGTTCGACGGACTGGTGCTCGATCGCTACCGCAACCGCTCCTAGCGCCAGCAGTCGCCGGCATCCGCCACGGCACTGCCATCGCGGCGCTGCGCACCACGCAGGCCGCGCTCGTTCAGCGTGAACACCCAGCAGTCGGCATCGTCGGTCTGCGTGCCGTCGGCAGCCACCGTCGCGGTGGCGGTGAAGCCGATCACGGTGCCCCCGGCTGCGGCCTGGATGTCGAGCACATAGTCACCGCGCTCGGTGCCGGAGATGCCAAGCCCGGCCGGTGGTGCCGGGGCCATGGCCAGGCCATCGGCGTACTGGCCGTTCTGCGCATAGTATTTTTCCTGCGCCGAGGCCACCCGGAGCAGCGCCGCCGTGGCATCCACGCGGTGGGCGCGGCGCAGGTACTGGCGGTAGCCGCCCACGGCGAGCGAGCTGACGATGGCAAGGATGGCCAGCGTCACCAGCAGTTCGATCAGCGAAAAGCCGCCGGTCGCGGCCGGGCGGCGGTTCACCGCGCGCGTTCCTGCGTCCAGTAGGTGCGCTTGAGGCTGCCGGCGGCACCGGGTTCGCCGGGACCCGGGGGCGGGAAGCAGGCGAGGCCGATGCAACGCGTGGGCCCGCCGAAGCCGCTGGCCGGGAAGAGGAACACCGATTCCGGGGCGATGCCGGCCTGGCTCAGCACGCGGAAGCGGTCCTCGATGCCGAGCGGCCCGTCCCCGCTGCTGCCGTCGAGGTTCGTCAGCGGGCGGCCCGTGCACAGGTCGACCTGGTAGGCCCGGTTGACGCCGAGGCCGCCGAGGCAGGCGCTCACGGCGGCACCGGGCGAGAACGAGGTGAAGTACAGCGTGTTCCTGAAGGTGGCCGCTGCCGTCAGGACCTTTTCGCCGGGTTCCTGTGTCAGGCGCAGGCGCCAGCCGGCCGCATCCGCGGGGACCGCGGCCGTCGGGTCATCGGTGATGTCGAGGAGGGCATTGATCCTCACCGGGTCGCCATAGTCGGCTGCGGCGATGACGCCGTAGACCTGGGGGTCGCGCACCGAGAAGAACTGGTCCGCCACATCCGTGTCCAGAGGGTGGCCGCGATAGCCAGAGCCGAGGTTGACGGCGAGGAAGTTGCCGCGGATGCAGTCCACCAGCACGACATCAGGCGTGGCGTAGAAGCGGCGCACATCGGCCGGATCCGGATTGGCGAGGCCGGCGGCGCCGAGCGCGGCCAGCACGCCACCGGTTGCCAGGTCGGTGCGTTCGTGGCCGTTGAGGATGTCGAAGCGCCACAGCCGGCCGCCCATGTCACCGACATAGAGGCGGTCGGCGAGGCCATCGCCGGTCAGGTCCACGACCCGGGGGGCGGCCGGGATGGAGTTGCGCATGGCGGGCAGGACGAGATCATGGCCGTGGCCGGCGGCCCCGGCACTCCACAGCCGCTCACCCGTCAGGAGGTCGATGAAGTACAGCGCATTGCCGACGCTGTCTTCGTGCCAGCCCCGGTTGTCCTGGGCGTCGTCGTAGCCGCCGCTGAGGATCACCGCCTCCCGCACGCCGCTGCCGACGCGGATCTTCGCGATCTCCGGGGCCGCCCAGGTCTGCCCGAGCGCGCCGTACCCCGGGGTCTGCCGGTCGATCTGCCAGAGCAGGACGGGAGCGGCGGGGTTGGTGACATCGAGGGCAAACACCGCGGTGCCGCCACGGCCCATGCCGAAGACGAGGATCGCCTGCTCGTTGCCGCCGATGCCGGGCGTGCCATCGTTGTTGCGGATGTACAGCCGCAATTCGCCATCGAGGCCGTACTGGCGCACCGGGGTGGGCGGGTCGAGGTAGAGCGCCTGCTGGCGTGCCAGCAGGCGTGCCGGCAGCCAGGCCCAGCGCTCGGCGCCGGTGGCGGCGTCCACGGCGTGCAGGAAGCCGTCATTGGTGGCGACATAGACCACTGTGCCGGGATTGCCGCCATTGCTGTAATTCACGACCACCGGGCGCACGTGCAGCGGGTCGCCCATCTGCAGCCGCGCCTGCGTGCGATCGCCGTCGCCGTTGATGTCGGCGGCATCGGCACCGCGGATCCAGCCGATCAGCGCATCGCGCTCGCCCGCCGCCACGCCGAGCACCGCGGCGCTGATGGCCGCATTGGCGGTCTCGATGCGGTTGCCAGCCGCGGTGAGGCTGGGGCCGCTGATGTCGGTGTAGAGCCGGCGCAGGGCCGGGTCCGGCAGCCGGCTGGCCGCACCACCCGCCGTGACGCGGTCGCCGTCGGCAGCCGCCGACCAGAAGCTCCAGGCCGCCGGCTCGAAGAAGCCGGTTGCCGGATCCACGGCCGGCTGGTCGTTCTGGTCCCTGAGGCCGTTGTCGGAGAACCGGTACTTCTTCAGGTTCCCGGGCCAGTGCATCTTGCCGGTGGGCTCGAAGACCGCCACGTAGGCATCGCGCTCGGCGGCGCTGCGGTTGAAGCTGTTCACCGGTATCGCCGGGGCGACGAAGGTGCCGGATCGCTCGGCGATGCCGGCGATCACGGCACTGAGCGCGCTCGCCAGGCTGCCTGTGTCGTCGGCAATGTAATAGCGCCCGCCGCCACGCCTTGCGGTGGCCTCCAGCAGCGGGGCATCCACGTCGAAGCCGATGGTGTAGGTGACCACGTTCTGCCTGCCGTCGACGGCGGGGTTGGCATCGCCGCGGTAGAGGTAGTCGGCCAGATCGTCGAGGCAGGCGCCGGCACCCGAGCCATCGCAGCTGCCGATCAGCCCGGTGAAGCCGGGCAGGCCGGGGACCAGTGCGGGCGTCTGGTCATCATCGCTCGAGGGTTCACCGTCGGTGAGCAGGATGATGAAGTTCTTCTGGCATTCCGCGGTGACCGGCGAGGCGTAGGCGGCGGCGCTGGCGTTGCCGCCGAGGCGCGCGGCGGGCACGCTCAGCACCGGGCCCACATTGCCGAAGCGGACCGGCCCGCCGTGGAAGTACTGGGTGGCCTCGTACAGCGTTTCGGAGAGCGGGGTGCGCGTGGAGGGCGTCAGCGCATCCACGGCGTCCTTCATCGCCTGGCGGGAGGTGGCGATGTCGGTGAGCGCCTGGCTCACCGTGCCGCCATCGGCGAAGTTGAACTGCATCAGTCCGACATTGACGCCCTGCAGGCCGTCGAGCACTTCCTTCACGACGTTTTTCACGATCTGCAGCCGGCTGCGGGTCACCGTCGGCGGATTGCTGTGCCAGTTGAGCCAGTTGCCGTCGAAGACCGTCGCCTGCGCGGTCCAGCCGGGCTCGTGGTCGGGGCTGGCGGCCCAGGGGCCGTCCGCGCCGTTGGCGGCGTAGACCTCGCCGCCGCCCGCACCGTCGATCCCGCGATCCGACCGGCATTCGAGATAGGCGTTCGCCCCGCCGCCGGTGGCCGCCTGCCACAGCCGGGCCGCCGGGTCCCAGCCGAGGAACTGGTCGCTGTACTGGCCCCGGCTGCGCAGGGCCGTCTGGGCCGCCGCGCAGCGATTGGCCGGCTTGGGCACCCGCACCCCGCCACCGCAGGGTGGCGGGGTGGTCGTGGTGGTGACATACAGTGAATCGCCCTGGTAGCAGCCGGTGAATGGCTGGTCGGGATTCCACTCGGCCTGGGTGGCCACGGCGGAGTTCATGCTGCCCGAGTTGTCGAGGATGAACAGGATGTTCGTGCGTGCGCTGGCGGGGCCGCTGCCGGGCTGGCCGACATAGAGCTCGGTGTCATCGGCGTACAGCGGCGCGGCGGCCAGGCCGAGCAGGGCGCCGGCCAGCGCGACTGCCGCGAGCAGGCGCGGGCCTGCCAGGTGATGCCGCGGCATGGTGGGCGTGATGCTCATTGCGTGGCATCCAGGACGATCCGCCGCACGATGGCGCTGCGGGGGTCGAAGTACACGAACAGCGAGGTCCGCGGGCGGTGGCTGAGGCGCGCGGCCTCGCGGCGCAGGGTGTCCAGGCTGACGCTGCCGGTGCCGGGCAGCACCTGGAACATCGCCTGCGCATCCAGCCGCAGGAGTTCCGGTGCGCAGCTGGCGCAGCGGCGCAGCGTGAGGCTGCCGCCGGCCACTGCGGGCAGCGTGACCTGGGCCAGGTCGAGTTCGTAAGCCTGCTCGATCTTGCGCAGCGCGGCGGCCGCGTCCTGCGCGCCAGCCAGCAGGAACAGCATGGCCAGCAACCCGGTCAGCCGCAGCGTCATTCCTCGTACTCCCGGTAGAAGCCCTGGGCATGGATGGCCTCGGCGTTGCGCTGGTCGGTGCGCCCGCGCGACTCGATGCGATAGTGCAGTTGCGTGAAGCTGACGCTCGAGCCGATGGCATCATGGGTTCTGCCGGCGGCGCACAGGCGCACCTCGTACCGCCCCTTGAGCTGCGGCAGCGGTATCGGGGTGCCCCAGGGCAGCTCCGTTGCGCTCCAGGGGCCGGGTGTGGCCGGGCAGGCCGGCACGGCATCGAGGTCGATGGCATTCGCCTCCACGCGCCGCAGGGTGGCCTGGATGCCGGACTCCGCCAGCTGGAAGGCGTTTTCGCGGAACTGGGCATTGCCCGCCATGGTGAGGTTGAGCGTGGCCGTGCGCATGGCGGAGATGGCCAGCACCGTCAGCACCATCAGCACGACCAGGCCGACGATCAATGCGGCCCCGCGCTGGGTGCCGCCAGCGGGTGTCCGCGGGTTCATCGGGCCACCTCGTTGCGCAGCAGGATGGTCTTGGTGACCTCCACGCGCTGGAACTGTGCCGGGTAGGCGTCGTTCCCGGGCGTGATGGCGGCGGCATGGCCGTCGAGCGGCTGGTAGCTGTGCGTGTCGCGAAACGCCGCGCCGGGGGATTCCTCGGACCGCACCAGCAGCCACAGGCGCACGGCGACGATGCGTGCACCCTCGAGATAGCCGCTGGCGCCGGGAGTCAGCGCCGGGCTGTCGGGATCGACATAGCGCTCCACGTGGCCATCGCCGTTGGTGTCCAGGCCGAACTGCACCTGCAGGTTTTCCACCCCGGTGATCATCTCCTGGTCCTCGACCACCCCGCCCTTGATGAGCGTCAGCCGGCGCAGCGACGGCATGTCGGCGGCGAAGCTCGAGGAATTGTCGACGTAGTAGGCGTGCACCTCGAGGTCGCGGACCTCGCCGGTGGCGGCGTCGAGGTCGGCCGGCACGACGCCGTCGTCGAAGATGCGCGCCATGGCGAGATCGCTGGCGACCTGCGGCTGTCCGGCATCGGGGCTGGCGCGCAACGCGCCGGCGTGGCGGATGAACAGCACGTCGCTGCCGGCCCTTGCACTGCCGTGCGGGGGGCAGCCGGCAATGCCGTAGGCATCGTCGCTGGCGGCGACCGGGTGATCCAGGGCAAGGACCCAGGCGCTGGCATCGGCACCGGCGCAGGTCACGGCGATGCCCGTGGCATCGGGGACGAGGGCGGTGTTCGTGCTCGGGCCCCAGAACCCGGCCAGCCGCAGGTCGGGCTCGATGGCCTCCAGCGCGAAGCGGGCGTTCTCCTGCAGCCGGGTCGCCACCTCGGCGGCCTGGTAGTTGCCCTTGCTCTGGATGTACACCGCGAAGGCGCCCCAGATGAGGAACAGGCCGATGGCCATGGCCACCATCAGCTCGATCAGGGTCATGCCGCGGGACTGGCGCCGGGTGCTCATAGCTGCAGGGCCAGCGCGTAGCTCGCCGGCGCCTCCTGCCCGACCTCGGGCCACGACAGCGTGATCACGTACTCGCTGACCGGGGCCAGGTCCTGCCGCGCGATCGCCGCGGTGGCCCCCGCCGGCAGGCGCCGGCGCAGGTCCTCCAGCCAGCGATACCAGTCATCGGCAGCCAGGTCACTGGCGCTGCAGTCCGCGGCGCCGTTGACGCAGCCCATGTCGGCGCCCGGTCCGCTGCCGGCGTAGGAACCGGCCGGATTGGCCCGGATGCGGTCGGCCATGTCGGCGGCCAGCGTGACCGCGGCGCCACGGTAGACCGCGGTGCGCCCCGCGTGCAGCCCCTCGACGTAGAGCCCGGCGATGCCGAGCAGGCCCACGGCCATGACCACCAGGGCGACGAGCACCTCCACCAGGCTGAACCCGCGGGCAGGCCGGGTCATGCGGTGCGCTGCCATGCTCAGCACCCCCCCAGCGGGTTGGCGGGCGCCTGCAGGCGCACGACCTGGCTCACCAGCACCGTGTTGCCTGCCGGGCCGATGCTGATCCAGCGCCCGGCCGCGCGCCCGCCACCGGTGTCGCGGTTGCCGCGGTCATCGCAGAGCTGGATGTTGCGCACGCCGGGGCGTGCGCCGACACCGGCCGGGAAGCCATCGGCGCGGAAGGAGAGGAACTGGGGCATGCCGCCGTCGGCCGCCGTGCGGGCCTGCAGGCGGATGCGGTCGTCGAGCGGGCCGTGGACCTGCAGCACGGTCTCCCCCGGGCCGGCCGCGGCATCGCCATCGGCGTCCTCGAAGACGATCCAGCCATCGAGCAGCGAGGCATCGGCGGCGCAGTGCGGCGCCGGTGCGTCCCAGTCGCGGCTGGCGCACAGCGTGACCGGCAGGCTGCGGCTGGAAGCCTGCGCGCGCGCGGCCTGGATGCTGCTCACGAGGTCATTGGCCGCCACGGTCATGCGCCCGTTCGCGGCCATGCTGGTCATCGCCGGAACGCCCAGTCCCAGTGTCAACGCCAGCACCATCATCAGCACGAGGAGCTCGATGAGGGTGAAGCCTTCTTGGTGCTTCTTGCCCATCGGCTCCCATCCTGCCGCGTGCGCCGGCCGGAAGCAGCCCGGTCCGATGGGCGGCGGGCTGACACGGATGAGCGGGCAGGGTGGTGCAGGCGCTCAGCCGGGGCATGTCAGTGCCTTGCCGTCGGCGGCCCGGCGTGAGACGCGTGGCCGGCCGCTGTAGCTGACGATGACGGCCCGGGCGCCGGCGCCGCCACGGGTATCGCAGAACACCACCGTGCCGTTCGTGGCCCGCACCGCGTGGGGGTGCAGGGCATAGGCGCGCCGGTTGCTGCGGATGGAGGCGAGCGGCAGCGCCGTGCTGGCGGCGAGCACGCGCTCCCCGGGATCGACCGTGGCGGGGTCGTCGCCGTCGAGGTTGACGAAGACCAGCCAGCCGCTGGCCCAGTCGCCGGCCGGGGCGCAGTGCGCCGCGTCCAGGCTGCGGCAGACGACGACATCGCGTGCCTGGGTGGCCGCGGTGGCCCGCGCGAGCTGGATGGCGTGGACGAAGCCGTTCACGGTGGCCACCATGCGCGCATCGAGCAGCCACTGGCGACATAAGGGGACGGCGGCGGCTGCCAGCGTCGCGATGATGATGAGCGCCAGCAGCAGCTCCAGCAGCGTCAGGCCACGAGATTGCCCACCCATGGGCCTGCACCATAGGCAGCCCCGGCCGGCCCCGCAGCCGCCGATTGCGCCGTGAATCGCCTGAAATCCGTATCCGGGCGGGCGCGTTTACACCGGCCCGGACGGGCGACTAGAATGGCCGGGAGGCCCATTTTTCCAGTGGAAGGCCCCAGTTGGAACCTCGTGAGCGGGTGACCGCACAGCTGCTCGGACACGGTGTCCGCCCGACCGCCCAGCGCCTGCAGATCGCCCTGCTGGTGCTCGACCGTCCCTGCCACTTCTCCGCGGACCAGTTGCTCGCGAGCCTGCGCAAGGGCGGCCAGCGTGTGTCCAAGGCCACGGTCTACAACACGCTCAACCTGTTCTCCCGCCGCGGCCTCATCCGCGAGGTGGCGGTGGATCCCGTGCGCCTGATGTACGACTCCACCACTGCGCCACACCACCACTTCTACAATGCCGAGACCGGCGAACTGACCGACATCGATCCGACGGAATTGCGGGTCTCGCGGCTGCCGGCACTGCCGCGCGCCACCGAGGCCGAGGGCATCGAGGTCCTCATCCGCATCCGGCCGCGCAAGGACGCTTGAGCCGGCCGTCGAACTGCTATACTTCGCCGCCGCGCCGGCGTAGCTCAGTTGGTAGAGCAGTCGCTTCGTAAGCGAGAGGTCGGGGGTTCAAGTCCCTCCGCCGGCACCACCGTCCCGCCACCGGGGAATCGGCATGCGGCTCATCGTCGGGATTTCGGGTGCCAGTGGCGCCATCTACGGCATCCGGCTGCTGGAGGTCCTGGCGGGCCAGGCCGATATCGAGACCCACCTGGTCATCAGCCACGGTGGACGGCGCACCCTGGCCCTGGAGACCAGCCTCGGCCTGAAGCAGGTGGAGAAGCTGGCGAGCGTGGTCCACAGTGACCAGGACCTGGCCGCCAGCATCGCCAGCGGCTCCTTTCCGACCGATGGCATGATCGTCGCACCCTGCTCGATGAAGACGCTGTCGGCCATCGCGCATTCCTACGCCGACACGCTCATGGTGCGCGCCGCCGATGTGGTGCTCAAGGAGCGCCGGCGGCTCGTGCTGGTGCCGCGGGAGACGCCGCTGCACAGCGGGCACTGCGAGCTCATGCACAAGGCATCCCTGATGGGTGCCATCATCGCGCCGCCGGTGCCGGCCTTCTACAACGGGCCGCAGTCCGTGGACGACATCGTCAACCACACGGTCGGCCGGCTCCTCGATCTGTTCGGCATCGACAGCGGTGTCGTCCGGCGCTGGCAGGGCGGGCGGGCGGTGCGCCGCGCGGCGGGGCGGGCGAAAGCACGGCGATGAACCTGGCCGGGGAGCGCGCCGCCATCGCGCAGATGCTGGCTGCCCACCAGACGCTCACCCTGGCCACCAGCCAGGACGGGCAGCCCTGGGCGGCCACCGTGTTCTATGCGAGCGATCCCGGTTTCAACCTGTACTTCGTCTCCGACCATCGCACCCGGCACGCGCGGGACATGGCCGCCAACCCGCGCGTGGCGCTGGCCATCGGGGCGGACGCCGGGCACTGGCACGAGGTGCGCGGGCTGCAGGTCGAGGGCGAGGCCGCCTGCCTGGCCGGCCCTGGACGCGAGCAGGCGCTCGAGCTGTTCCTCGGGAAGTTCGCCGACGTGAAGGCGCTGTTTGCCACGCCGGAGTCCGCGGATGAACAGATCATCGCCGGGCGGCTGCGCCATGCACCGTTCTGGCGGATCACCCCGCGCTTCATCCGGCTCATCGACAATGCGCGCGGTTTTGGCAACAAGCTGGAGCTGCGGCTGTAAGTCGATGCCCATGTCCGCTGCGCAGGCGGGCACTTCCGCATCCCAATCCGCCGGCTCCTTGCAGGAGCGGGTCTTCCCTTTCCTGTGTGACCACTGAGTGGACGGTTGCACTCATGCATCGGGGTTTGGGTTGACTCGAAAAATCGCAAACGGGACATTGTGCCCGTTGCCGGGTTGACGGAAAGAATCGATTCAGCAGACCTGTCTCTGAACCAGAACGTCCGGATTGCCGACTGTTGGGGAACAGCTGCAATCGTTATGAGGGGGGGCTCATATCATGGTCGTACAGGAAACGAGGGGGCATCGCCGTCCAGGCGGTTATTGCCAGTTCGCCAGGGGATCCGCCTTTGCGACTGCTGCACTGCTGCTGTCGCCGCAGTGTCCGGCTGCAAGTCCGGGCCCCGGCATCGACGAGATTGTCGTGACGGCCCGCAAGTTCGACGAACGGCTGGTGGATGTACCGCTGGCCATCACGGCCTTCAGCGAGCAGTCGATCGAGTCGGCCGGCATCACCGACCTCACCGACATCGCCCACATGACACCCGGCCTGCAGTTTTACGAGGCCGCCGGGTACCTGGCCACCCCGATCATCCGTGGTGTCGCACCCACCGAAATCAAGGCACGGGAAACCAATGCCGCCATCTTCGTTGATGGTGTCTATGTCTCGGCCCGCGAGGGTCTGAACTTCAGCCAGCTCGACATCGAGCGCATCGAGGTCGTCAAAGGCCCGCAGAGCGCACTCTACGGCCGCAATGCCTTCAGCGGGGCGATCAATTTCATCACCAAGCGGCCCAGCGATGTCTTCGAGGCCAGGACCGCCCTGACTGCAGGCAACCGTGGCAAGTTTGCCGCAAGCGGCTCGGTCAGTGGTCCGGTCATCGCCGGCACCCTCAAGGGTCGCATTGGTGTGAGCTACGATGGCTGGGACGGCTCCTACGACGATCCGTTGTATGACCAGGACGTCGGTGGTCACACGTTCCGATCGGTGCAGGGCAGCCTGCTCTGGACGCCTGTTGAAACGCTGGACGTCTTCGCCAAGGTCTACTATTCCAATGATGACATCTCGCAGGTTGCGGCCGCCGCGGTACAGGCGAACTGCGAGGATGCGGCCATCCACAATCCCAAGCTCAGGAGCGCCGCCGGGGTGCCCTACAACAGCCCGATCATGAGCAACTACTGCGGGGAAATCCCCATGGTGTGGTCGGGCAATGACCTGCCGATGGCTCGCGGTGCCGGCGGCGAGAATCGCGAGGTGTTTCGCAGCAGCCTGAACATCGACTGGAGCCTGGGCGTGGGCACGATCAGTGCGCTGACCGGCTATGTCGACACCAAGTGGGATGCCATCGTCGATTTTGGCCGCCTCGGCGACAGCACCCCCCTGGTGTACTGCATCGGCACCTGGCAGTCCCCCAGCTGCAACAACAACAATACACCCACGCCGCTGAAACGGTTTTTCAGCGGCATCATCAATCGCGAGCCGGGTACCGAAGACAGGGAGTTCAGCCAGGAACTGCGTTTTTCCAGCCCACGGGACAGGTCCTTTCGCTGGTCTGCGGGCGGCTACTATTACAACGTGCGTTTCGAGGACATGGGCTTCCAGGCTTTCCTGACCAGCCCGCTCCCGGACGACCTCCGGCCACCAACCATATCCGACCCGCTGGATCCCAATTACGGCATTGGCTCGGGTGCCTTCTGTCCCTGCCAGCCCATGGGGCCCGGCAGGTATCTGGCACCCTACGGCAACGGGCTGTTCGTCACCGATCCGGGGTACAACAACGACCAGATCGAGTCCATCACCAGGACGCGCTCCTGGGCGGCATTTACTTCAGCGGAACTGGACTTTCTGGAGCGCTGGACGTTGCGCGGCGAGCTGCGCTACACATGGGAGACGAAGCAATACCGGCAATGGATCGTTCCGGAACTCCAATACCAGGATAACGGCGTCTATCCGCGGCGCAGCGAAGATCATCTGCGGTCCCACGACAGCTGGGATTGGGTGAGCGGGCGCCTGACGCTGGACTACAAGACGGATAGCGGCTGGCTGGTCTACACGTCACTGGCCAATGCCAGCAAGAGCGGTGGTTTCACGGGCGAGAAACCGAAATTCATCAATCCGGTCACGCAGGCCAGTGGCCCTGCGATACCCATCGTCGAACCCTATGATCCGGAGAAGAACTGGACCGTGGAGGCGGGCATCAAGGGGCGCACGGCCGACCGTCGCCTGGGAATCGACCTCTCTGTCTACCGCATCGACTGGACCGACATCGTGTTGCCGCAGGTGCTGATGGAGTACGTGGATCCCACCGATGGCGTCCTCAAGGGCACGGCGGAGACCATCACCCTGATGCGCAATACCGGTGATGCCACCGTGTGGGGCTGGGAGTTGCAGACCGACCTGCTGATCAACGATGCATGGAGCGCGGGCCTCGGCGTGTCGTATACCGACTCCACCTGGGACCGCGCGAAGCAGGCTTCCTACCAGTTCTTCCCGAGCTTCTACACCACGGATCCGGACTGTTCGCCAGCGGCGATCTACGCCTTGCCGACGACGCCTGTCAACGAGCGGGCGCCCAGGGTCAATGCGTGCGCAGCCGCTTCCGGCGATATCTCGGGTCAGCAGCAGTTGCGGGTTTCGCCGTGGACGGTGAATGCCACCCTGCAGTACCGGCACCAGCTGGTTGATCACTGGGATTTCTACGGCCGTACCGACGTGAGCTGGCGGGACAAGTGGTACACGGGCAGCGACAACCAGAACTGGATACCGCCCTCGACCTTCGTCAATCTCCGTCTCGGCGTGGAATCCGGCCGATACACCATCGAGGCTTTCGTGGACAACCTCTTCGGCTTCAGCAAGCCGATCGGCGCGTACCGCGACATCTTCCGCAGCAATACCCAGGACATCTATTCGCGCAACAACCCGCCGACCAGCTCGATGGGCGACTTTCCGCCCATGCGCGAGACGATCAACCTGCCCAATCTGCGGACCTGGGGTCTCACGGCGCGGGTGCGTTTCGGCAATGCGGTGCGATGACCCCGGGAGAAGCAAATGACCGTTCCAGATGATGATTCGCCCCAGCTGGACCGGCGCACCCTCATTTCGTCGGCAGCCGGTCTGGCTGTCTCCACGGCAGGCCTTCCCGTGCTGGGTGCAGAGGCCAGAAAGGGCGCGCCAACGACTGCGATTCGGAAGGACAGCACCCGGACGGGCGCCCGGGCATCTTTCCCGTACGACAGCTTCCGGGACTGGATCGCCGCACTGGACGACCATGGCCTGCTCATGCGCGTGGGGCGCCTGGACCAGGACGCCTACGAGGTGACCGCCCTTGCCTACCGGCTCGTCGACAGGTTCGGATGGTACGGCGCGCCAGCAGTGCTTGCCGACGAAGTGAAGATCGATGGCCGTTGGGTCAAGGGTCCGCTGCTGTTCAATCACCAGGGCCACTGGAAGACCGAGCCGCTGCTTCTCGGGCTGGAGCCCGGCAATACGACCGACCGGCATGGGTACCGGGCGGCGGTGGACCATTTCCTAGGTATCCTCGAGGCCAACGGCGGCAAGGTGCCGCAGATTGCGCCGGTAACGGTGGATGCGGGCAAGGCGGCAGTCAAGGAGGTGATCCTGCGCGGTGACGCGATAGACCTGACGCAGTTTGCCTTCATCCAGTCCAATCCGGGTGATGGCGGCCGCTACATCACGACGGGCTCGGTGTTCACCTCCGACCCCGAACTCGGCATGAACTTCGGCACCTATCGCTGCCAGCTGCGCGGGCCAAGGCTCATCGGCGTCAATCCGGAACCCGGTCAACGCGCCTGGAAGATGTTCATGGCCCAACGCGAGCGGGGGGAAAAACTGGCGAAGGTGTCCATCGTGCTCGGGCAGGACCCGATGATGTGGGTGGTGAGCGGATCGGCCCTGACCAAGGGCATGCTGGATGATGAGCTGGCGATCACCGGAGGCCTGCGGGGCAGGGCGGTCGAGGTGGTGCGGTCGGAGACCAATGATCACATGGTTCCCGCCCATGCCGAGATGGTGATCGAGGGCGAGGTGCCGCTGCAGGAGCCCATGCTGCCCGAAGGACCTTTCGGCGAGATGTTCGGTTATCTCGGCCGCAGGAAGGACGAGAATTTCTGGATGCGGGTCACCTGTGTCACGCATCGCAGGAATCCGTGGATCCTCAACCAGTTCACTGGCGTGACCCCGGGCTTTTGCCGTGTGCCGATGGATGCGCTGGCGCTCTACCGCCTGAGAAAGGTGTTCCCCGATGTGCTTGCACTGGATTCGGTGGGAGGTGCTACCGGGTGGATCGTCGTCACCATCGACAAGAAGAAACGGGGCCAGGCACTGGAGGTCGGCAGGCGGCTGGCACAGACCAGCATCTCCGCCAAGATCATTGTCGTGGTGGACAAGGATGTGGACGGTACGAACCTCGACGAGGTGATGCATATCGTCGGATCGCGCTGGCAGCCGTCCCCGGCTGCCGAGATTCTCGATGACATGCCGGGCATACCACTTGATCCGAGCGCGGTCAAAACGGGCAGGTCAAGCAAGATCATCATCGATGCCACCCGGCAGTGGCCAGAGGAAGGTGGCCCGCCGGTCTACCAGGAACTCAACCGCGAGCTGCTGACCAGGCTGGCGCCGGCGGCAATTCCCCAGGTGGATTCACGGTGGGAGCGCTATCTGGCTGGCTGGAAGCAGGGCAGGTGTTTCCCCGCTGCGGGCGACTGACTGCCAACTCCGTGGCGCTGTGCCAGAATGGGGCCAGGCGCCTGCTGTGGGTGCCGGCTTTTCATCCCAGGATCCGACTCCCATCCCGTCATGACCACAGCCTGTGTCTTTGGCCTCGGTGCCATCGGCGGCTATCTTGCTGCGCGCCTGGCGCTGGCCGGTGTGCGGGTCACCGCCATCGCCCGCGGTGCCACGCTGGAGGCGGTGCGCAGCCGTGGCCTGGTCCTCATCGAGCAGGGCCGGCGCGAGACCGTGCAGCTGCGCACCGCGGCGAGTGCCGCGGAGGCCGGCCAGCAGGAGGTGGTGTTCCTGGCGCTCAAGGCCAATGACCTGCCGGCGATCGCCGCCGGGCTGCGCCCGGTGCTGGGGCCGGGTACCGCGGTCGTCACCATCGGCAATGGCTTTCCCTGGTGGTATTTCTTCCGCTCGCCATCGGGGAGCATCAACCCGACGCTCACCACGGTGGATTCGCGGGGACTGCTCTGGCGGCTGGTGGGGCCCGAGCATGCCGTCGGCTGTGTGGCCTATCCGGCCGCCCGCGTGCCGGAGCCCGGTGTCGTCGAGCACATCTACGGCACGCGCTTCTCGCTCGGTGAACCTGACGGTTCGTTGTCCGGGCGCGTGCAGCGCATTGCGGCGATGCTGGCCGCTGCCGGGCTCGATGCTCCGGTGCGCCGGGATATCCGCACCGAGATCTGGACCAAGCTCGCGCTCAATGCGGCCTGCAATCCGGTGAGCCTGCTCACCGGCGCGACGCTCGGCCAGATGATCGAGGATGCCGGTACCGCGGGGATACTGCAGACGCTGATGCAGGAGACAAGTGCGGTCGCTGCCTCGCTCGGCGTGCGGGTGCCGCTGCAGCCGCGCCAGCTGCTCGAACTCACGCGACCGCTGGCCCGGCACAAGACCTCGACCCTGCAGGACCTGGAGGCAGGCCGGTCGATCGAGCTTGAGCCGGTGGCCGGTGCCGTGGCCGAGATCGGCCGCCTGCGCAACGTGCGCACGCCGGCGCTGGATGCCACGCTCGCGCTGGCACGCCTGCGGGCGCGCCTGGCAGGCTGCCATGGTTGAGCCGCCCGCTGCCGATGGGGCCCTGCTGTCCCATGCGCAACGGCTGCGCGCCCTGCTGGCGGGCCCGGCCTTCATCGCTCCGGGCTGTTACGACGCACTGACCGCACTGCTCATCGAGCAGGCGGGTTTCGGCTGCGGCTACGTGAGCGGCGCCAGCGTCGCCTTCACGCGCATCGCCCGCCCGGACCTCGGCCTGACGACGCTGACGGAGGTGGCCGGGATCGTGGGCTGCATGCGCGAGCGCATGGAGATGCCGCTGCTGGTGGATGCCGACGACGGCTTCGGCAATGCGCTCAACGTGCAGCGCACGGTGCGCCTCCTCGAGCGCATGGGCGCTTCCGGCATCCAGCTCGAGGACCAGGCCAGCCCCAAGCGCTGCGGCCACCTGGCCGGCAAGCGGCTGGTGTCCACCGGGGAGATGCTGGGCAAACTCCACGCCGCGCTCGATGTCCGGGCCGATGCCGACACCGTGATCGTGGCGCGCACCGATGCGGTGGCCGTGGAGGGCTTTGCGGCGGGGCTGGCACGCGCGCAGGCCTATCTTGATGCGGGCGCCGACGTGCTGTTCATCGAGTCGCTGCGCACACCGGAGGAGTTCGCGCACGTCGGGCGCGAACTGGGCAGCCGCGTGCCACTGCTGGCCAACATGGTGGAAGGCGGGAGCAGCCCGCTGTTCTCGATCGACGAGCTGGGTGACATGGGGTTTCGTCTCGCCATCTTCCCCGGTGCCATGGTGCGGGTCCTCGCGCATGCCGCCCGTGACTACCTGGCCACGCTGAAGCGCGATGGCAGCACCCGCCGGATGCTCGACCGCATGCTGGATTTCCAGGGGATCAATGCCGTGGTCGGCACCGATGCCCTGCTGGCGCAGGGCAGGGACTACGAGCGCTAGGCGCCCGGGCGCAGTGCCGGGTCCGCCGGACTCGCCACGACCCCTCGTCCCTGGCCGGTTGCGGCGCGATGCGCGGCTGTATTGCGGATACCGGACGCCCGGCGGACAATTCCCCGCCCGCCCGGTGGCTGGCGTTCCGGCGCTGACGCATGCCCAGGACTACGGGCCTGTTTATTGCGTAAATATCCGTATGATGCAGAATAAATCGGAATCTGGATGGCAGGTCCATGCCGACGCTGTCGGACCGCTCGATGCCGGCCAGGTCGCCCGCTTCCACGCCGCGGGCTACCTCGTCGTGCCGCGGTTGTTCGATGCGGGCGAGGTGGCGGACATCCGCCGCTGGACCGATGAAGTCCAGGGCTGGCCCGAGGTCGCTGGCCGCCACATGATGTACTTCGAGCATCCGGCCGGCGGCCAGCGCATCCTCAACCGCATGGAAAACCTGCTGCCCTGGCACGACGGTTTCCGTCGGCTGGCGACCGGGGAAAAGCTGCAGGGTGCCTGCGGCCAGCTCTTCGACGGGCCTGCCGTGCTCTTCAAGGACAAGATCAACTTCAAGCTCCCCGGGGCTGGCGGCTTCGAGCCCCACCAGGACGTGCAGGCAGGCTGGTCGCGCTATGCCAGCCTGCACATCACCGCGCTGGTCAGCGTGGACCATGCCACCATCGCCAACGGCTGCCTGGAAATGGCGGCGGACTTCGGTGGCGGGCAGGCGCTGATCGGCAGCGAGTGGGAGCCGCTCGGTGCCGCAGAGCTGGCCGGCCTGCACTGGCGGCACATCGAGGCCGAACCCGGCGACGTGGTGTTCTTCGATTCCTTCATCCCGCACCGCTCGGCGCCCAACCACACGGCAGACGCGCGCCGGGTCCTTTACTACACCTACAACCGCGCGAGCGAGGGCGATCACCTCGTCCGGTATTACGCGGACAAACGCCGCAGCTATCCGCCCGACATCGAGCGCGAGGCGGGCCGGGAGTACCGCTATCGTGTCTGACACGGACGCCAGGGGACAGTCCCGGCCCGCGGCTCCTGCCGCAGGGGAGCCGGCGCACGGCAGGCCGCGCCGCACGACGCGGTTTCGCCAGCTGCTCCAGGGGTCGGAGCTCGAGTTCCTGCTCGAGGCCCACAACGGCATCAGCGCGCGCATCGGCGAGGAGGCGGGCTTCAGGGGCCTGTGGGCCGGCGGCCTGTGCATGTCCGCGCAGTACGGCGTGCGCGACAGCAACGAGGCCTCCTGGACCCAGGTGCTCGAGATGCTGGAGTTCATGGTGGATGCCACCACCGTGCCCATCCTGCTCGATGGCGACACCGGCTACGGCAACTTCAACAACGTGCGCCGCCTGGTGCGCAAGCTCGAGCAGCGCGGCGTGGCCGCGG
>JADYZO010000035.1 GCA_020853135.1 Gammaproteobacteria bacterium
CCACTCGTTGGCCTTGGCCCAGGTCATCGTGCCATTGACGGCGATACCCGTGACGCCAAAGGTGTTGCTGGCCTCAAGGTTCGCATTGGCCAGCCAGGTGATGTTGCGATCGGTGTCATACACCGCCTGCCCGCCCAGCCGGCTCAGCAGTGCGGCATGTACCGAACTGCAGCACCACAGGGCCAGGACAATCCCGCCGAGATATCTCTTCATGACGTTTCCCCCACCAATCGATCGTGTCGTTGTTCTTCCGGAAGCCGGATCGAAGATCGATCCGGCTTCCGGTCTGCAGCATGAATCTACCCCCCCCCCCCCGGCGTCTTGCAACCCCCGGTGCGGGCTGGATTTTCCATAAGGTGACGGGGCGGGTTTGCCGGGCGACGAGGCCTCCCGGAGCGGATCGGGCGGCACGGTGGGAAGGATCCGCTAAACTCCTGATCAACAGGCCAGGCAGCCCGCGGAGCCCGTGATGACAGCACTTACCCGAATAACCACTGACCCGCAGGTGATGGGCGGCCGGCCCTGCATCCGCGGGCTGCGCGTGACGGTCGGCACGCTGGTCGGGCTCGTCGCGACCGGACACTCCAGGGACGATATCCTGCAGCTCTATCCGTACCTGGAGGCAGCCGACCTGACCGAAGCGCTTGCCTATGCAGCCTGGCGGGCCGAGGAAATCGAGATTCCGCTGGCACCGGCGTGAGAATCCTCGTCGACCTGAACCTGCCTCCCGCCTGGGTGGCGACTCTGCGGCAGTCGGGTTTTGAAGCCGTGCACTGGTCGACGGTCGGCGACGCGCGGGCCACCGACGCCGCGCTGCTCGCATGGGCAGCGGAACACGAGCACGTGGTCTTCACCCACGACCTCGATTTCGGTGCCATTCTCGCTGCCAGCGGCGCTCGCACGCCCAGCGTCATCCAGGTCCGTACCCAGGATGTCACGCCAGAACACCTGGCAAGACTGGTGGTGACGGCATTGCCTCAGCACGAACGCCTGCTCGAACAAGGTGCGCTGATCACCGTGGACGAAGCGCGATCACGGGCGCGCATCCTGCCGCTGAAGAGAGACTAAGATCCGTGCCACGCAGCGATCACCCGGGCAATCCACTGCGCGAAAAGGCTTCCCGGTGCTTCCCGGCAACCGAGCAGCACTGCCTGCGCCTGGCCACCGTTGGGCCGGAGGATGCCAATGGGAAGGCCTGGGGAATCAAGCACATCCGGAAGTGGTGAAGCCCACGCGGGCGGTCGAGCGGGCCACACCTGGACTTGGCACCGGCGACCAGGGCGGCCGCCTCCGTACTGGATCCGGAGCGGCGATCCCGCCCCGGCACCCCCCAAAAGGACCCAAGCGCCGAAGCACCCAGGCCATCCCGGTTACCGGGCCCTGCGCCCCAGCGCGCCCATCATCGCGCTCCCGAACAGTCCGCCGGATCGATGATGCCGTCGCTGTCGGTGTCGAATTGGCCAGCCCCTGCAAGCTCGGAGTTCACCCGGATCACGCCAAAGAGCGCTGCTGTACCGGGAGCACGCCAGCAAGACCGACGTGCGCATCATCGATTTCGCAGACACAGGGCATCCGGCCTTGCTGCGGATGTGGGACAGGCGCCAGCGTGGCTATCGGACGATGGGCTGCCGTGTCGTGACACGCCGCGAAATCAGGTGTCAGTGCGACGGCGTGGTGCTTGTGTGGGCAACAATTGCGACAAATCATGTCATATATGCGACAATACTGTCATCTCATCGAGCCGGGAGCTCCCATGCCCGAACGCATCAACGCCCGCCTGTCCCGGCCCTTGGCTGAGTTCGTGGATCGAATGGTCGGCGAGGCGGGTCTTTACGAAACGCCCAGCGAGTACGTCCGCGACCTGATTCGCCGCGACATGGAGCGGCGCGATGGCCAGTTCGTGCAGGACGCCATCCTTGCCGGTTACCGCGACTTGGCTGCGGGCCGCGTTTTTGCGTCCAGCGGCGACTTCAAGGCCGACATGGCGGCGCTCGACCGCAAGGAAGCCGATGGCTGGCAATGATGCGTCACCGTCCGCCACGTTCCTCCTGACCCGGAATGCGGCACTGGATTTGCGCGGCATCCACGCGCGCTCACGCCGCGAATGGGGCGATGACGTTGCTGATCGATACCTCGCCGACCTGTACGCAGCCATGAGCGGTGCCGCGGTCAATCCGGAAAATGGCCGTCTTCGACAGCACCGTTCGGCACCGTTTCTGATGATTCCAGCGCGACAGCACTTCGTGATCTACGACCTCGTGCCGCAAGGAATTGCCGTGCTGACGGTTCAGCACCAGGTGCGCGACGTCGAAGCCCTGATCGCCGAACTGACGCCGGCCTTCCACGCCGAGGTCGAACGGCTGAAGCGGAAAGCCTGATCGCGCGACACCGGCCATCACCGCACACGCCCACTACATTGCTATTCAGTTGACAGAGACGGAATCAAACCGGCGTCCGTCCGCCACCATCCACAAGGTGTCGGGCAGGACCTTCCGGAAGGTGCCAGGCCGGGCTTTTCGGGCTTGTGGTTACCGGCAGGCAATGACGCTCTCCGCCTTGCCCAATGACCGTGTGGCTCCCGGTTGCCTCTAGAGCCAGCTTCGAACGCAGGATGCACCGGCACCGGACCAGCAGCGTCGACCCGGCGCCACCTCCCTCAGTCGAGGTCGGCCACCAGCGATTCGCGCACCACCTCGGGCACGGCATCGATGCGCTGCCGGCCTGCGGGATGATCGATGCCGGCGGCGAGGCCGGCGCCTGCCTTGAGGGCGGCCACCATCGCGGGTGAAAGTTCGAAGCGCAGGAAGTGCACGGCGGAGGTCTTGGTGTCCGTGCTGCGATCGAGATCCTCGTCGGCGATGGCGGTGACCGGCGGATGTCCGTCCACGCGCACCCAGACCTGATGCTCGATGCCGACCAGCTGCTCCAGCGCGCGGGCCCGCTCGGCGGGATCCGGATACTCGATGAGAAACGTCGCCTTCCAGTTGCTGCCGTCTGGAATCAGCGGATTGTAGGCGGCCAGCTCCTCGCGGATGCCCGCCTCCTCGAAGATGCGCTCGGCCCGCAGCATCTCCTGGACCTGGTACTGCATGGTGAGGCGATCCTCGAAGCACAGCGTGAAGTGCCCGCCGAGGTGCAACCGCCGGTGACGTTTGTGCGCCATGACCCGCGCGCGGAATTCATCGCGCAGGCGCGCGTACTCCTCCAGGCCGTAGAGGTCGGCGGGCTCGAGCCGGTGCATGGCCTCAGATCCCATAGGCCTGGCGCAGCAGGCTGAGGGGATGGGCGTAGATGTCCTCGGGCAACTGCCCGGCAATCTGCGCCCCGGCCATCGGGCAGTCGCTGGTGAAATGCTGCGCCCCGGAATCCCTGACCCGCGCCACCACCGGTGCCGCGATCTTCAGCGAATGTCCGCGGAAGCGCTCCTTGACCCCGTAGGTGCCGTCGTGGCCCGAACAGCGCTCGATCAGCGTGACCTCGGTGCCGGGCACCCACTCGAGCACCTCGCGGGTCTTGCGCCCGATGTTCTGCACCCGCTGGTGGCAGGGCACGTGGTAGGCTACCTTGCCCAGCTGGCCGCTGAAATCGGTGCGCACCTTGCCGGCCCTGTACCGCTCGATGAGGTAGTCGAACGGGTCGCGGAACGCCGCGGCCACGAGGCGCACCTCGTCATCCTCCGGGAACATCAGCGGCAGCTCCTGCTTGAACATCAGCACGCAGGACGGGATCGGCGCGACGATGTCGTAACCCTCGCGAACCCAGGTGGCCAGCTCCGGCACGTTCGCCGCCTTCGTCTGCGCGATCGCCTGCAGGTCGCCCAGCTCGAGCTTGGGCATGCCGCAGCAGCGCTCCTCGACCGTCATCCGCACTTCGATGCCGTTGTGCTCGTAGACGGCCACCAGGTCCTCGCACATCGACGGCAGGTTGCGGTTGCCGTAGCAGGTGGTGAAGAGGATGACCCGGCCACTGGTGTTTTCCGTCCTGCCTGCGGGTTCCGCGGGCCTGGCACGTTCCCGCCGGCTGAGGCGCTTGCGCGCGGTACGCGATTCGTAGCGCGGCAGCGGCGCATCACGGGCCACGCCGAGCGTGGCCGACAGCGCCGCACGCCCGGCGGCGGTGGCGTTGACGGCGTTGACGATGCCGGCCACCACGGGGATGCCGGCCAGGTTGCCCACGGCATCGGTTGCCGAGAGCACGCGGTCACGCAGCGGCGCACCCTCGTCTCGGAAGCGCTTGGCCTTGGCGCGCAGCATCAGGTGGGGGAAGTCGATGTTCCAGGGATGCGGCGGCACATACGGGCATTTGGTCATGAAGCACAGATCACAGAGATAGCAGTGATCCACGACCTCCCAGTAGACCTTTCTCGGTACGCCATCGAGTTCGCCCGTATCGGTGGCATCGATGGCATCGAAGAGGGTCGGAAAGGCGTTGCACAGGCTGAAGCAGCGGCGGCAGCCGTGGCAAACCTCGAACACGCGCTCCATCTCGGGGATGAGCGCGGCTTCATCGTAGAAGGATTCGCTCTGCCACTCGAGCGGATGGCGCCGTGCGGCCTTGAGACCGCCCTCACCGGGGGTGTCGTCTGCCATGCATCTCTCCGGTGCCGGGATGGACAGGCCCGGCCTGCGGCGGCGAACCACCCGGCCGCAGCATCATGGGGATGCCGCGGCCGGGTGCATCAGTCATCGGCTCAGCGGCCGAGCGTGTCCAGCGCCTTCTGGAAACGGTTGGCGTGCGAACGCTCCGCCTTGGCCAGGGTCTCGAACCAGTCGGCGATCTCGCCAAAACCCTCTTCGCGCGCGAGCTTGGCCATGCCCGGATACATGTCGGAGTATTCGTGCGTCTCGCCGGCGATGGCCGACTTGAGGTTGGCGGCCGTCTCGCCGATCGGCAGGCCGGTCGCCGGATCACCCACCACCTCGAGGTATTCGAGATGGCCGTGGGCGTGGCCGGTCTCGCCCTCGGCGGTGGAACGAAACACCGCGGCAACGTCGTTGTGTCCCTCGACGTCGGCCTTCAGTGCGAAATACAGGTAACGGCGGTTCGCCTGGGACTCGCCCGAAAACGCGTCCTTGAGGCTCTTCTCGGTCTTGCTGCCCTTGAGATTCACTGGGTTTCTCCTCGGTTTGTGGCCTGGCCCACCGGGGCCGAACCTTAGAATTGATCTAAATATAGGCAGCCCGGACCCGGGCTGTCAAATCAGGGGAAGCACTATACACGCGCCCCGCCTGCATTGACCGCCCATGCCCCCTGTGCGAACTTAGCGCTCCCCTTCCCGCCGCCCCGCCCTGCCATGACGGATCCCCGCCGCACGCGCATCGACCTGGAAAAGACGCTGGCCGAACTCGAGGGCATCGTCGAGCAGCTGGAATCCGGCGACCTGCCGCTGGAGAAGTCGCTGAAGCAGTTCGAGCGCGGCGTGCGCCTCAGCCGCGACTGCCAGGCGGCGCTGCAGGAGGCCGAGCAGCGCGTGCAGCTGCTGATGGGCAGTGAATTGCGCGATCTCGACCCGGAAACCCTGGCCGAGCGCGCCGATGAGGGAGACGGGGACGCCGGAGACGAGTGAGGCGGGCGCGGCGCGCTTCAGGTGCGCGTGCCGTTGGAGCCCTGCAGGCGGCGGATCAGCGAACGCAGGAACACCTTGTTGAAGCGCAGCTGGCACTCCGTGGAGACCTGTTCCAGCAGGGTGGCGCTCACGCTGAGTACGGTGACCGGCTCCTCGGCACGGATCGTGGAGTTGCGCTTCACCCCGCCCACGTAGCTGCTCTCCCCGAAGCAGTCGCCATCACCCAGCACGCCCACCACCTGGCCGTTCATCTCCACCCGGACACTCCCGCCGGCGATCACGTAGAAGCGGTCATCGAGTTCGCCTTCGCGGACGATCTCGTCGCTACCGGCATACTCGCGCCACTCACTGGCACGCAGCAATTCCCAGATCTCCGGCCCGGAGAAGTCGTGGAAGAAGCGCAACCGGCGCAGCTGGTCGAAATGCTCCTGGTTGTCGACCTTGGCGTACTCCTGGCGCAGCTGCTGGTAGACCCGCGTCAGGCGGGCCGCCAGTTCCGCGCCGTTGATGCGCGCGAGCGGTGCCTTGGCCAGCACCGCCATCACCACCTGCTCGAGCTCGTCGGGGATGCCGTCGCGAAGCGTGTGCAGCGGCGGCGGCGTGGCGTAGACAATCTGGTTGAGGAGCCGCGAGAGCGTGCTGGCGCGGAACGGCCGGAAGCCCGTCAGCAGCTCGTACATCACCGCACCGAGCGAGTAGACATCCGAGGCCGGGGTGATCTCGGCGGACTCCACCTGCTCGGGCGACATGTAGCTGGGGGATCCGGCAATGCCCTCGATCTTCGAGACGTCGGCGTCGCGCAGCAGGGCGATGCCGAAGTCGATGATGCGCACGTCGTTGTCCCGGGTGAGCATGATGTTGCTCGGTTTGATGTCCCGGTGGATGACGCCGCGCTTGTGGGCATACTGCAGCGCGCGGGCACACTTGTAGATGATCTTGACGACGTCGTCGACCCGCAGCAGGTTATCCGGCCGGCAGTAGGCGGCCAGCGTCCGCGCCCCCTGCACGTGCTCCATGACGACGTAGTACTGGCCGTCCTCCTCGCCCGCGTCATAGATCGGCAGGATGTTCGGGTGCTGCAGCATCCCGACCATGCGCGCCTCGTTGAAGAACATCTTGCGGGCGATGCGCGCGCGCTCGGGATCCTCGTCGGTGACGATGTTGTAGACCTTGATGGCGACATCGCGCTTGAAGAAGGGGTCGTGCGACAGGTACACGGTACCGGTGCTGCCGCGGCCGACCTCGTTGACGATGACGTACTTGCCGATCCGCTCCGGCACACGGGCGGCCACCGGCGTGCCCGGACGGGCCGCCTCGGCGGCCTTCGCATCGCTCAGTGAAGATAGGCGGAGAGTTTCCAAAGACTCGACACAACCGCGGCCGCAAATGCGGCCGCCAACGCATCGTCGAGCATAATGCCCAGCCCGCCGGGGATTCTGTGATCAGCCTCCCGGATCGGCCAGGGCTTCCAGATGTCCATCACGCGGAAGGCGAGGAAGGCCAGTGCGCTCCACAGCGCCCCGCGCGGCACCGCCGCCAGCGTCGCCCACATGGCCACGATTTCATCGAGCACGATGCCGGGGTGGTCGTGCACGCCGAGCCGGCGCGCGCTCAGGCCGCACAGCCACACGCCCAGCACGAAACCGCCCGCGGCGAGCCCCAGGTGAAGGCGCAGATCGAGCGGCGGCAGCGCCCAGTACAGCGCCACCGCCAGCAGCGAACCCCAGGTTCCCGGCGCCCAGGGCAGCAGCCCCGCACCGAGGCCAAAGGGCAGCCAGTGCACGGGATGGTGCAGGACTTCGCGCGACAGGGAATGGCCGGAAGGAAGTGGCATCAGTCTCTCCACAACTGCGGACCTTGCCCCGAAGAGGCACATACCAGCGAATCGCCGGATTTCAGGAGCAGCAACATGAGACGTCCCCGTCGTGACTGCGTTCCATACACCTCGCCTTATCTCTGGTCAGGTATCCATGCTCCGCTCGGCATTACACCGTCAAATCCAGGCTCTATACCCTCCGCGACGATCGAATATCCCGGAAAACCTTTTGATTTCGGCCTAACGAACTCATCGATAAATCGCTTTGTCAAGACCGCTCGGCTTTCACACTTGTCTGCATAGTAAAAAACAAAATATGATGCATCGCGCGTGGTATGGCCGAAAAATATCGGTAGCTTGTGGGTGATCACTGTTGCTTCTCTCATAGCGGCGATCACTTCCTGTACCACCTCTTCCTTCTTTGACAAGGTCGTTCCAGGAGCCCACTCGAAGTCCACGCGAACCATGCAGTCTCTCAATGCATACTTTGGTTCTATTCCGAGAGATCTATTCGCAGCTTCACGGTTTGCGTCCGCAGCCATTCCGCCGTTGCAACCAAGAATCATCGGGACTATCAGAAAGGCAAGGAATAATCTTGTCTTCATGGCTTGAGTCCGTAAATTCCTGGTTCGTCAGCAGAATCTGTGGGCGAGCGGTGGCTCGGGTAGTTTGCCAAGTACATGATAGAGCGCGACTTCGGTCGCTCGGAAGGTAGAGGTGGCCTCGGTATTCGAGACAGGGGGATAAGTGAAAAGCCCTGCTCTGTCGGCGAAGATATCGCCGGATCTCAGGAGCAGCAACATGAGACGTCCCCGTCGTAACCACTCAGCGACGTTCAAGGCGAAAGTGGCTCTGGCCGCCGTGCGCGGCGAACAGACCCTGGCGGAGCTCGCCAGCCGCTTCGACGTGCATCC
>JADYZO010000036.1 GCA_020853135.1 Gammaproteobacteria bacterium
CAGCCGGGACTACATCAGCATCGTGGGATCCTCCACGGTGTACCCGTTCGCCACCGTCGTTGCCGAGCAATTCGGCCGTGGCAGCCGGTTCAGGACGCCGAAGATCGAGTCCACCGGCACCGGCGGCGGACTCAAGCTGTTTTGTGGCGGTATCGGCGTGCAGTATCCGGATATCGTGAATGCCTCCCGCCGCATCAAGGCCGGCGAGTACGCCGAGTGCGCGAGGAACGGTGTCAGCGAGATCGTCGAGGTGAAGATCGGCTTCGACGGCATCGTGCTGGCCAACTCGGTGAAGTCGCCGCGGCTCACGCTGACCCGCAAGGCGATCTTCCTGGCTCTTGCGAAGCAGGTGCCCGACCCGAGGAGTGGCGGCGCGCTGGTCGCCAATCCGCACAGGACCTGGAGGGATGTCGATCCATCGCTGCCGGATTCGCCGATCGAGGTCCTCGGTCCACCGCCCACCTCCGGCACCCGGGATGCCTTCGATGAACTCGCCATGCAGGGTGGCTGCAGGGAGATCCCCGCCATTGCGGCCCTCAGGGACAGGGACGAGGCGAAGTTCAGGATGGTCTGCCAGACGCTGCGCGAGGACGGCCGTTTCATCGAGGCGGGCGAGAACGACAACCTGATCGTGCAGAAGCTCAAGGCCAACCCGGCGGCCGTTGGCATCTTTGGCTACAGTTATCTCGAGGAGAATGCAGATACGGTGCAGGGTTCGTCGGTGGATGGTCAGCTGCCGACCTTCGAGGCGATATCCTCGGGTGCCTATCCGGTCTCGCGCCCGCTCTTCTTCTACGTGAAGAAGGCACATGCAGCGGCCATCCCCGGCGTCCGCGAGTACCTGGCCGAGTTCACCAGCACGAAGGCCATCGGTATCGAGGGCTATCTCGCCGACCGGGGACTGATTGCGCTGCCCGCGGCCGAGCTGATGGCCGTGCAGAAGGCCACGCGTGACCTCGCGACGATGGCACCGGTGAAGTGAGGTCCCATGCGGCTGCCCACGCTGCTGCTGATCCTCGGTGCACTGGTGTTCGCCACGTTCGTGCTCGCCAGGCGCCGGGCGATCAGCATGGCGGGAGGGCAGCGCCACATCAGCGCCCTGCACTCGCTGCCCTCCCACTACGGCTGTTTCGCCGCCATGTGGGCCGCCGGGCCGGCACTCCTGCTGCTCCTGCTGTGGGTGGCAGGCAGCGATCCGGTGCTCATGGCGAGGGTGGTCGAGGCGCTGCCCGAGCCCTATCGTTCCATCGATGGCCCCCGGCTGGGGCTGGTAGTGAACGATGTGCGGACCCTGGCGGCGGGGCGCGGCACGGGAACCGCCCAGCAGCTGGCATTGCAGCCGTCCGCCGATCTTTACCTGGCGTTGCAGGAATCCGCCCGCTGGCTGCTGGCGATATCCGCCATCGCCTCGGCACTGGCCGGAGGCGTGCTGGCCGGCCGACGGATCAGCCCGCGGTTTCGTGCCCGCAATCACGTGGAGGCGCTGATCCGCCTGGTCCTGGTCGCTGCCTCCACGGTCGCCATATTCACCACGGTGGGCATCCTGCTGTCAGTGGTGTTCGAGGCGGCCCGGTTCTTCGCCAGGGTGCCGTTCCAGGAGTTCCTGTTCGGCCTGCAGTGGAGCCCGCAGACGGCCATCCGGCCGGACCAGGTCGGCTCCTCGGGCGCCTTCGGCGCGGTGCCGCTGTTCGCTGGCACGGTGCTGATTTCCGCTATCGCCATGCTGGTGGCCGTGCCCCTCGGCCTCATGATTGCCATCTACCTGTCCGAGTACGCGGCGCCGCGCGTGCGCTCGTTCGTGAAGCCCGTCCTGGAGATCCTTGCCGGCATACCCACGGTGGTGTACGGCTACTTCGCCGCCATCACGGTGGCTCCCCTGTTGCGCGAGGCAGGCGCGGCGCTCGGGCTGGACGTGGCCTCGGAAAGCGCCCTGGGCGTCGGGCTGGTGATGGGGGTCATGATCATCCCGTTCGTGTCCTCGCTGTCCGATGATGTCATCAACGCCGTTCCGCAATCCCTGCGGGACGGCTCCCTGGCGCTTGGCGCAACGGTTTCGGAAACGATCCGGCGGGTGGTGGTGCCCGCCGCGCTGCCTGGCATCGTCGGGGGGGTGCTGCTGGCCGTTTCGCGCGCCATCGGTGAGACGATGATCGTGGTGATGGCCGCGGGCCTGTCGGCCCGGCTCACGGCGAACCCGCTGGAGGCCGTGACCACCGTGACGGTGCAGATTGCCACGCTCCTGGTCGGCGACCAGGAGTTCGACAGCCCGAAGACCCTGGCCGCATTCGCGCTCGGACTGGTGCTGTTTGCCGTGACGTTGCTGCTGAACGTCATTGCGCTGCGGGTGGTCCGTCGTTACCGGGAGCAGTACGAATGAGCGCGTCCACCGGGGGGGGCGGTGCATCCCCGCACGCCCCCCCGCAGATCCGCCGGCGGGTCGAGGCCGGGCTGGCCCGGCGCTACGGCCGGGAACGCCGCTTCCGCGCGTGCGGTCTGCTGTCCGTGGTCTTCGGGGTGCTGTTCCTCGGCTTCCTGGTCTTCACCATCGTGCGCAACGGCTACAGTGCGTTCCGCCAGGCCGAGTTGCGGCTGGACCTGCAGCTGGACTCCGTGACCCTGGGTCTCGGGGACCGGCCTGACGCCGGGGCGCTGGCGGGCGCGGACTACCAGGCCGTGGTCAAGGCCGCGATGGGGCGCATGTTCCCGGAGGTCACCGAGCGGCGCGAGCGGCGTGACCTCGGTGCCCTGGTCAGCGCCAGCTCGGCATTCCTCCTGCGCGACAGGGTGCTGGCCGAGCCGGACCTGGTCGGGCGCAGCGTGAGCCTCTGGCTGCCGGCGGATGATGCAGTGGACCTGCTGCTCAAGGGGCACGTCGGCCGGAGCCGCGACAGCGGCGGGAAGTTGACCACGGCACAACTTGCCTGGCTGGACAGGCTCGTGGCCGAGGGCCGGGCTGCCCTGCGGTTCAACACCGCGTTTTTCTCCAATGGCGACTCGCGTGAGCCGGAGCTGGCGGGCATCTGGGGCGCGACGAAGGGCTCCTTCTTCATGCTGCTGGTGACGCTGGCGCTCTCCTTCCCGCTGGGGGTCGCGGCCGCCATCTACCTGGAAGAATTCGCGCCACGCAACCGCTGGATTGACTTCCTTGAGGTCAACATCAACAACCTGGCTGCGGTGCCTTCCATCGTCTTCGGCCTGCTGGGGCTGGCGGTGTTCATCGACTTCCTCGGGCTCCCGCGCTCCTCGTCGCTGGTGGGTGGTCTGGTTCTGGCGCTGATGACCCTGCCGGTGGTGATCATCGCCTCACGTGCCGCCATCAAGGCGGTGCCGCCTTCGGTGCGTGAGGCCGCGCTTGGCATCGGTGCATCGCCCATGCAGACGGTATTCCATCACGTGCTGCCGCTGGCGCTGCCGGGCATGCTGACCGGGGCCGTCATCGGCATGGCCAGGGCGCTCGGCGAATCCGCGCCGCTGCTCATGATCGGCATGGTGGCCTTCATCGTCGACATCCCGGCCACGCCGCTGGATCCGGCAACGGCGCTGCCGGTGCAGATCTACCTGTGGGCGGACAGCCCCGAGCGTGCATTCATGGAGCGCACCTCGGCGGCCATCCTGGTGCTGCTGGGCTTCCTGCTGGTGATGAACATCACGGCGGTGTGGCTGCGCAGTCGTTTCGAGCGGCGGTGGTAGCACCACGCGCCCTGGCGCGTGCGGCTGGCCCCGGGCAGGCACAAATGGCAATAATGGACCGCGGGATTGCAAGATTGCAGGATGCAGCTGCCGTGGAATTGGCAACGGGATCGACGACGGCTGCAGAGGGCAGCGCCACAGTACCGTCCACTGGCAGTGGCACGTGCCAGACGGTGGGCAACATCCACGCGCGGGATCCGGTCATCACCGTGCGTGGCTGCAATGTCCACTACGGCGAGACCCACGCGCTCAAGGACGTCAGCCTCGACATCGGTCGCAACGAGGTCGTTGCCCTGATCGGCCCCTCGGGCTGCGGCAAGTCAACCTTCATCCGTTGCCTGAACCGGATGAACGACACCATCGAGGGCACACGCATCACCGGCGAGTTCCGCCTTGATGGCCAGGACATCTACGCACGGGACATGGACGTGGTCATGCTCCGTGCCAGGGTTGGCATGGTGTTCCAGAAACCCAACCCCTTCCCGAAGTCCATCTACGAGAACGTGGCTTACGGCCCGCGGATCCACGGGCTCGCGGGCAGTCGGCGCGAACTCGATGACATCGTCTACGGCAGCCTCGAACGTGCCGGCCTTCTCGACGAGGTCCGCCAGCGCCTGGACGAGCCCGGCACCGGCCTCTCCGGGGGGCAGCAGCAGCGCCTGTGCATTGCGCGCGCCATCGCGGTGAGCCCCGAGGTGATCCTCATGGATGAGCCCTGCTCGGCGCTGGATCCCATCGCCACGGCGCGCATCGAGGATCTCATCGACGAGATCTCCAGGAACTACGCGATCGCCATCGTCACCCACTCCATGCAACAGGCGGCCCGCGTGTCACAGCGGGTGGCCTATTTCCACCTGGGCACGCTGGTGGAGGTGGGTGCCACGGACCGGATCTTCACCAATCCCTCCCACAGGCTGACCGAAGACTACGTCACTGGCCGTTTCGGCTGACGGGTTCCGCGGCCCCGGCCTCGGGTCGCGTGCAGGCCACTGCTGCTCCTGTCATGAAGCCGTAACCTCCGGCCCACAGAATGCCGGCCGTACCGCACAAACCGTGGTGATCTGGCAGCCGGCCGCGGGCCGAGTTGCTCCGGGCATCAACCATCGCAGACGAGGTAAACCAACGATGAATCGCAAGCAACTCGCCCTGGCGATCAGCCTGGCTCTCGCCAGTCCGCTGGCCATGGCGGCCGTATCCGACGCCGAGTTCCAGGCTCTCAGGGACAGTGTGGCGGCCCTGAACCAGAAACTCGCGGATCTGGAACAGCAGCTGGCCGCGGAGAAGGTCAGGAACGCGCAGGCCGCAACGCCACCCGCCGCCGTCGCTGCCGTGCCAGGTGCTGCAGCCCCCGGGCCTGCGGCGTCGTCCTGGACGGACAAGCTGTCCCTGCAGGGCGATTTCCGCATGCGCTACGAGAACATCGACCAGGAGTACAGGGACGAGCGCAACCGCGAGCGCATCCGCGCCCGCGTGGCGCTCACCGCCCGGCCGCAGGACAACCTCGAGGTCGGCTTCGGCCTGTCGACGCGGCAGGATGGCGACCCGGTGGCTGGCAACCAGACGCTCGGCAACGGGGGCTCGGGCAAGAGCATCTACCTCGACCTGGCCTGGTTCGACTGGGCGGCGCGGCCCGGGCTGCATGTCCTCGGCGGCAAGTTCCGCAACAACCTGTACCGCCCGGGCCGCAATGCGCTGATCTGGGATCCGGACCTGAACCCGGAAGGGTTTGGCCTGAGCTATAG
>JADYZO010000037.1 GCA_020853135.1 Gammaproteobacteria bacterium
CACCTGCTGACGCTGCTCGCCGGCCGCCTCGAACACCTGCCGGGCCACCCGCTGCTGCTGCGGTCCATGGCCGGCATCGCACAAGGCCGCGGCCGCCTGAAGAGCCTGCGCCGCTATCTCTACAAGCTGGGCAAGTACCGCGGCCACGGCCAGGCGCGACCTGCGATATTCAGCCTCGTCGGGGATTTCGACACCGCCGCAGGGCTGGTGCCTGGTGATGCCGGGGCCCTGCTGGACGGCATGGCCCGCCATTTCCCCGCAGGCGAAGATCCCTTCGAGGGCTTCAAGCGCTTCGAGTTCGACAACTTCCTGCAGAAGAACCTCTCGTACACCGATCGCATGGCAATGGCCAACTCGGTGGAAGTGCGGGTGCCGTTCCTCGATCACCGGCTGGTGGAGTTTGCCTGGTCGCTGCCCCGGACTTTCAAGCTCAGCAACCTCGGCCGCAGCAAACGCATCCTCAAGGACGCCTTCCGCGAACGCATCCCCGGCTACGTCGTGCACCGGAAGAAGGCGGGCTTCGCCATGCCCATCCGCAGCATCTTCGGCGACACGCGGCGCACGCTGGAGCTGCTGGACCTGCCGCTGCTCGCCGACACGGCCCGCGTGGAGCCTGCCGCCGCACGCGCGATCGTGGAATCACACGTTGCCGGCCTGGAAGACAACTCGGCACTGATCTACGCCTTGTTGTCATTCCAGGAATGGCATCGCATCTATCTGCGCTGAAGCCCATGGTCGCAGGCGCCTTCCCCATGCAGGCCAGACGACCCACCGGCGGTTCGCCCCCATGAGCCACGGCACCCGCCTGCTCTGGCTATGGCGGCGCCTGCGCGTCATGCCGCCCGCGGAGATCGCCCACCGCCTCGGCGAGGCGCTGCGCACCCGCCTGCCCGGCGCGCGCCGCTGGCCGAGGCCCGACAACCCGCTCATGCGCAGCGCCCGTGCCAGTGCCTTCCTGGCGGCGGAGGCGCCGCGCCTGTTCCGCCCGCCGCTGCAGCAGGACGCCGGCGATGCCGCCCGCCTGCTCGCTGGCGAACTGCCCTGCTTCGGCCGCTGGGTGCCCTGGCGGCCCGGCGGCGACACCTGGCACCGCGATCCGTTCACCGGCAGCGCCTGGCCGCGCGGACCCTCGGCAGGCATCGCCTACCGCCCCGGCAACCCCCACGGCGACGTGCGCGTGGTCTGGGAGATCAACCGCCTGCAGCAGCTGTTCGGCCTGGCGCTGATCGCCGCCGATCAGCCCGAACACCGCGACCGGGCCGTCGGCCTGCTCGAATCACAACTGGCCGACTGGTGCGAGACCAACCCGCCCGGCGAGGGCGTGAACTACCTCTCGGCGATGGAGGAGGCCCTGCGCGTGGTCAGCCTCTGCCATGCCTTCGACCTCACCCGGTCCTGGCTCTCGCCGGCAACACGCGACCGGCTCGCCGAACTGCTGGCGCGTCATGCCTGGCACATCGGCCAGCATCTCTCGCTCTACTCCTCCGCCGGCAACCACACCATCGCCGAGGCCGTGGGCCTGCTCTATGCGGGCCTGCTGCTGCGGGAGTGCCCTGCCGCGCCGGGCTGGCAGTTCACGGCGCGCCGGCTGCTCGCCAGCGAAGCCGCGCGCCAGGTCCTCCCCGATGGCGGCGGACTCGAGCAGGCGACGGGGTACCTGCTGTTCATCACCGACCTCATGGGCCTCGCGCAGGCCCTGCTCGCCCAGCTCCACGAGGCGCCCATCCCCGAGATGGACGCTGCCGTGGCCCGGGCACGGGACTTCCTCAACACCCTGGCGACAGGCCCGGCCGACCTGCCGCGCATCGGTGATGCCGACGATGGCTGGGCGCTGTCGCCTGCGCTGCGGCTGTCCTGGCGGGCCGCACCAGCCGTGCGCCAGCGCAGCTTTCCCCAGGCCGGCCTCACCGTCGCGAGCTTCACCGGCCGGGACCGCCTGGTGTTCCTGCACAACCCGCTCGGCATGCCCCCCTCCTTCGGCCACGGCCATGCCGATGCGCTCTCGGTGCTGTTCACGCTGGACGGAACCGACCTGCTCATCGATCCCGGCACCGGGCAGTACGGCGGCAACGCGGAGCAGCGGCACTACTTCCGCAGCAGCCGTGCCCACAACACCGCCACCGTGGCCGATGAAGACCCGGCCCGCCAGCTCACCGCCTTCATGTGGGCCGATCCCCACGAGTGCCGGCTGGAACACGCCGAGCTCGCCGCCGATCACGTGCTGCTGCTCGCCCGCCACGACGGCTGGCGACGCTTCGGCATCACGCACTGGCGCGCGGTGAGTTACCGCCGGAACCGGTACCTCGCCATCCAGGACTGGCTGCAGGGCCCCGGCACGTCCCCGGTACAAGTCCGCTGGCACGCCGGTTGCCCGCTGGCCGAAGCGGGCGGGGGCTTCGAGCTGCGCCCGCCCGGGCGCCCGCCGCTGGCGCTCGCCATCCGGGGCGGCAGCACCCGCCTGCTCCGCGGCGAAACCACGCCCCCTGCCGGCTGGCGCTCACCGCATTACGGGGAGGTCATCCCCTGCGACACGCTGGAAGTCTCCCTGTCATCCGGACCGAAGCGACAGATGCTTGCGGTGCTACAGCTCGATGCTGTCGGCACCGGTGCCGACAGCATCCGCACGGACTTCGCGGCACTTGAAAGCCGGATCAGGGCGAACTGACGCAACCTGTTCAGCCATTACCCCTGAACGCACGCCAGGCTTCCCGCAGGCGCCGGGCGCGGAAGCGGAAGGCTTCGCGCAGGGTCGGGTTGCTGTTGTAATTTGCCTCATCGTTGGCAGCGACCCGAACGCGGCCTGTTTGCCCTCTGCCGTATGATGACGGGAAAAATCCACGTCGGCGGTGAGCAGCACCGGAACGGTAGGTCTGGGATGCGATGTCACTGCCGTCGCCTCAACGCTACCGCCGATACAGCATTCGGTGGCGCAACCCCAATGCCGGCTTTTCCACGAGAAACCATGACCCAAGGGCCATGCCAATGGACCCCGCCACGGCTGCCGAGAAAGCAGCCCAGCCGTTGAAGCCAGTATGCGCAAACACGTTGATTACCGGCATGTGGAAGATGTAGACACCATAGGAAATATCGTTCCGACGCAACCAACGATCAGCCAGGTCTGGCCATGAGTAGGCCAGCGACAGAACGAGTGCGCAAAGAGCCATGAAGTTGATGATGCCCATGTTGTTGACGTGGGCACGCAATATCCCGTTGACCGGGAAGCGCCAGGCAAGCACCGCCAGGGCAATGTAGAGTGCCAGAAACCGGGGCAGCCGGCCCGCCACCAGGGGATGAAGCTTTGGCAGAAATCTCTGGGCCAGGATGCCACAGCAGAACATGCCGACCCAAGGCAAAGGCGTCTTGATAATCAGCTTGAAGAGCAGCTCCGGCATCTGGTGCTGGAACTGATAGGTGATGATCTGGATGCCGAACGAAAGGGCTGTGACGATCAGCAACACCGCGGTACAGTTGCGCCAGTGGCGGCAGGCCAGGTAGATGAGCGGAATGAACGCGTAGAACGACAGCTCCACGGGGATGGTCCACAGGCTGCCATTGACGCCGCCGGTACCCCAGCCCCTCAGGAAGTCGGGGTTCCAGTCCTGCAACAGCGTGACCTGGCAGATGCCCCACAACACCAGCTTGCCGAGGTTGCCGGCCAGCAGCCCCCGGTCGTAGAAAACCACCAGCGTCAGCAGCGAGAACAGCAGGACTCCATACAGCGCCGGAAAGATGCGCAGCGCCCGGTTCACCGCATACGTGCGCAGGTCGGCATTACGCTCCCAGGACGCGGAAATCAGCAGGCCACTGATGAAAAAGAAGGCCGGCACACCCGGCAGTTGCGATACCGCCACGCGCAATGCCCCGGCAGGAACCTGCAGGTGGACCAGTGCGTGGAATACCATCACCTGCGCGGCCGCCACCAGCCTGACCAGGTCGAAGTTGTTCTGCTTGAACAGGTCCATCCGTGCATTTTCCGGGACACGGGCGCCGGCAATCCACCAACCTGTGCGCACTCCGCGGCCGGCCGGGCGGCGGTCGCTGATCGGGTGACGGGTTGGCCGGCAGTTTGCCTTGCCACCATTATGGAACCATAATGGCACCCTTCGAGGAGTGCTGCAATGCCGACCACCCTGACTTTGAAGAACATTCCCGATGAGGTGTACGAGCGACTGAAGGCGTCTGCGCAGACCCACCGGCGCAGCCTGAACAGCGAGGCGATTGTGTGCCTGGAATCCGTGTTGATCCCGGGCCGCGTGGCCACAAGCGAACGCCTGGCAAGAGCCCGGGCGCTGCGTGCTGCCCTGCCCAGGGCCAAGTTTCGCGCCAGGGACATTGACGCGTACAAGCGCGAGGGGCGGCAGTGATCGTTGTTGACAGCAACGTGGTGGCGTATCTGTATCTGCCGGGCGACCACACCGGAAAGGCGGAGGTCCTGCTGGAGCAAGACCCTGACTGGGCAGTCCCTTTGCTTTGGCGAAGCGAGTTTCGCAATATTCTCGCGGGTTACATGCGGCGCAAGACGCTCACGTCCGAGGTCGCGCGCGACCTGCAGATGGAGGCCGAAAGCCTGCTGGCTGGTGCCGAGCATGAGGTTGACTCACGCCTGGTACTGGAACTCGTACGAGATAGCGACTGCCCGGCGTACGACTGCGAGTTCATGGCGCTGGCCATGACGCTTGGCACGAAGCTCGTGACGATGGACGCCAGGCTGTTGAAAGCTTTTCCGAAGAACGCAGTGGCGCTTGCTGCCGGCTGACACGAGGAGCAACGGCGGGCTGCCGGCGCTTCGCCTTGCGCCGGGGCTGACCAGGCTGGGCCATGAAAAACCTGACAAGATGGGTCGTCAGAGTCATCCGCTCCATGCAGAATAGGGCCATCATGATGGCGAGGCGCTGGATTCCGGTTGCTGCAGGTCTATGTCGTCCCCCAAGCGCGTGAACATCCTCGGCGTCCCCGTGGACTGCGTGGACATGGCTCGCAGTCTCGAACGGGTGGATGCCATGGTCCGGGGTGACCGGGCGCACACCATCCTGGCCGTCAATCCCGAAAAGGTGATCCAGGCGCAGACCGACCCCATCTTGCGCCGCGCACTGGAAGGCGCCGGGCTGCTCATCCCCGATGGCATCGGCGTGGTGTGGGCCGTGCGGCTGTTGTGCAAGGAGCACCTGGCCCGGGTGCCGGGCGCCGAGCTGATGCCCGCCATCTGCGCCGAAAGCGTCACGCGCGGCTATCGGCTCTTCCTGTTCGGTGCCAGCGAGGAAGTCAACGTGCAGGCGGTGGCGGAACTGCGCCGGCGCCATCCTGGCATCCCCATCGTCGGCCACCACCACGGCTATGTGGACGAGGCCGGCATGGGCACGGTCATCGAGGCCATCAACCGCTCTGGCGCCAATGTGCTCTTCGTCGCGCTCGGCAGCCCGAAGCAGGAGCAGTGGATGGAGAAGCACCTGCCGCAGCTGCCCGCCGTGCGGGTCTGCCAGGGCGTGGGCGGCACCTTCGACGTGCTGGCCGGGCGCGTGCGCCGCGCCCCGCTGCCCCTGCGCCGCGCCAACCTCGAGTGGTTCTACCGGCTGCTCACCGAGCCCCGGCGCGCGCTGCGCCAGGCAGCCATCCCGCGCTTTGCCTGGCAGGTGCTGCGCGCCCGGTTCGGCGGCGCCTCGCAGCCCGCCTCCGGCGCCCGCGGCGGCTGATCAGCGTGCGGGCAGGCCGTCAGCGCCGCAGGATACCCACCGGATGAACGCCCGGATCCAACAGCAGGTGTACTCCCCATGAGTCTCAAGAAGCTCGCTTCTGAATACCTGCTTTATCCGGTTCCCGACAACCTCCGCAGGAACTTCAGGCCGCTTGATGCTGGACGCCTTGCAACGCTCGAGCAATCGATCCGCAGCAATTACCACCAGGGCTGGCGGCATGAATCCCGCTTTTCCCCCGAAGCCTTCCGTCAGGACCTGCATGCCCACTTGCTTGGCAGGCTCGAGATCGACCGCAAGCGCTACATCCCCTGGCTGTCAAAAACCATCCCGCTGAAAAACGCCAGGGTCGTGGAAATCGGCTGCGGAACCGGCTCCTCGACCGTCGCGCTGGCTGAACAGGGCGCCACAGTGACCGGCATCGACATTGATCTCGGCGCCCTGAGGGTTGCCGAAGACCGCTGCCGCCTGTACGGAGTTCAAGCCAGCATCATCGAAGGCAATGCGGCAGATCTCATCCCCGAGATCAGGAAAGCCGACCCGGACCTGATCATTTTCTATGCCTGCATGGAGCACATGCTGCACGATGAGCGCCTGGATAGCCTGCGGCAGTGCCATCGGTTGTTGAGGGATGGTTGCCATATTTCCATAGTCGAGACACCAAACAGGCTTTGGTATTTCGACGATCACACGTCCAGAACGAATTTCTTCAACTGGCTTCCGGACCGGCTGGCCTATGACTATGCAAAACGAATCAAAAGGGACAATTTTTCAGAACTGTACAGTCAGTATAGCGATGAACTGCTGACGCACTTCCTCCGCAGGGGGCGCGGTGTCAGCTTCCACGAGATTGAACTCGCGCTGGATGAATCCGCCGAAAATCACCACGTTGTTTCCCATATGCCCATCCTGCTGAAGCCCTTCGGGACCGACAGGAAATTTCACGATTTGCTGCGCAAATTGAACCCGAAGATCAACAGGGGGTACTTGCTGCCCGCCCTGAACATCATTCTTCGGAAATAACGCAGTTCAGGGTACCAGCTGCCACGACCCCTCCCCCGCGGGTCCGCCCTGCCAGGCACCCAGCGCCACCGGCTGGCCAGCGAGGCCCGGCACCGCGAGCACCGGCACCCGCCCGCGGGCCGGGCTGTCGGGCGCGAGGCTGAAGTCCCCGGCCTGCGGGTCGGTGAACATAGGATCCGCAACACGGTTGCCGGACAGCTGGTCGCCCGCCGCGGCCTGCCAGGTACCTGCATCTACCGCACGTTTCCCACGGTACAGAATGCGTACCGGACGGCCGCCCGGATTAAACAACAGGTTGTTCTCGATGACCTGAGCCCCGACCTCGGGTGTTGCACCGACCACGATACAGACATCACGTCTCTCTGGTGGAGCAGAGCGGCCACAGCCGTAGAAGATGTTGCCGACGATTCGGTGACCAACCGCAATATCCTTGTCATTCCCGCCTGCCAGCAATTCGATCGCGGCATCGGCGGTGTTGGCCATGGTGTTGAACGCGATGAGGTTCTCCCGGCTGAACACGTAAGCCTGCATGCGGAAGCACATTCCGGTGGGATATCTGCGGACTGCGCTATTGACCGCGTTATAGCAATAGTTTCCGGCAATGGCATTGTGATCGCCATTGACTTGAGATCCGACGGAAAAATCATGCAACCGATTTGCAAAAAAAAGGTTGCCGCTGGCCGCACCCGCACGCCAGCCGTCGATGCCGAAGGGTCGGCAGTAATCGAAATAGCTGCTCAGCGGACCGCAGTGGATGTCGTTGTGATCGACCCGGTTGCCGGTCACGCCCGGATCACCGGGCCGGGCCGCATTGAGGTAGATGCCGTTGTGGGTCCAGGCGACGATCTCGTTGTGGTGGATGCGCGAGTCCTGCACCGACTGGTTGAAGTACACGCCTTCGCCCGTCCCGCCGACAGGCTCGTAGCTCACCGCCCCCCAGCGCACGCCGCTGTCGATGCGGTTGTGGTGGATGTCGATGCGGCGGATCATCCCCGCCTGCCCGGCGGAGACGTAGATCCCGTGGATGCTGTCGCGGCCCACCTCGCAGTTGCGGATCTCCACGTCGGCGGCACCGACGCGGATCTGCACCGAGCCCCAGCCGCCGCCCTCCAGCGCGAGCCCGTCGATGACCACGTGCTGCCGGCCCTCGATGTACACCGGTATCCAGGGGTCGCCGCTGCGCGCCTGCATCCCCGAGATGTGCGCGAAGACCTCGGCCGGATTGCCCCGCGGGGAGCACAGGAGCAGTCCCTCGGCGGCGTGCATCCATTCCACCTGCTGCCCGCCGCGGCGCGTGCACAGGTCCGCGCGATCCCCGGCAGGCCCGAAGGCACGCCGGCCATCGAGGAACAGCACGCGTGGATCGGGGAACTTGAAGCCCGCGGTGGCGTAAGCCCAGATCCCGGGGCCCACGAGGCGCCAGCTCGCCGCCTCCTGCCCGCCGGGCAGCGGGTTCTCCACGCGGATCATCGGCCGCGCAGCGCCTTCCCCGTAGGCGCCGATGAACACCGGGCCGGCCAGGTCTTCGGGCGACAGGCCCGGGGCCGCCGTCACCATGACGCCGTCGTTCGACACCGTGCCGCGGCGCTGCAGGTAGCGGTTGCCGCCGACCAGCGGGCCGGCTTCGCGCCAGCCGCAATAGGGCGCTTCCAGCGTGCCCTGGCCCGGGCAGTCGCTGCTGCGCGAGGGGTCGATGTGGATGTCGGCAGCCAGGGCGGCGGGAGAGGAGAGCAGCGCCAGGAAGGCTGCCGTTGCCCCCAGCCGGACCCGCCGCCGGCGGTTCATGCCGGCCCGCCCAGCCCGGCCAGCAGGTTGCGGTAGCCCGCCTCCACCGCCTGCGGGCCAAAGTGCGTGGCGAAGTAATCCTGGATGGGCCCCGGGGCAAAGCGGCCCGGCGCCACGCTCTCACGCACGGCAGCCTCCAGCCCGGCTTCATCGCGTACCACCGTCCCCAAGCCGTGAGCGCCGATCATGCCATCCGGGTCCACGAAGGAGACGATGGGAATGCCCCGGCGCATGGCCTGCAGGAACACGTTGGGGAAGCCTTCCATGCTCGAGGTGCTGACCAGCGTGCGGCAGCGGTCGAAGTGCTTCTCCACCTCGGCCGGGGGCTGGAAGCCGAGGAAGCGCAGGTTGGGCACCCCGGCAGCCGCGGCCACCACCTGCCCGTGCAGGGCGGCCTCGCCGGGTGCGGGCGGGCCGATCATGGTGAAGCGCAGCTGCGGCAGGCGGCGCGCCAGCTCGACGAACAGCAGCGGGCGCTTGAAGGCCGCCAGGCGCCCCACCCAGAGGATCTCGCCGCGGTCGGCGTCGGGAAGGGTGACCGGCTCCACGTCGAGGAAATTGGGAACGACCGTGCCTGCGCGGCCGTAATTGCGCAGCAGCGACCCGCGTTGCACCTCGCTCTGCACCACGATGGCATCGGCACGGCGCAGGCCGTAGCGGTGCAGCCAGCGGTCGCGCCCGAGGCGCACGCACTCCTGGCCCGGCAGGAAATCCGAATCATGCGCACCGGCATAGACGTAGCGCAGCGGCTGGCGCCGCCTGAGCAGGGCCAGCAGCCCGGGCATGAAGCCCGCGGCCCGCGTGTAATAGACATCCGCACTGGCCCGGCGCAGCGCACGCCAGATGCCGGTCAGGCGCGGGTGGAAGAAGCGCAGCCCCGGCAGCCCCGCCGCCGGCGCGTAGGCCTTGTAGACGGTGCAGCCCTGGAGCACCTCACCATCCGGCTGGCCGTGGTCCTCGGTGACGAAGCAGACCTCGTGGCCGAGGCGACGCAGGACACGCGCGATCTGCACCTGCTGCACCTCCGCCCCGCCCACCTGCTCGATGCCCGTGTCGCCGTGGAGCACCGGGTAGACCGTCATGGAGACGAGGCAGATGCGCATGGCCGGCGTGGCTGGCTCAGGTCCGCAGTCCGATGGCCTGGAGCGTGCGAAGGTAGTTCGCCACCATGCGGTCCTCGGCAAATTGCTTGAGCACACGCTGGCGCCCTGCTCTGCCCATGGCGCGCAACCTGTCCTCGCCTGCAGTCAGCATCCGGCGCAGCACGTCCACCAGCGAGCCCGGGTCGGCGGGCTCGAACAGCAGCCCGTTGACACCGTCCTCTATTTGTTCGGGGATGCCGCCCACGGCCGGCCCAACCACCGGCTTGCCCATGCTCATGGCCTCGAGCAGCGCCATGGGGAAGGTTTCGGTGCTGGAGGTGAGCAGGCAGACATCGGCGCTGGCGAGCCAGGGTCGCACATCCATCTGGAAGCCGGTGATCCGGCAGCGGTCCAGCAGCGCATGCTCGCGGCAATAAGCCTCGATGCGCGGTCGCTCCGGACCATCACCAATGAGCAGGGCGCGCAGATCCAATCCCTCGTCGACCAGTTGCCTGACCGCATGCAGGAAATCCAGATGGCGCTTCTCGGGACGCAGCGCCGCGCAGATGGCGAGCACGGGCTGCCGGCCCCCTGCACCGGGCGCTGCCGGCGGCGCGAACTGCTGCGTATCCACGCCGTTGCAGATGACCTGCGGACTCCCGCCACGGATGCCGTAGTGGTGCCGCCAGAAGTCGAGCTGGCCGTGGGAAAGAAACACCGCCCTGACCGCCGGCCGTTCGATCAGCGGCCGGAACAGCCACCGTGCCATAAAGCGCTCGACCCTGGTCTCGAGGATCGTGGCGTGCACGACCGGCATGAGCACAGGTCGTGGACCGCGCAGGCCAGGGCGCACCATGCTAGCCAACATCAGCGGATACATATTCACGCAGATGATGACATCGGGCCGCAGCTGTAGCAGCCGCCGCCACAGGCGAAACAGTATGCGCAGGTCGAAGCGCCCGGCCTTGTCCAGGCAGAAGGTTCGTGCGCGCACGGTCGCCTCCAGCATGTCTCGCAGGTGATGCTCGGGTGCTGCATAGCCGACGCTCACCTCGATCCCTGCGGCGGCGAGACCATTGGCCAGTACGACGCTCTGTCGCTCCGCACCCCCGATGCGCAGGGAGCCGATCAACAGCAAGACGCGCTGCGCCCTCATGCGCTCGTGCCGCCGACACCATTGATGGGCCCGGCATCCACGGGTGTTGGTGGCGCCAGTGGCCGGCGCACCGGCTGGCACACGACCTGACGATACTGCGCCAGGAGCAGCCCCACCATGGTGCTGGTCGCCAGTTCAGGAGAAAAAATGCCTGCATTGTGGAAAAGCGCATTGCCCATGGCCGCCAAGAGACCCGCAGACACATACAAATACTCCTGCTGGGCCGCGGTCCGCGTGATCCGCACAGCGATCTTCACCGTTCGTTGCGCTTTCCACAGCGACCACGCACACACCAGGAACAACAACCAGCCCCCGAGGCCGGCGTGCACCCCGATGTCGATGTAATGGTTGTGTGGCGCCATCACTGCCGCTGCCAGTGCGCCGGAGATCACGGCCCCGCCCTCACCCGCGACCTCGCGTGCATACTGAAGCTGGGTGGGTCCGAGGAGCGGGTGCTTGAACACACTGGTTATCCCGTGTGCCTGGTACATGATCCGATCCATGACCTCATCGACACTGGTGCCGCCGAGGCGGTCCGCAAGCGTTCCGTGGGTGTAGGACGACTCGCTCGCGGCACCGGGGCCGGTTGCCGGTGCCTGGCTGCCGATGATCTGTTGCATGCCGATCAGTGCCAGCAACACGACACCGAGCAACGTCAGGTTGCGTGTCCGCTGCCGTGTCTTGATCGCCAGGTAGAATATGCCGACAAAGAACACCGCCGCAGAAGAACGCTCGGCATTGAGGAACAGACCGAGCACCAGCACGATGAGCGCCCCCAGCCAGACGACCTTCTTCTCCCGCAAGAAGAGACTGATAGCCAGGAACGGGAACGATGCCAGGAGGTAAGAGAAGACATGGGGCGCCCCATAGGTGCCGGCGATCTGGCTGCCCCGTCCGATCACCGTATCCCCGGACTCCGCTGTCTGCAGCATCCACGCACGGATGGCCATGAAAGGTTCGCCGATGAAGTACACCAGACTGGCAAAGATCACCTGTGCGACACCAACCAGCACCACCAGGCTCATCACCTGCCGTCGCGTCACGGGGTAGCTGCAGACATGCGCCAGCAACAGGATGTAGACCGCGGCGCGCATGTGCCGGCCCGGACTGCCAACGAGTCCGCCGCTGGTCAGGTCGTGCAGCCACGCCAGCAGGCTGAACCCCAGCAGCGCCAGCACGGCCGCCGACAGCCGGCCGCTGGCGAACGCCAGCCGCGCCAGTTTCGGACCGAACGCCAGGATGGCTGCGAGGAAGACGAAGTTCTCCGGTGCCAGGTTGACACCCGGCAGCGCCGGAATCGTGAAAAACTGGATCAGGATGAGTGCGGCCAGCAACCACAGTCCGAATGCTCCGGCCCGGCCCTGGTCGACAGACGCAGACAGTCTGGGATCATCTGCCACCACCATCCCGCCCTCAGCCATGACGCCGCCGGCGCAGGCCGTCGAACAGGCGGAGTTCATCCGCGTCGAGGCCGTGGTTGAGGAAGACCGCCAGGCCATAGAGCAGCCCGCAGCCGGCGATGAGCACGAGCAGTTGCATGACGTTGGCGAGCTGGTCCTTCAAGAGCAGCGCAATGCCGACGGGCAGCGCCAGGTTGACCGCCGTGCGCAGCGCCACGGCGAAGGGAAAGCTGATCCCGAGGCCGAACACGCGCCGGAAGGCGAACCAGTACAGCGCCAGTTGCAGCACCGCCGCGCTGCCCGTGGCGAACGCAGCCCCGCCGATGCCAAAACGCGGCACCAGCACGATGTCCAGCGCCAGATTGTAGACCGAGGTCAGGCCCGACAACAGCAGCAGGATGTTCTTCTCCAGCACCGCGATCAACGGCACGAAAGGAAAGGTCAGCCCCAGAAAATAGGCAAAACCGCAGAGCATTACCAGTGCAGGGTACGCACTGGCATAGGCGGGCGTGTAGACCAGCCGGATGACTTCATCCCCGAGGACGATCAGCAGCGTCACCAGCGGCCATTGCATCAGCATCACCGCCTTGTTGAGGAAGCGGAAGGCGCGCAGCAGCTCGCGCTGGCCGTCCGCCACCGCGTGCCGGGCGGTCAGCAGCGGCGTGAGGATGCCGCGCAGCAGGTTGGCGGGGTTGAGCGACTCGGCAAAGAGGATGAGCGTGGAGGCCAGGCCATACATGGCCACCTGCCCGGGCCCCAGGTAGTGGGCGATGATGAAACTGTCGGCCGAGAGGTCGCGGAACACGTTGACGTTGATGGCCAGGTAACCCACGAGCGAATAGCGCAGGATGCGCCGGCGGTAGTCATCCAGCCCGATTTCCGCTCCACCGCCAGGCGCCGGCGGGTGGGCCTGCAGCCAGCGGCGGTTGCGCAGGATGATCCAGCCCATGCCCAGCGCAGGCGCGAGGAACAGCGCACCAAGAACGCCCAGCAGGCCGAGCGCCGCCATGAAGGCCACCGCGAAGCCCGCCAGCCTGAGCACTGCCACGGCGGCCCGCAACCCGCTCATCTCCAGGTACGCACCTTGCACGGGCAGGAAGCTGAAACCGAAGGTGTTGTTGAGGCTCTGCACGCAGAGGATGGCGCAGACCAGCACCAGCGCCCCGGTGAGTGCCGGCGGAAAGGCGAAGAAGGCGCCGATGGGCGCCTGCGCCGCCAGCAGGATGCCACAGAAGAGGAGCAGTGCGGCCGTGCGCACCACCCGCACCCAACCGAGCAGCGAGCGCAGTGCGCCGAGACGCCCGCGCGCCACCATCTCGGCGCCAAAACGCTGGAGCGTGGCATCCAGCCCGCAGGAAGTCACATACGAGCCGATCATGATGATCGAGCTCGCGAGCTTGTAGGCGCCGAACTCCGTCACGCTCAGCGTGCGCACGGTGAGGATGGAGATCGCCACGCCCACGACGGTCTCGACGAAAAAGGCGCCGTAGCCGGCGAGCGACCAGGCGAGCGGGCTGCGGGGCTGGGCTGCGGCCGGTTGGGTCATGGCGCTGCGGGCGGTGGGTGTCGTTGTACGGGCCGGGCGGTCATTGTGCCCGGGCCTCCCGGCCACCGGCGAGGAACCGGCGCACGGTGGAAACCTTCCCGGCTTATGTCACCGGGAGGCGGTGCGGCGGCTTGCCGGCCGGCCCGGCATCGTCGAGGATAGCGGGACCCGGGCATTGCGCCCGGAACGATGACCAGGCCTGCAACCACCATGAACAACGAGCAACTCGCCACGCAATTCCTGTCAGGCGCCTGCGAGATCGGCCGGATTCCGGGTCCGCGTACGGCGGGGCGGGAACTGCGCTACCTGTTCCAGGACATCGACCTCGCGGGAAAGCGGCTGCTCGACATCGGCGGCGGAGACGGATTCTACAGTTTCTACGCCGCGGGCATGGGCGCCAGGGAAGTCGTGTGCCTGGAGCCCTCGGATGCCGGTGGCTCCGACGAGGCCCTGAGTACCTTCCAGAAGATGAAAGCCCGCTTCCCGCAGGCGAATGTGACGCTCGACACCCGCCTGATCCAGCAGTTCTCCGCGGCGCAGCCCTTTGACATCGTGCTGATGCATGCCTCCATCAACCACATCGACGAGGAGGCCTGCATCCACCTCCTTGCGGACCGGGCGGCCTGGGCGAAATACCGTGAACAGTTCACGGCCATTTCCGCCCTGCTCGTGAAGGGCGGATTCCTCATCGTGTCGGATTGCGCCAGGCAGAATTTCTTCGACCGCCTTGGAATGCAGAACCCGCTGTGCCCGACCATCGAGTGGCACAAGCACCAGCAACCCGGGGTCTGGGCCAGGCTGCTGGCCGAGGTCGGATTCCAGGACCCCAAGATCCACTGGGAGCCCGTCTACCGCCTCGGCAAAGCCGGGGAGATCCTGACCGGCAACCAGCTGGTGTCCTTCTTCCTGAGGAGCGCCTTCCGCATGCACATGAGGAAGGCTTGACGGCCACGACGCCCAGCTAGCCATTGGATGCGAGTGCCGGCCCTGCGCAGGGCATGCGGGCCACGCCACCCTCCCCGTCCAGCCACGCCTGGAACATCAGCACATGCCACAGGTGCTCGTGCCAGTTGCGGGCACCGGCGAGGTGCTCCTGCCAGCGGGTGCGGATGTCGGCGGAATCGAGGTATCCCTCGCGGCGCAGCCGCGCCTCGCCGAGCAGTTCCTCGGCCCAGTCGCGCAGCGGCCCGCGCAGCCAGGTGCCGATCGGCACGCCAAAGCCCATCTTCGGGCGGTCGATGAGCTGCCGCGGCACGTGGCGGTAGAGCACCTGGCGCAGCAGCCACTTGCGCTGACCCCTGCGGACCTTGAGGTCGAGCGGCAACTGCCAGGCGAACTCGGCCACCCGGTGATCGAGCAGCGGCACCCGCGCCTCGAGGCTCACGCCCATGCTCGCGCGATCCACCTTCACCAGGATGTCATCGGGCAGGTAGCCCACCATGTCCATGGCCATCATGAACTCGATGAAACCCTTGAGAGCGGGCCAGCGGGCGCTGTCGGTGAACGCCGTCAGCGGCTCGCGTGCCTGGCGCACCAGCCGCTTGGGGCTGCGCCAGTAGGAATTGAGATAGTGGTAGAGCGCCTCGCGCGAAGCCGCCGGCAGCACGCCGGCCAGCTTCTGCGGCGAGTCGCCGCCAAGCCGCGGGACGCCGGAAAGGATGCGGGCGAGACCGCGGCGCACACCGCGCGGCAGCCAGCCGAAGCCGCGCCACAGCCGATCGGCGAGAAAGTAGCGGTCGTACCCGGCAAAGAACTCATCCCCCCCGTCGCCCGAGAGCGCCACCGTGACGTGCTGGCGCGCCAGCTTCGCAACCAGATAGGTGGGGATCTGCGAGGAATCCGAGAACGGCTCGTCATACAGCGAGGGCAGCAGCGGGATCACCCCCATCGCCTCCTCCGGGCTGACATAGAGCTCGGTGTGCCGCGTGCCGAGATGGCGCGCGACTTCCGCCGCATGCCTCGCCTCGTTGAACCCGGCCTCGTGGAAGCCGATGCTGAAGGTGTTCACCGGCTGCGCCGACTGCGCCTGCATCAGCGCCACCACGGTGGAGGAGTCGATGCCGCCCGAGAGGAACGCACCCAGCGGCACGTCGGCCTCCATGCGCAGGGCCACCGCGTCCTTCAGCAGCACCTCCAGTTCGTCGATGGCCTGCTCCGGCGCCACCCGGCGCCGCCGGGCTGCGCCCTGCTCCGCCACCTGCGCCGCGGACCAGTAGGCCTGCGGCTGCGGGAGATCGCCGGGCGCGGCCGCTGCCGGCAGGCTCAGGCAGGTGCCGGGCAGGAGCTTGTGGATGCCGGCGTAGATGCAGTACGGCGCGGGCACATAGCCGTGGCGCAGGAACAGCGCCAGCACGTCGCGGTCCACCTCGCCCCGCCAGGCTGGATGCGCCCGCAGCGCCTTCAGCTCGGAGCCGAAGAGGAACACCCCGCCCATCCAGCCGTAGTACAGCGGCTTCTCGCCGAGGCGGTCGCGGGCGAGGTGCAGCGTCCGCTCCTGCCGGTCCCACAGGGCGAAGGCGAACATGCCGTTGAAGCGCCCGAGCGCCGCGCGCAGCCCCCAGTGGGCGATCGCCGCCAGCATCACCTCGGTGTCGGAATGGCCCCGCCAGGCCACCGGCCCGGCGGCG
>JADYZO010000038.1 GCA_020853135.1 Gammaproteobacteria bacterium
TGTATCTCGCCGGGCGGATCGATGAAGTCATCAACAACGGGCGCCTGAAGACGTATCCGGAGGAAATCGAACAGGCGATCCTCGCCCACCCGGCGGTCGGGGACTGCGTGGTCTTCCCCATTGCGGATCCGGTGTGGGGTCAGGCCATCGCGGCAGCCGTCACCGCCGCGGCTGGCCAGGAACTCCAGGCAGCCGACCTGCGCGCGTGGCTGGCCGGCCGGATGTCCGGGCACAAGATCCCCGTGCGCATCTGGTGCCAATCCCAACCGCTCAGGCCCGCCACCGGCAAGGTCAACCGCCAGGCACTGGCCGCGCGGCTGCTGGCGGGCTCAAACTGAACGCAGGTGCGGGTCAGGGCCACCTCGCTATCGCCACCTGCAGCCAGCCTGGTGCAGGTGGCAACAATACCCGTCATTGCTACCCTGCACAGGCATTCCCTAGAATTCCCCCATGCCCTTCACCACCCACATCGCGCAGGCCCTGTGCGCCGCGCTGGAGTACGCCCCGGAACGCGCCGGCGAGATCACCGCGCTGCTGACCGCGCCACCCAGCCTGGCCATGGGCGACTTTGCCTTCCCCTGCTTCCAGCTGGCCAAGACGCTGCGCGCGCCGCCGCCGAAGATCGCGGCGGACCTCGCTGCGCGCATCCGCCCGGATGCCCTGATCGCCCGCGCGGTCGCCCAGGGGCCCTACGTCAACCTCCATCTCCACCGCACGGAGGCGGCACGGCAGGTGCTGGGCGCCATACTGGCCAATCCGGACGGTTACGGCAGCCGCAACCTCGGCGGCGGGCAGGTGATCGTGCTGGATTTCTCGGCACCGAACATCGCCAAGCCCTTCCACTTCGGGCACCTGCGCTCCACCAACATCGGCGCCGACCTGGCGCGCCTGTTCTCCTTCCTCGGCTACCGCGTGGTGCGCAAGAACTACATCGGCGACTGGGGCACGCAGTTCGGCTTCGTGATCTACGCCTGGCAGAAGTGGGGCGATGCGGGGCTGCTGCGCGAGCGGGCCATCGACTACCTGGTCGAGCTCTACGTGCGCGCCTACCGCGAGAGCGAGAGCGACCCCGGCGTGCGCGAGCAGGCCAGACAGCTCTTCCTGCGCCTCGAGCAGGACGACCCGGAGATCACCGCGCTCTGGCAGCAGTTCCGCGAGCTGTCGCTGGCCGGCTTCATGAAGACCTACCAGCGCCTCGGGATTGCCTTCGACAGCTACGATGGCGAGGCTGCGGTGAATCACCTGGTCGAGGCCACCATCCAGCGCTTCGTGCGCGCGGGCATTGCCGAAGAGTCGCAGGGTGCGCTGGTGGTGCAGGTCAATGCGGTGCTCGGCCGCGAGATCGCCCCGCTGATGCTGCGCAAGTCCGACGGCGCCTCCACCTACGCGGCCCGCGACTGCGCCGAGGCCCTGGACCGCTGGAAGCGCTACGGCTTCTCCTCCAACATCTACGTGGTCTCCCGCCAGGAGGACCACTTCGCCCAGGTCTTCGCCGCCCTCACGCGCCTGGCGGCCGCCGAGCAGTGGGAGAGCCACTGGCCGGCGACCTGCGAGAACGTCAGCTTCGGCTACGTGCGCGGGATGTCCACCCGCAAGGGCGAGGCGGTGTGGCTGGAAGACGTCCTCGACGAGGCCCGCGACCGCGCCCGGAAGATCCGCGAGGAGAAGTCCGCGGCCAACCCGCGCGCCTTCCCCGCCCTGTCGCCCGCGGAGCTCGAGCACGTCAGCGAAAGCGTGGGGCAGGCGGCGCTGCTGTATTTCGACGTCTCCTCGCGCCGGCTCTCCGACGTGACCTTCGACTGGGACACGGTGCTGCAGTTCGAGGGCAATACCGGCCCCTACCTCCAGTATTCCCATGCGCGGATGTGCGGCATCTTCCGCCGCGCGGCCGGGCAGCAGGAAAAGGTGCCGGAAAAGGTGTCTGACTTATTTTCCCCAAACGCGACGAGATACCCGGCTGCCCGTCGGAAAATAAGTCAGACACCTTTTCCGGGTATCTCGTCGCGTTTGGGGAAAATAAGTCAGACACCTTTTCCTGAGGAGTGGCCGGCCACGCTGGCCGACGAGGAGTGGGCGCTGCTGCTGAAGCTGCGCGGCTTCGGGCCCGCGGTGGAGCGTGCCGCCGCCGAACGCGAGCCCCATGAGGTGGCCCGCTTCCTCCACGATCTCGCCAGCACCTACAACGCCTTCTACAACAACTGCACCGTCCTCGACCCCGCCAACCCCCTCACCACGCGCACGCGCCTCGCGCTGGTGCAGGCCTGCCGGATCGTGCTCGCGCGCGGCCTGGAACTGCTGGGCATCCGCGCGCTGGAGACCATGTGAGCGGCGGGGAACGCGCCTGACCGTGGCCACCCGTCGCAACCGGCGCCGCCCGGCCACGGGCAGCAGGCGCAGCGGCACACCCGCGTGGCTGCTGGTGGCCGCCGGCCTGGTGCTGGGGGCGGCAGCCGTTGCCGCGGCCTTCTTCGTCCGCGAGCGCCTGGGCACCCACCGGGCGGCCCGGGCCGATGCCGCGCAGGCCCCGGACACCAGGCCGCGGCCGCCACCGGGGCCGAAGGCCGGCACGTCGCCGCCGGAGAAGCGCTTCGGGTTCTACGAGATGCTGCCGAATTTCGAGGTGGTGGTGCCCGGCCAGGACCGTGACGTGCGCCGCGACACCACGCCGGCCCCGGTGGAGGTGCCCGGGGCCTACGTCCTGCAGGCCGGCTCCTATGGCAGCTTCGCCGAGGCGGACAAGGTGAAGGCCCAGCTCGCACTGCTCGGGATCAGCTCGCAGATCCAGAAGATCACGGTCGATGAGCGCCAGTACCACCGGGTGCGGATCGGCCCCATCGAGGACCTCGGCGAACTCAACCGCACGCGCAAGCGCCTGCGCGATGCCAGGATCGACGTGCTGGTCATCCGCGTGGGCGAGTGAGGGGTACACAATGGGCGGCAACGGCCTCGAACAGCGCTTCCCGGTACTGGCCGCGGCACTGCCGTACCTGTCACTCGGCGAGCTGGCCACGCCGCTGGAGGACATGCCCGCGCTCGCGGCCCGCCTCGGACTCGGCCAGCTCGCCGTGAAACGCGACGACCTGAGCTCGCCGGTATACGGCGGCAACAAGCTGCGCAAGCTCGAGTACCTGCTCGCCGACGCGCTCGCCACCGGCTGCGAAGCGGTGGTCACCTACGGGTCGGTGGGCTCCAACCACGCCCTCGCCACCAGCGCGTTCGCCGTCCGCCTGGGCCTGCTGCCGCACGCGGTGCTGGTGGACCAGCCGCCCTCGCCGGTCGTGGCGCAGAAGTTGCGCTACCTGCTGCAGCTCGGCACCACCATCCACGCCGCCGCGAGCTTCAACCAGACGCGGCAGATCGCTGCGGACATCCGCGACCGGCACCCGGGTGGACCCGCGCGGGTCTATGACATCCCCTGGGGCGGCTCCAACTGGCGCGGCGCGGTGGGCTTCGTCGCCGCTGCGCTGGAACTCGCCCGCCAGACCGCGGGTGCAGGTTCGCCGCCGCCGGATTTCCTCTACCTCTCCGGCGGCACGCTGGGCATGGCAACCGGCCTGGCGCTGGGGCTGCGTGCAGCCGGCCTGCCAACCCGCATCGTCGCGCCGCGCGCCGTCCCCTCCGGAACCGGGGCGACCGAGCACGCTGCCAGCCAGGTGCTGGAGGCCAACCGGGAAATCCGCGCCCGCGACCCGTCGTTCCCGCTGTTCGACGACCCACTGGCCAATCTCGAGCTGCGACCCGAGTTCTACGGGCCCGGCTACGCCGAGCCGACACCCGGGGCGCTGGAGGCCATCGCTCTCCTGCGCGAGCACGGCATCGGGCTCGACATCACCTACACGGCCAAGGCCTTCGCCGGCCTCATGGCCGACGCCCGGACCGGGCGCCTCAGCGGCCGGAGCGTGGTGTTCTGGAACTCGTACAACTCGGCGCCATACCCGGCCGCGCTCGACCGGGTCGACCTGGCGCCATTGCCGCCGGAATTGCGCCACTACGTGGAGTAGGGCTACTCCTCGCTCAGCATCCCGCGGAAGTCGATGCCGAGCGAGCGCAGCTTGCGGTACAGGTGCGTGCGCTCCATCCCCACGCGCCGGGCGAGCTGGCTGACCTTGCCCCCGCACAGCGCCAGCTGCTCGGTCAGGTAGGCCCGCTCGAAGTGCTCGCGGGCCTCGCGCAGCGGCAGCGCCAGCAGGTCCTGCTTGACCAGCGGTTCCTGCACGCCGGGCAGCGGCTGCAATTCACGCTCCACCTCGGCGAGGGACACTTCCTCGGCGCCGTCCGCGGCCAGCAGCCGGCGCACCAGGCTGTTGAGCTCCCGCAGGTTGCCCGACCAGGGGTAGTTGCGCAGGCGGTTCTGCGCGGCGAAGCTGAAGCGGCGGAAGGGCAGGTGCTCGCGCTCGACGAGGTCCTCGGCCGTGTATCGCAGCAGCTCGGAAATGTCCTCCGAGTACTCGCGCAGCGGCGGCACCTCGATGCGCAGCGCACCCAGCCGCTCGACCAGGTCGGGCCGCAGGCCGGCCGCAGCCGGATCGGCCAGGGTCGCCGGGCGCACGGAAGCCGCGAGACGCGCCTCCAGCGGCAGCTGCACCGCCTGGCCGAGGTGCCCGTAGCGGGCGCTCTCCAGCACGCCGGCCAGCAGCGCCTGCGCGGCCGTGCTCACGTCCTCCAGGGTGCTGATGAACAGCGTTCCGGCACCGGCCTGCTCGAGGAGGCCCCGCTCGGCGCCGGCGGCCGGCCCCCCGTCCCCGCCGAGCAGCAGTGCCGCGGCGCTCTGCGCAATCAGGCTCGCACCGGGCACCCGGATGAAGGGCGCCTCCCGGCGCGGGCCTGCCTGGTGGATGAAGTGGGCGAGCGAGTCCCGGCCCGTGCCGCTTTCGCCGACGATCAGCAGCGGTGCGGCCAGCGGCGCCAGCTGCTCGGCCCGCTCACGCAGCTCGCGGATGCGCCTGCTGCGCACCGGCGCGGCAAACACCGGGGGCAGCGTGCCACTGCGCAGGCTGCCGCGCTCGGCCGGGCGCACGCCACGCAGGGACTTCTCCACCGTGCGCAGGAGCTTGTTCAGCGACACCGGCTTCTCGATGAAATCGGCGGCGCCGAGGCGCGTGGCCTCCACCGCGGTCTCGACGGTACCGTGCCCGGAGAGGATCACCACCGGGCAGGTGACGCGGTGACCCTGCTGCCACTCGTGCAGCAGGCTGATGCCGTCGGTGTCCGGCATCCAGATGTCGAGCAGCACCAGGCTGGGGAGCCGTTCGCTGACGGCTTCGCGCGCCTGTGCGGCGTTGGCCGCGACAGTCACCTCGTAGCCTTCGTCCGTGAGGGTGTCGCGGATGGTGTCGCGGATGTCCGCCTCGTCATCCACCACCAGAATGTGCGGTGCCCGCATTGCGCTCACCTCCTGTCCCCGATACGGCGCGGCCGGCCATCGGCATGGACGTCGCGGCCGCGCTGGCTCACCGGTAGCGTAACCCGGATGCAGGCTCCTCCGCCTGCCTGGTTTGTGGCGCCCACCGTCCCGCCGTGCTCCTCCACCAGTCGCCGCACGATGGCGAGGCCGAGGCCCGTGCCACGGGTCCGGCTGGTGACGTAGGGATCGAAGATGCGCCCGAGCAGCTCCGGGTCGATGCCCGGCCCGTTGTCCGCGACCAGGATCTCCACCAGCCCGGCGGCCGGCGCGTCGGCCGGCCGGGTGGTGACCGTGATCGCGCCGCCGGCCTGGCCTTCCAGTGCATCGCAGGCGTTGCGGATCAGGTTGTGCAGCACCTGGCGCAGGCGCACCGCGTCCGCCTCGATGCTGGCGGCGGCGGGGTCGAGCTCCAGCCGCAGGCGCGGCTGCTGCGGGCCGTGGTAGAGGTCGGCCACCCCCCGCACCAGGCCGTTGAGGTCCATGGGCGCGAAATTCACCTCCGGCGACCGGGCGTACTCGCTGAAGGCATTGACCATGTCGCGCATCGCCTCGACCTGCTGCACGATGGTGTGGGTGGCGCGGTCGAGGAGCTCGGTGTCCGGCTCCGGCTGGGCCGACAGGTAACGCCGGCGGATGCGCTCGGCCGAGAGCTGGATCGGCGTCAGCGGGTTCTTGATCTCGTGGGCGAGCCGGCGCGCCACCTCGCCCCAGGCCGCCTCACGCTGCGCCTTGAGCATGGCGGTGATGTCCTCGAACACCAGCACGTAGCCGCCGTGCACGGCCTCCTCATCGGGCAGCGGCGCAGCCGAGCAGGACAGCACGCGCCGGCCGGCGTGCTCATCGGCAAGGCTCAGTTCCTCGCGCCAGCCGGCGGGCGCCTCGCGGCTGCGCGCCGTGCAGCCCTCGAAGAACCGGCCGAGCGCCGGGTGGCGGCGGCCGATGTCCTCCAGCAGCTCGCCGGCCAGTGCCTGGAGCTCCACCTGCAGGATGGCGGCGGCGGCCTCGTTGGCCATCTGCAGCCGCCCCGAGCCATCCACCGCGATCACGCCGCTGGTGAGGCGGGCCAACACGGTGGCGAGGCTGCTGCGCGAGCGCTCGGTCTCGGCAGCGCTGCGCCGTGCCTGCTCGCCGGCTGCGCCGAGCTTTGCCGTCATGTCGTTGAAGGACTCGACCAGCGCACCGATGTCGTCGCGGCTGGTGACCGGCAGCCGGGTGTCGAGCCTCCCCGCCGCCACGGCGCGGGTGCCCGCCACCATGGCGCGTATGGGCGCAACCAGCCGCCGCGAGAACACGAAGGCGCCATAGAAGGCGGCGAACAGGGCCAGCAGCAGCGCCACGGACAGGGCGAGCGTGAAGCTCGACTCCAGCGGCTCGCGCAGGAACACCAGCTCGCCATAGCGGGTGTAGGTCTTCTGCACCGATTCGGCCAGCGCTCCCAGCTGCTCATCGACCGGGAACAGCGCCTGCAGGGTGAGCGCCTCGCCAGCCGCCTCGCCGCCGGCGAGCAGCACCACCGCCACGCGCACGCGCAGGCGGTCCCCGGCGAACGGCTCCACCGCCACATAGCGGCCATCGCGCGGCAGCTGCAGCAGGACATCCTCGCTCGGCAGCTCCGGCATGGCGCCCGGCTTGCCGTCGCTGCTGGTGGCGACGATGCGGTAGTTGCGGCCGAACACGCTCATCTCGGCCGCCCCCGCCTCGCGGCGCAGCCGCGAGAGCGCCTCCACCATCTCCTGCTGCGGCAGGCCCGCCAGCTCGCGCGCCGCCTCCTGCGTGCGCTCGAGGTCCACGCGCAACTCGGCATCGAGGGCGCTGCGCGAGAGCTGCAGCGAGTGCTCCAGGCCCTCCGCGATGCGCTTGTCCGTCCAGGTCTCGATGCCCCGGTGGAGGAACTGCACGGACAGGAGGAACACCACGAGCACGGGGGCTGCCGCCACCGCGGCAAACGCGCCGAGCAGGCGCAGCCTGAGCGCCGAGCCCGGGACGTTGGCGCGCCGGTCGCGCACGAGGCCCGCGAGATCGGCGATGAGGACGGTGAGCACCACCAGGACGCCCAGCGCATTGACGAGCAGCACGGTGTCGTGCCAGCGGCCGAACACCGCGGAGTTCTTCACCGTCTGGGTCAGCAACGCAAGGCTGCCCAGCCCGGCCACCAGGGTGGCGGCCAGCACCCAACGCAGGAGCTGGGGTCTTACGGCGTCATCTGCCATTCGTACCAGTCGCTCTCCAGGCCAAAGCCGCTGTCCCAGAAGGCCAGCAGCTGCAGCGGCCCGGGCAGCGTCTGCTGGTCGAGCACGGCGCGCACCGCCACCGCGTAGGTTTCCCCCGGGACGAGTGCGCCAGGCTCGGCCACCGGCAGGGCCTGGACCCAGCCGAGCGCGTTGAGGGCGCCGAACAGCGTGCCGTGGGAGGTGGGTTGGCGCCCGTCGGGATAGGAAACCACATAGCGCTTGGTCAGCGGCTCGTAGCTGAGCTGCCAGTCGCGATGCTCGGCGAGCACTGATGCATTCGGCAGCCAGCGGCGCACGCGATCAACCGTCAGCTCCACGCGGAAGGTCAGGGGTACGCCGTTGTCCAGGGCCGCCAGCGCCTTGGTGGTCAGGCGGTAATCGATGCGGGCCGTAAGGCGCCACTGGCCATCGGCGAGGCCCATGCTGGCCGTACGCACATCAATGTCCCAGGCGGCGGCGTAGCCGGTGGGCACGAGGAGCAGGAGCAGGGTGAGGAGCGCGGCGATGCCGCCGGCCGTGGCCTGGGACCCGGGAGACTTTGGCTTCATAGGAGAGCTTCGATTCTGGTTGCAGGCACCGCCGGGTGCGCTCAGGCCGATGTGCGGGCCATTAAAGCATAGTAAAGACCATCGGTACCGGCATCGCCCGGCAACGCCTGCCAGCCCGCGCCCGCCACGGACCGCAACCATCCGGGAAGCGCCTCGCGTGGCGGTGCGGCCGCCACGGCGTCGGCATGGTCGGCCAGGAAGGTGGTGATCACCGCATCGTTCTCCTCGTGCAGGATCGAACAGGTGGCATAGAGCAGCTGCCCCCCGGGACGCAGCAGTGGCCAGAGCGCGCGCAGCAGCGCCGCCTGCCGCCGGGCCAGCGGCGCGATGTCGGACGCCCGGCGCAGCCATTTGATGTCGGGATGCCGGCGGATCACGCCGGTGCCCGAGCAGGGGGCATCGAGCAGGATGCGATCGAAGGGTCGCCCATCCCACCAGTGCGCAGGCGCGGTCGCATCGGCCACCTGCAGCGTTGCGGCCAGGCCCAGCCGCAGGAGGTTCTCCCGCACGCGCTCCAGGCGCGTGGCATCCACGTCGAGCGCCAGCAGGTCGAGCGGGCCGCGCGCCTGCTCGAGCACATGGCCGGCCTTGCCGCCAGGGGCCGCGCAGGCATCGAGGACGCGCATGCCGGGCCTGGCCCCGAGCAGGGGGGCCGCGAGTTGCGAGGCGGCATCCTGCACGCTCAGGTCCCCGGCGGCAAAGCCGGGGATGTCGGACACCGGCAGGGCACGCTCCAGGCGCAATGCACCGGGTACCGGTCCGGCTGCCGCGGGCACTCCCGCTGCCTCCAGCTGGTCCAGGCAGGCCTGTGTCGTGAGCCGCGCCTGGTTCACGCGCAGCCAGAGTGGCGGGGCCTCCTGGCCGGCCTGCAGGATGCCCTCCCAGGCCTGCGGCCAGTCGCGTTGCAGGCGCGCGATGAGCCATGCGGGGTGCGAATGGCGCGCTTCTTCATCGGCCAGCACGGTGGCCATCAGCGCTGCGCGTTCGCGCTGCAGGCGGCGCAGGCTGGCGTTGACGACGCCCGCCCAGCGCGGCTTGCCGAGCCAGCGGGCCGCAGCCACGGTGGCGGACACCGCGGCGTACTCCGGTTGCCGGGCATCGAGCAGCTGGAACAAGCCGACGGAGAGCAGGGCCTCGAGCAAGTGGTCCTGCGCGGACAAGGGGCGGTCCAGGAGCAGCCCGAGCAGCCGGCGATGGCGGTGATGCCAGCGCAGGGCGCCGTAGGCCAGCGCCCGGACCTGGCTGCGGTCGACGGCGGAGAGGGCGCCGGCATCGGGCGCGGCCAGCGCTGCATCCAGGGCCGCATCCAGCGTGGCACCGGCACCGAGCACCGCGGCCACGGCGCGCGCCGCGAGCGCACGGCTGGCCGCCCCGGGCTCCGGGCGACCGCCACCGCCGCTCATGCGCCGAGCACCCTGCCATCGAGGCGGGCGCTGCGGGCGAAGACACCGGCATCCATGCGCTGGCGACCCGACAGCTGCACGCTCAGCAGGCGCAGGAGGCCATCGCCGGCCTGCACGTCGATGCCTTCCGGGCCGCTGGCCACCACGGTGCCCGGCACCACCCGCTCGCCACCTGCCGCACCCGGCAGCGGTTGCGCCAGCCAGCAGCGCAGCTGCACGCCATCGAGGTGTGTCTGCGCAACCGGCCAGGGGTTGAAGGCGCGGATGCGCCGGTCGAGGGCGATGGCGCCTTCATGCCAGTCGATCAGGGCATCGGACTTCGCGATCTTCGGGGCGTAGGTCGCCCCCGCGGCGGCCTGCGCGAGGAAGCGCGCGCTGCCATCGAGGATGGCGGCCAGGTTGGCCATGAGCAGGTCCGCACCCAGCCGGGCCAGCCGGTCGTGCAGCATCCCGGCCGTGTCGGCCGGGCCGATGTCGATCGCCGCCACCGCCGCAACCGGGCCGGTATCGAGGCCCTCCTCCAGGCGCATCAGCGCCACACCGGTGCGTGCATCGCCGGCCAGCACCGCGGCCTGGATCGGCGCCGCCCCGCGCCAGCGCGGCAGGAGCGAGGCGTGGATGTTGATGCAACCGCGCGGGGGGATCCCGAGCACCTCGCGCGGCAGGAGCAGCCCGTAGGCCACCACCACGATCAGGTCGGGCGCCAGTGCACGCAGGGCCGCACGGGCCGCGGCGTCCTGGCGCAGGCTCGCCGGTTGCAGCAGCTGCAGGCCATGGGCGAGGGCCCGGCTCTTCACGGGACTCGCCTGCAGCCGCCGGCCACGGCCCGCCGGCCGGTCGGGCTGGGTCAGCACCGCGACCACCTGGTGCGGGGAGGCCACGAGCCGGTCGAGCGCCGGCACGGCAAATTCCGGGGAGCCCGCAAAGACGATGCGGGCGGCGGGCGCTGTCACCGGTGGTTGCGGCGGCATGGCATCGCAGGGGAGCGCAGCAGGCGGACCTGCGTCAGCGCGCCGGCACGCGCTCGCCGTCGCCCTCGCGCCGCGCGGACTTCAGCAGCTTCTTGCGGATGCGCTGGCGCTTGAGGTCGGAGAGATAGTCGACGAAGAGCTTGCCCTCGAGATGGTCCATCTCGTGCTGGATGCACACCGCGAGCAGGCCGTCGGCATCGAACTCCACCGCCCCGCCCCGGGCATCGAGGGCGCGCACCCGGATGCGCCGGGCGCGCTGCACCGTCTCGGTGACGCCGGGCACCGACAGGCAGCCCTCCTCGCCCGTCCCGGTGTCCTCGCACTCGAGGATCTCGGGGTTCACGAGCACCATCGGCTGGTTGCGGTCCTCGGAGATGTCCATGACGATGACCCGCAGGTGCACGTCCACCTGGGTGGCCGCCAGCCCGATGCCCGGCGCGGCGTACATGGTCTCGAGCATGTCGGCGACGAGCCGCCGGATTCTGTCATCCACCACCGCCACGGCCTGGGCCCGGGTCCGCAGGCGCGGATCGGGATATTCCAGAATCTTCAGCAGTGCCATGGGCGTTCCTTCACAGTTTCGCGTTCATCGCTATGAAGGCCCGATAATTTTATGATATACCGCATGCGTTTCGTCCGCGGTCACCGGGGTTGGGTCCGGTGGCCACGGGTTCCTGAAGTCGTTGTCGCAGTAGCGCGTCGTGGCGTGGATTTCGCCTCAGCCGGCGGAATTCTAGCACCGGTGGACAGTCCACCCGGCGCGGCTGCCAGCCTAGGGATGGAGCTTCCATGAAGACCTCTCGCCCCACTTTCGTTGCGACCGCCCTGGCCTTGTCCGCCATCGCGTTGCTCCCCGGCCCCGCCACGGCTGCGCCGGGGGTTGCGCTCGCGCTGGCGGCCGGGCCGGCCAGCGCAGCAGCACCGGCGCTCAACCCGGACCACCCGGACAGCTACACGGTCAAGCGGGGGGACACCCTCTGGGGCATCTCCTCCATCTTCCTGAAGGATCCGTGGCACTGGCCCGATATCTGGTACGCCAACCCGCAGGTGCAGAACCCACACCTTATTTATCCCGGCGATGTGCTGACGCTCGTCTATGTCGAGGGCAAGCCCCGCCTGCAGGTGCAGCGGGCCGAGGTGCAGGCCGGCAGCACCGAGAAGCTTTCGCCACGCGTGCGCGAGTCGACGCTGGAGAGCGCCATCCCGGCCATTCCGCTGGAAGTCATCGGCGCCTTCCTCAGCCGCGGCTCGGTGCTGCAGCCCGAGGAGATCCGCAAGGCGCCCTACGTGGTGTCCATCCGCGGCCAGCACATCATCGGCGCCGCCGGCAACGAACTCTACGTGCGCGGCAAGGTGGCCGGCGTGGACCACGGCTACAGCGTGGTCAAGGCGGGCCGGCCACTGGTCGATCCGGAGGACGGCGATGTCCTCGGCTACGAGGGCATCTACGTGGGCGCCGCCACCGTGCGGCGGGTCGGCGACCCGTCCACCATTTTCCTGACCGACAGCACGCGCGAAGCCATGGAGGGTGACCGGCTGATCTCACAGCAGGTGAGCTTCCCGTCCGAGTTCGTGCCAAAGGCCCCGGTCAAGCCCGTGGAAGGCGCCATCATGGCGGTGATGGATGGGGTGAGCCTGGTCGGCCAGTACCAGGTGATCGTCATCAACCGCGGCAGCCGCCAGGGGCTGGAGCCCGGCAGCGTGCTGCGGGTATGGCAGGCCGGACGGACGGTCACCGACACCAGCAAACCCGGGCGAATCTCCCGGAATGTGGACTTGCCCGAAGAGGCCGCAGGGCTTGCAATGGTGTTCCGCACCTACCCCCGCATGAGCTATGCACTGGTCATGCGCGCCACCAGCGAGATGCATGTCAAGGATATCGTCAGGAGCCCGTGACCCCGGCGCCGAGGCCTGGCTCGCGGCGGCCCCCGACCATCACCTGATCAGCTGGGATGACCCGCGCTACCCGGCCCTGCTGCGGCAGATTCCCGACCCGCCGGTGGCGCTCTTCGTGCGTGGCGACCCGGCCTGCCTCGCCGTGCCACAGCTCGCCATCGTCGGCAGCCGCAACGCGAGCCCGGGCGGCGCGGCCACCGCGCGCGCCTTCGCCACCCATCTCGCGCGCTGCGGACTGGGCATCACCAGCGGCCTTGCACTCGGCATCGACGCCGCCGCCCACGCGGGCGCGCTGGCCGGCGGCGGGACGACCGTCGCGGTGCTCGGCACCGGCCCCGACCGCATCTACCCGCGCGAACACGTGGCGCTGGCCGGAGCCATCGCCGCGCGCGGCGCCCTGTGCAGCGAGTTCCCGCCCGGCATGGGCCCGATGCGCGGCAACTTCCCGCGCCGCAATCGCCTGATCAGCGGCCTGGCCGTCGGCACGCTGGTGGTGGAGGCACGCCTGCAGAGCGGTGCGCTGATCACCGCAAGGCGCGCCATCGAGCAGGGCCGCGAGGTGTTCGCAATACCCGGCTCCATCCACAACCCGCTCGCCAAGGGCTGCCACCGGCTGATCCGTGAAGGCGCCAAGCTGGTGGATTCCGCTGAACATATCCTCGAGGAACTCGCCGCGCTCCTCGCCAGCACCGCAACCGTCGCAGCCTCCCCCACCGGCGAGGCGGCACCCGCGCAGGAACGCGATCCCGACTACGCACGCCTGCTCGATGCACTCGGCTGGGACACCGTGGATACCGACACGCTGGCGCTGCGCAGCGGATTGACGCCGGCGGAGGTTTCCTCCATGCTCCTGATCCTCGAACTGGAGGGCTCGGTGCAGCCGCTCCCCGGCGGCCGTTACCAGCGACAGCGGTAACGGCAGGTCGCACAAGGTAAAGAGGGGAAATGAACCACAACGTACTCGACGTGCTCATGTACCTGTTTGAGACGTTCGCCGAGCACGACGAGGCCACCGACCAGGGCGTCCTGCGCCAGGAACTCCTCCAGGCGGGCTTTGGCGCACCCGAGGTCGACCGCGCGCTGGACTGGCTCGAGGACCTCAACCGCGACCCCGACCACCCCTTTCCCTCGGCACCCGGCGCGCACTCGGTGCGCCTGTACAGCCCGCTCGAGCTCTCGCGCATGGACACCGCGTGCCGCGGCTACCTGGTCTACCTCGAGCAAGCCGGCATCCTGTCGCCGCGCAGCCGGGAGATCGTCATCGACCGGCTCATGGCGCTCGGCGCCGGCGAGATCGACGTCGAGCAGGTCAAATGGGTTACCCTGATGGTGCTTTACAGCCAGGCAGAGCAGGAAAATGCCTTTGCCCGCATGGAAGACCTGGTCTTCGAGGAGAACACCGGCCTCGTCCACTGACGTTGCACGGCAGGCATGGTTCCACCCGACCGCGGCCCAGCCGCGGTTTGTCGTCTATGGGTACAGCAGACAATGGCTAGCAAGGTCGTAGTCGTCGAGTCGCCGGCCAAGGCCAAGACGATCGGCAAATACCTCGGGCCGGACTACCAGATCCTGGCCTCCTACGGCCATGTCCGCGACCTGGTGCCCAAGGAAGGTGCGGTGGACACCGGGAATGGCTACCGGATGCGCTACGAGGTCATCGAGCGCAACACGAAGCACGTGGATGCCATCGCCCGGGCCGTGAAGAAGGCCGATGCCGTCTACCTCGCCACCGACCCCGACCGCGAGGGCGAGGCCATCTCCTGGCACCTGGCGGAGATCCTGCGCGAGCGCGGCATGATCGAGGGCCGCGAGCTGCATCGCGTGGTGTTCTACGAGATCACCGAACGCGAGGTGCGCGAGGCGATGCAGAGTCCGCGGCAGCTGTCCGCCGACCTGGTGAACGCCCAGCAGGCACGGCGCGCGCTCGACTACCTGGTCGGCTTCAACCTCTCGCCGCTGCTCTGGAAGAAGGTCCAGCCGAAGCTCTCGGCCGGCCGCGTGCAGAGCCCGGCGCTGCGCCTGATCTGCGAGCGCGAGGACGAGATCGAGGCCTTCGTGCCGCGCGAGTACTGGACCATCGAGACCGACCTGCGGGCCGGCTCCGCACCATTCGTGGCGCGGCTTGCCGAATTCCGCGGCGTCAAGGTCGAGCAGTTCAGCTTCGGCAACGAGGCGGCGGCCAGCGCAGCCCGGCAGGCGCTGCTCGATGCCGCAGGCGGCAGGGCCCGCGTCTCGGCGATCGAGAAGAAACAGCGCAAGCGCAACCCGGCGCCGCCCTTCACCACCTCGACGCTGCAGCAGGAGGCCTCGCGCAAGCTCGGCTACAACGCGCGGCGCACCATGATGATCGCCCAGCGCCTGTACGAGGGCATCGACACCGGCGAAGGGACCGTGGGCCTCATCACCTACATGCGCACCGACTCGGTCAACCTCGCCAGCGTCGCCGTCGAGGAGATCCGCGGCTTCATCGCCAGCCGCTACGGCAGCGACAACCTGCCGCCGCAGCCGCGGGTGTACAAGACCTCCGCCAAGAACGCCCAGGAGGCCCACGAGGGCATCCGCCCGACCGGCGTCACGCGCACGCCGGAGAGCCTGCGCCAGTTCCTGAGCGAGGAGCAGCTGCGCCTCTACGACCTCATCTGGAAGCGCACCGTCGCCTGCCAGATGGTGCCCGCGGTCTACGACATGGTGACCGTCGACCTGGCACCGCTGCGGGAGCCCGTCGTCGCGCGCCTGCGCGCCAACGGTTCCACGCTGGTGGTGCCGGGCTTCATCGCCGTGTACCAGGAAGGCCGCGACGATGCGGCCGAGGACGACGGCGACCGGCTCCTGCCGCCGCTGGAGGAAGGCGCGGTCGTCGACCTCGCGCAGGTGCGCGCCGACCAGCACTTCACCGAGCCGCCGCCGCGCTACAACGATGCCACGCTGGTCAAGGCGCTGGAGGAATACGGCATCGGCCGGCCCTCGACCTATGCCTCGATCATCTCGACGCTGCAGGACCGCGGCTATGTCGAGGTGGACGGCAAGCGCTTCATCCCCAAGGACATCGGCCGCATCGTCAACCGCTTCCTCACCGACCACTTCACGCGCTACGTGGACTACGGCTTCACCGCGCACCTGGAAGACGAACTCGACGAGGTGTCGCGCGGCGAGCGCGACTGGGTGCAGGTGCTCGATGAGTTCTGGCAGCCGTTCGAGGCGCTGGTGCGGGACAAGGAAGCCAGCGTCACCCGCGAGATGGTGGCGCAGGCGCGCGATCTCGGCACCGACCCTGCCTCTGGCAAGCCGGTGTCGGTGCGCATGGGCCGCTTCGGGCCCTTCGCGCAGATCGGCACCAAGGACGACGTGGAGAAGCCGCGCTTCGCCGGGCTGCGCCCCGGGCAGAAGATGGCCACCATCACGCTCGGGGAAGCGCTGGAGCTGTTCCAGCTGCCGCGCAAGCTCGGCACCACCGCCGAGGGCCAGCCGGTACAGGCGAGCGTCGGGCGCTTCGGCCCCTACGTCCAGTACGGCAAGAAGTACGTCTCGCTGAAGCCGCCGGATGACCCCTACACCGTGGGCCTCGAGCGGGCGCTGCAACTGATCGAGGAAAAGAAGGTCGCCGACGCCAACCGGCTGATCCTCGACTTCCCCGAGGCGGGCATCCAGGTGCTCAACGGCCGCTACGGACCCTACATCACCGACAAGGAGCGCAACGCGCGCATCCCCAAGGGCGAGGATCCCAAGTCCCTGACGCTGGGGCAGTGCCGGGAGTTGCTGGCCGCCGCCCCGCCACGCGGCAAACGCGGATTTCGCGGCCGCCGGCCGGCACCGGCAAAGCCCGCCGCCGAAGAACCGCCGAAGAAGGCCAAGGGCCCCGCAACCGCCAAGCGCGTCGCCGGCAAGGCCGCCAAGGGAGCGGGCCGGACCGCCAAGCCGCGCACCCGGCGCAAGGCAACCAGCCCCGGCGAGACCTCGGCCGATTCATCGGGCTGAGCGCCGGCGCGCCGGCACATGGCTGCGGTCTTCCAGCTCCGCCAGGCCGCCCGGATCCTGCACGCGGGCGGGGTCATCGCCTACCCCACCGAGGCCGTCTTCGGCCTCGGCTGCGATCCGGCGGCAGAGGAGGCGCTCCTGCGCATCCTCGCCATCAAGCGCCGCCCGGCGGCCGCGGGCTTCATTCTCATCGCCGCCGCCTGGGAGCAGCTCGACGGCTGGATCGCCCCGACGCGGGCGCAGCGCCGGCGCCTGGTGGCGCCGGCCCCGCAGCCGGTCAGCTGGGTGGTCCGTGCGGGCCCGCTGTGCACGCCGCTGCTGACCGGTGACCGCCCGACGCTGGCGGTGCGGATCACCCGCCATCCCGTGGCGGCAGCACTCTGCATGATCGCCCAAATGCCGCTGGTCTCCACCAGCGCCAACCGCCATGGCCGCCCGCCGGCCCGCACGGCACTCGCGGCCCGCCGCCACCTGGGCGCGAGCGTCGATCTGGTGGTCGGAGGTGCCACGGGCGGCGCACGCCGCCCCAGTGAAATCCGCGACGCCGCCACCGGTGCCGTGCTGCGCCACGGCTAGGACGGCGGTCCTCCACCAGAGACGGCTGACGTCCGGGGTCCGGATTTTGTAATATCCACCATGGACCGCGTGAACAAGCGCGGCCAAGCCGTTACAAGAACAAGGAAATCGCGGGCAGGCGGCTCCGGCCTGGACTGCCCCCAGGGCAATATGCGGCACGTTCAGGGACAGCGATACGGGCCGGGCTGGCTGCTCGCCAGCCTGCTCCTGGCAGCTGCGCTGATCAGCGCAGCCACGGCCGGTGTTGCCCATGCCGGGGACACCGCGCCCGCGGCGACCGGGGCCAGCGAAGCCGCCCGCGTGTACATCGTGCAACTGCGCCCGCCCGCCGCGCTCGATGCGGCCGCCGCCAGCCGGCGCACCGGTTCGGGGCGTCCCGATCCCCGCTCCGCCGCGGTCTCGGGCTACGGAGCGGCACTGGTCGCCCGCCACGACGAGCTTCTCGCCTCGATCGGCGCCCCCGATGCCAAGCTCTACAGCTACAAGCTCGCCTTCAACGGCTTCGCCGCAAGGCTCACCGCGGAGCAGGCGGCGAAGCTGCGCGTCCACCCGGACGTTTCGCGCGTCACGGAAGACCGCGTCAAGCTGCTGAAGACCAACGCCAGCGGCCAGTTCCTCGGCCTGCTCGATCCGGGCAACGGCCTGCGCAGCGCCCGCGGGCTCACCGGCGAGGGCGTGACCATCGGCATCATCGACAGCGGCATCGATCCGCTGCATCCGAGCTTCAGCGACCGCGCGGAGAAGCCCAAGCCGCGCCTGTGCCGGGGCGGCTGGGCGCGCAACTCGCTGCTCGGCGCCTGGTTGTGCCAGCGCTTCAGGAAGCCGCGCTACCAGGCGCTCTATGCGCCCCTGCCGCACTGGCACGGCCGCTGCGAGACCGGCCCGGGCTTCCCGGCCGGATCGTGCAGCGGCAAGATCATCGGCGCGCGCTTCTATGCCGGGGGTTTCCGCGAGATGCACCGCCTGGATCCCGGCGAATCGCTCTCGCCGCTGGATGCCGACGGGCACGGCACCCACATGGCCTCGGTCGCCGCCGGCGGCACGGTCACCGCCACCATCGGCGGCACGGCACTCGCCCCCGTCACCGGCATGGCGCCACGTGCCCGCATCGCGGTGTACAAGGCCTGCTGGCTGGAGCCGGGCGAGACGCGCGCCACCTGTGCGATGTCGGACCTGCAGCGCGCCATCGAGGATGCCATCGCCGATGGCGTCGACATCCTCAATTACTCGGTGGGCACCGGCGACGGCGGGCCGGGTGATCCCGATGCGCTGGCGTTGCTCGCGGCCACGGAAGCCGGGATCCTCCCCGTGGCCGCCGCGGGCAACAGCGGCCCCGGACCGGCCAGCCTCGACTCCCCGGCCACGGCACCCTGGGTCATGGCCGTGGCCGCCTCGAGCCGGGCGGGAACACGCTATGACGAGGTCCTGCGGGTCAGCGCACCCGCCAGCGCGAGCGGCACCTTCACGCTGAAGGAGGCCGCCTTCACCCCGTTGCTGCGCGACACGGGCCCGGTGAGCGGCCGGCTGGCGTCCGCCGGCGAGGCCTGCACCGCCCTGCCCGATGCCAGCGCGGTGGGCGGGCGCATCGCGCTGGCGCAGCGCGGTTCCTGTGCATTCCAGGCGAAGGTCACGAATGCCGCGGACGCCGGGGCAATAGCCGTGGTGGTCTATGGCAACACCGAGGACGATGGCCAGCCCATCACGATGAAGGGCACGCGTGGCAGCGTCGGCATCCCGGCGGTGATGATCGGCCGGGCCGATGGCGAAGCGCTCGCCGCCCGGCTGGCTGCCGGGGAGACCGTGGAGGTCACGCTGCAGAAGGGCCTGATCGCCAGCGTGCAGGTCGCGGGGAATGTCATGTACACGCAGTCGGCGCGCGGACCCAATCCGAATGTCTTCGACATCCTCAAACCCGACGTGACGGCGCCTGGCGTGGACATCCTCGGCGCCCAGACCCCGGCTGTCGCCAACGGCGTGCGCGGCGAGCGCTTCCAGTACCTCTCCGGCACCTCGATGGCCGTACCGCACGTCGCCGGCGTGGCTGCGCTGCTGCGCCAGGCGCATCCGGGCTGGAGCCCGGCAGCGCTGCGCTCGGCACTGATGACCACGGCGCGACAGGACGTCGTGAAGGAGGACGGCGCGAGCCCCGCCGACCCCTTCGACTTTGGTGCCGGGCACATCGTCCCGGACCGGGCGGTCGATCCGGGGCTGGTCTACGAGGCCGGCCGCGAGGATTACGCGGCTTTCGGCTGCGGCATCGGGCTGGTGGGCCTCGACGACGGCTACTGCGCCACGCTGGACACGGCCGGCCATCCGCTGGCCGCCGATGAACTCAACCTGCCCTCCATCGCCAGCCACGACGTGGTGCATGCGCACACCATCCATCGGCGGGTGACCAATGTCGGCCCGCCGGCCGTGTACCAGGCCACGGTACAGGCACCGCCCGGCATCGCGGTGGCGGTGGAGCCTGCCAGCCTCGCCCTGGGCAGCGGCGCGAGCGCCGACTACGCGGTGACCTTCACCAGCACCGGTGATGCCCGGCGCAGTGACTACTTCAGCGCCGATGCCGTGCTGCCCGACTTCCGCTTCGGCTCCCTCACCTGGAGCAGTGCCCGGCACACCGTGCGCAGCCCGCTGGCCGTGGCACCGGCCGCCATCGGCGTGCAACGGGCCGTGGCCGGGCATGCGGCGACGGGCGGCGCCACGATCCACGTCGACTTCGGCTATGACGGCAGCTATGCCGCGCTGGCCTCCGGGCTGGCGGCACCGGTCAGCTGGACCGGCACGGTCATCGACGATCCGCTCAAGCTCTATACGATCCTGCCGGACGACGCGGCGTTGCCCGATTTCATCCGGCGCCACCGCATCAACGTGCCGCCCGGCACGCGCTACCTGCGCGTGGCGCTGGCCGCCACGGATCCCGGCCACCAGGACAACCTCGACCTCTACCTCCAGTGCCCGGGGGGCAGCTGCCCCGGCGGCCTGCGGGCACTCGCCAGCGCCACCGATGCCCGGGCGGAAGTCATCGACCTGCTCAATCCCGCAGCGGGCGAGTACGTGATCGACGTCCACGGCTACCAGGTCGATGACCTCGCGAGCAGCACCGGCGCCCACTACGAGGTCGGCGTGTGGATGGTGAACGATGCGCCCGGACCGGGCGGCTTCGGCGTGGTGGGCGCGCCGGCGGCCGCGGCGGTGGGTGCCAGTGGCGAGGTGCAGCTGGGCTGGAGCGGGCTCGACCCGGGCGAGCTCTACCTCGGCATCGTCACCCACGATGACGGCGAGCACGCGCTCGCCTGGACGCTGGTGGAGATCGCCACGCCCTGAGGGGCGGCACCGGGTTCAGCGCCTGCCGGCACCCAGCGCGCGCAGCTGCGCATGGCGGAAGCAGCTGACGAGGTGATCGTTGACGAGGCCGGTGGCCTGCAGGTGGGCGTACATGATGGTGCTGCCGACGAAGCGCAGGCCGCGCGCCCTGAGGTCGCGGCTGAGGGCATCCGACACCGGGCTGGTGGCGGGCACCTGGCGCTGGCTGCGCCAGCGGTTCTGCACCGGGCGGCCATCCACGAAGCGCCAGATGTAGTGACTGAAGCTGCCGAACTCCTCCTGCAGCGCCAGGAAGGCCCGCGCGTTGCCGACGGCGGCCTCCACCTTGAGGCGGTTGCGGATGATGCCGGGATCGGCGAGCAGCTTCGTGATCCGTGCCGGGGTGAAGCGGGCCACCCGGACGGGATCGAAGTCCGCGAAGGCGCGCCGGTAGCCCTCGCGCCGGTGCAGGATGGTGGACCAGCTCAGGCCCGCCTGCGCCCCTTCGAGCAGCAGGAACTCGAACTGGCGGCGGTCATCGCGCACCGGCACGCCCCACTCGGTGTCGTGGTACTCCAGGTAGCTGTCGCTGACCCCCTCGGACCAGGGGCAGCGGATGCGGTTTCCGGCCATGCCGGCCAGTGTACCCCTGCATGCGGTTGGACACCCCGGGGCGCATTAGGGTAAAAACCACGCGGAGCGCAGCAGGGGAATACCCATGACGGACCGCTATGGAGTCATCGGCCATCCCATCGGCCACAGCAAGTCGCCGGTGATCCACCGCCTGTTTGCGGCACAGGCCGGCGAGGACATGAGTTACGAGGCCTTCGACGTGGCGCCTGCCGACCTCGAGGCGCGGCTGCAGGCGTTTGCACGGGAGGGCGTGCGTGGCCTCAACGTCACCGTGCCACACAAGGAAGCGGTGGCGCGGCTGGTGGACCAGCTCACCGATCGCGCCCACCTGGCCGGCGCGGTCAATACGGTGATCATCTCGGCCGATGGCCGCCTCGATGGCGACAACACCGACGGCGTCGGGCTGCTCACCGACCTCACGACCAACCTGGGGCTCACGCTCAAGGGTGCGCGCCTGCTCATCCTCGGCGCCGGCGGTGCCACCCGCGGCATCGTCCCGACCCTGCTCGGCAGCGGCCCCCGGGAGCTGTGCATCGCCAACCGCACCGTCGAGCGCGCACATGAGGTGGCCGCGCACTTCAAGCGCCTCGGCACCATCGGCGCCTGCAGCTTCGGGGAACTGGCGGCTGCCCCCTGGGATATCGTGATCAACGCCACCGCCGCGGGCCTGCAAGGCGGCGTGCCACCCGTGCCGGAAGCCATTGTCGGTCCCGACACCGCCTGCTACGACCTCTCCTACGCCATGAACGGCACGCCCTTCGTCGGCTGGGCCCGCCGCCTGGGCGCCAGGCAAGCCTGGCAAGGCTGGGGCATGCTGGTCGAGCAGGCTGCAGAAGCCTTCTTCATCTGGCGCGGCGTGCGCCCCGACACCCGGCCGGTGCGCGAAAAGCTGCCGGCGTAGGAAAAGGTGTCAGACTGGAAAAGGTGTCAGACTTATTTTCTTGAAGGAAAATAAGTCTGACACCTTTTCCAGTCTGACACCTTTTCCCAGTCTGACACCCTTTCTGTGACGCCTTTTCAGGAAAGACGCCCTCTCGGAACACCCAGGAGATCTGCGATGAAGACCCTCCACGTCGTCACGGCGATCACCATGGTCACGCTCTGCATTGCGGGCTGCAGCGCCATCTTCGGCGAGCATGGTGACGGCACACGCACCGGTGTGTCGAGCAGCCTGGTCGACTACCTCTATCCCAAGGGCGAGATTCCCGCAGCCCAGGACCAGCGGATCCCCCACCTGGTGGTGCCCCTGCGCGTCGGCCTCGCGTTCGTGCCGAGCGCCGGCTCTCCGGCAAATGCGCCAACCGAGGCGCTCAAGAACCAGCTGCTCGAGCAGGTCAGAAAGCAATTCATCGACCGCAAGTACATCGCCTCGATCGAGGTGATCCCGGAGACCTACCTGAAGTCCACCAGGGGCTTCGAGGGCATGCAACAGGTGGCACGACTCTACGGCGCCGACGTCATGGCGCTGGTGTCCTACGATCAGGTCACCACCACCACTGACAACAAGCTGGCGCTGACCTACTGGACCATCGTCGGCGCGTACGTCATCAAGGGGACGGAGAACCAGACGCAGACCTTTGTCGATACGGCGGTCTTCGATGTGGCGACCCGCAAGCTGCTGTTCCGAGCCCCCGGCGTCGACAGCCGCGAGCAGTCCTCCACGGCCATCGAAGCCTCGCAGGTCGTGCGTGACAGCCGCGCGGAGAGCTTCACGGCCGCCATGGCCAACATGACCACCAATCTCACGGCGGAGCTGGACCGCTTCCAGCAGCGCCTGAAGGACAATCCGCAGATGGCGCAGGTGGAGTGGAAGGGATCCTCCTCCGGGGGTGGCGCGGCGCTGGATTGGGCAGCACTGGGGCTGCTGGCGGTGGCCGGGTGGAGACGTACCCGCCTGCGAGCGGGAAAGGTGTCGGGAAAAGGTGTCAGACTGACTGGAAAAGGTGTCAGACTTATTGTCTTGAAGGAAAATAAGTCTGACACCTTTTCCAGTCAGTCTGACACCTTTTCCCCTTCCACTACTTCCTGAAGAAATCAGTCACCAGCACCGCTCCGGGCGGCACCGGCGTCTCGGGAATTCCCTTGTAGTTCTCCGGGCCCAGCTTCAGCGACGAGAGGTCCATGACGTGCGAGTAGAGCGCAGGCGGATTGCCGGCCAGGCGCACGAAGACCATCTTGCTGCTGTCCCTTGAGAAGGACTTCATGCCGTCGAAGCCGGGGTTGTAGGTGAGGCGCAGCGGCGGATCGCCAGCGAGATCGCCGAGGAAGAGCTCGTGGTTGTTGCCGTCGATGATACGGGTGAAGAGGTAGTGGCGCCCGTCCGCGGCGGGCCCTGGCCCCCAGTACATGTCCCGGTCGAAGGTCCGTTGCACCAGGCCGCTGCCATCGGCCTTGATGGTGAACACCACCATCGGCGTCGGGTTGATCTTGCCGTATTCGCTCTTGCGCCAGGCCTGGAAGATGATGGTGTCGTTGTCGGGCAGGTAGAACGGCGCGCCCGGTTCCCAGTCCCCGGTGTGGGTGATCTGCTGCTCCTTGCCACCATCGACCCGCATGCGCCAGAGATTCGCCTTGCCGTCGATCTGTCGTGTCCAGACGATCCACTGGCCGTTGGGTGAAACGGTGACCTCGGCGTCATACCAGCGGTTGTTGGTCAGGCGCCGGATGTGCCTGCCGTACAGGTCGGAGGTGTAGAGCTCGGCTCCCTGCGGGTAATGGTCGGGATCGGCCCAGTTGCCGAGCGGCATGTCCATGTGGTCGCGGGTCGAGGTCCAGATGACCCGTTTCTGGTCGGGGAAGAAAAACGAGCAGGCATCCTGGCCACGGTCATTGATCCGCCGCAGCGTCTTGCCGTCCTCGGTGAAGATGTAGGTCAGCGCGCTGCCGACGCGCTTGTCGCCCGACTGCTGCGCATCCGGATCGCGCACCTGCGCAATCAGGTGGTTGCCGTCGGGCGCGTAGTAGGCCTCCGCAGCGGGCGGGATGTTCGGGATCATGAACACCGGCAGCTCCCGGCTCCTGTCGATGGCGGGTGCTGCGGGGCTCGCCCCGGATACCACATCGGTCTGGGCCCGGGTGGCCGTCGTCAGCAGCAGGGCTGCGCAGGCAACCATGGCATATCCCAGCGGACGAATCCTGTTCATGAGGCTGTCGCTCCCCGTTTGTCGGCCCGGACGGAGATAATGGCACCAGACCCCGGATCTGATCCAGACACCCGAGGCATGGAAAATATGTCAGACACCTTTTCGGCTGAAACTGCGGTGCGGGAGATGCTCGCCCGCTGCGAACGCCACCGGGGCCTGAACGCACTGATCGCCCAGGACCGGGAGCAGGTGCTCGAGGCGGCGCGGGCGGCGGATCGATGGCGGGCAGCCGGAAAGCCGCCCGGGCCGTTGCATGGGCTGCCCGTCCTGATCAAGGACAACATCGATGTCGTGGGCTACGCGACCACGGCCGGCACGCCCGGGCTCATCGGGGTGCACCCGGCGACCCATGCCCCCGTGGTCACCCGGCTGCTCGAAGCCGGCGCCATCGTGGCCGGCAAGGCCAACCTGCACGAACTGGCGGTGGGCGGCACCAGCCAGAACGACCACTTCGGAGATGTGGTCAACCCATGGCGCCCCGGCGTCGTCGCCGGCGGCAGCAGCGGCGGCTCGGCGGTGGCGGTGGCAGCGCGGCTGGTGCCGGCGGCGCTCGGCACCGACACCAATGGCTCGATCCGCGGCCCGGCCGCATTCAATGGCATCGCCGGCCTGAGACCCTCCTTCGGCCGCTACCCCTATGGAGGCATCTTCCCCGCCACCCCGACCCGCGACACCGCGGGCGCCATGGCCGTCGATGTCGCCAGCCTGGCACCGCTCGATGCCGTGCTCGCCGGCGAACCGGTCACGGCATTGCCGACCATCGACCCCGGGGAGCTGCGCCTCGGTCGCCCGCAGGGCGAATTCACCCGGATCCTGGATGACCGGACCGCGGCCGTCATGGATGCAGCGATCGACCGCCTGTGCGGGGCCGGCGCCCGCATCGTGCCGGTCGAGCTGCCCGGACTGCATGCGCTGGCGAACCAGGTGGCCTGGCCGATCTCGGCCTACGAGGCCGTCGCCGCCATGCCGGCGTTCCTCGCCAGCCGCCGGCCCGCCATCAGCCTCGCGGACATCGTGGCGAAGATCGCCTCCCCGATCGCCAGGCAGCGCTTCAACCCGGACCCGGCCAAACTCGCCCGGCTCGAACCCGCCTGGCGCGAGGCGCTCACGGTGCTGCGGCCGAAGCTGCAGCTGCTGCTGGAGACCTGCTTTCGCGAACACCGGCTCGATGCGCTGGTCTTCCCGACGACACCGTTTCCGGCCGTGGCGGTTGCACACGACAGCGCCGACCTCGTCATCAACGGCGAGCCCGTCGCCGGCGGCTTCGGGCATTTCATCCGCAACACGGTCTTCCAGAGCGCGGCCGGGATCCCGAGCCTCACGGTGCCCGCGGGGCTCACGGCCGACGGCCTGCCGGTCGGCATCAGCTTCGACGGCCCCCTGGGCAGCGACCGGCGGCTGCTCGCCATCGGCCACGCCTTCGAGACCCTGCGCGGCCGGTTTCCGGCGCCGCCACTCGCCGAGGCATGAAAAATATGTCAGACACCTTTTTCAGCGCAGGGTGACCAGTTCCTCGGCGAGCGTGGGGTGGATGGCCACGGTGTCGTCGAAATCGCGTTTGGTGGCACCCATGCGGATGGCCACCGCGAAGCCCTGCAGGGCCTCGTCGACGCCAGGGCCCGCGATATGGCAGCCCACCACCCGCTCATCCACGCCGGCGGTCACCAGCTTCAGGCGTGCCTTCGGTTTGGCCTCGGTGAGCGCGTGGTACATGGGGACGAACTCCGAGCGATACACCCTGACCGCATCCCCGTGCAGTGTGCGGGCCTGCTCCTCGGTCAGGCCCACGGTGCCCAGCGGCGGATGGGTGAAGACCACGGTCGGGATGTTGCGGTAGTCGAGGTGCCGGCCCTCCATCCCGCCGTAGAGGCGGTCGGCCAGCCGCCGGCCTGCGGCGATGGCCACGGGGGTGAGCTGCTCGCGCCCGGTGACGTCACCGATGGCGAAGATGCCCGGCACGCCGGTCTCCTGAAACCGGTCGGTGGGGATGAAGCCACCCGCATCGCTGTCCACCCCCGCGGCTTCGAGCCCCAGCTCCGCGGTGGCCGGCAGCCGGCCCACGGCCCAGACCAGGCTGTCGAACGGACCATGCTCGACACCATCGCGGGTGCGCAGGTGCAGGCCATCCGCACGCCGCTCGAGCGCCTCGGGAATGCTGTGCCAGCGCAGGCTGACACCCCCGGCCTGCAGGCCGGCGGCGGCGGCCTCCTGCAACAGGACATCGAAGCGGCGCAGGACGGCATCGTGACGGGCCAGCAGCGTCACCGCCGAACCCAGCGCCTGGAGCAGCCCGGCCAGCTCCACCGCGATGTAGCCGCTGCCGACGACCGCGGTGCGTGCGGGGCAGTGCTCGAGCTCGAAGAAGCCATCCGAGGTGATGCCGAGACCGGCACCCGGCAGGTCGGGCACCAGCGGACAGCCGCCGGTGGCGATGATGATGTGACGCCCTTCGAGCACCTCGCTGCCGGCCGCCACCGTGCGCGGCCCGGTCAGCCGGGCGGTGCCGCGGACCAGGTGGATGCGCCGGCGCTCGAGGTTTCCGGCATAGATGTCGTTGAGGCGGCGCACATAGGCATCGCGTTTTTCCCTGAGCAGCCGCCAGTCCTGCGGCCCGGTCACCGCAAGCCGGAAGCCATAGTCAGGCGCATCACCCAGCAGGTGGGCGAGATGCGCCGCATTCCACATGACCTTCTTCGGCACGCAACCGACATTGACGCAGGTGCCACCGAGGCGCCCCGACTCCACCAGCGCGACGCGGGCGCCATGGTCCGCCGCACGCTGGGCGGCGGCCAGCCCACCGCTGCCGCCACCGATCACCACCAGGTCCCAGGGTCCGCCCATGCTCCACTCCGTCCGTACCGCCGATGCCAAATGGCCGCGGCGCGCACCATAATAGCCGGATGGACAATCCCCTTCTGGACACTGCGGCGGGCGCCCTGCCCGCCTTCGCCTCGATTCGCCCCGAGCACGTCGAGCCCGCCCTCGAGCAGGCGCTGGTTGCCAACCGGGCGGCACTGGCGCAGATCCTCGCCGGCAGCCGCGAGGGAAAGGCCGGCTTCGACGACCTGGTCCCGCCACTGGAGGAACTGGGTGACCGCCTCCAAAGGATATGGGCTCCCGTCAGCCACCTGCATGCGGTCGCCAACACGCCCGAACTGCGGGAGGCCTTCAACCGCTGCCTGCCCCAGCTGGCGCGCTACCAGACCGAGATCTCGCAGAACGTCGAGTTGTACCGGCTGTTCGACGCGGTGGCGAAGAACATGCCCGAGGGGGGCGAGGAAGGCACCCGTGCGCTGCTCGACCATGCGCTGCGGGATTTCCGCCTCTCGGGGGTCAGCCTGCCCGACGCCGAAAAGCGCCGCTTCATGGAGATCATGGAGGCGCTGGCCGAAAAGCAGGCGGTGTTCGAGCAGAACCTGCTCGATGCCATGGCGGCCTGGAGCCACCACGAGGCCGACGCCGCGCGACTGGAGGGCATCCCGGCCAGCACGCTCGAGCGCGCTGCGGAGGCCGCCCGCGCCGATGGCCGGAGCGGCTGGCTGTTCCGGCTCGACCAGCCGGGCTACATCGCAGTGCTCACCCACGCCCGCAGCCGCGCCCTGCGCGCGCTGTTCCACCGGGCCTGGGCCACCCGCGCCTCGGACCAGGCACCCTCGCCGCCCGACTTCGACAACAGCCGCCTCATGGACGAGATCCTCGCGCTGCGCCACGAGGCCGCGGAACTGGTGGGCTTCACCGACTTCGCCGAATACTCGCTCGCCACCAAGATGGCCGGCTCGGTGCAGGAGGTGCGCAGCTTCCTCGACCGGCTCACCGCCGCCTCACGGCATGCGGCCCAGCAGGAATTCGCCGAGCTCGAAGCCTTCGCCGGCCACCCGCTCGCCGCCTGGGATGTGGCCTTCTACTCGGAGGAATTGCGGCGGCAGAAGTTCGCGATCTCCGACGAGGAGCTGCGGCCGTATTTCCCGCTGCCGCGGGTGCTGGCGGGACTCATCGGCCTCGTCGGCCGGCTCTACGGCCTGCGCCTGGAAGCCGACGGGCAGGTCGATGTCTGGCACCCGGCCGCGCGCTACTTCCGCGTGCTCGACGCCGGCGGCACGCTCATCGGCGGCCTGTACACGGATTTCTACACGCGCCCCGAGAAGCGCAGCGGCGCCTGGATGGATGATGCCATCAGCCGCAAGCGCCTCGGCGGCCCGCTGCAGCTGCCGGTGGCGCACCTGGTCTGCAACTTCGCCCCGCCCTCTGCCAGCACGCCGAGCCTGCTCTCGCACGACGAGGTGCTGACGCTGTTCCACGAGATGGGGCACGCGCTGCACCACCTGCTCACCCGCATCGATTACCCGAGCGTCGCCGGCATCCACGGCGTGCCCTGGGATGCGGTGGAGCTGCCGAGCCAGTTCATGGAGGGCTTCGCCTGGGAGCCTGAGATCCTCGCCATGATCTCCGGCCACCACCAGGGCGGAGCGCCGCTGCCACGCGAACTCGTGGATCGGCTGCGTGCCTCGCGGGTGTTCCAGGGCGCCATGCACATGGTGCGCCAGCTCGAGTTCGCGCTGTTCGACCTGCGCATCCACGCCGAATACGCCCCCGGGCAGGGCGGGCGCATCATGCAGCTGCTCGGCGAGGTGCGCGATGCCGTCGCGGTGGTGCCCGCCGCCGCCTACGACCGGTTCCCGCACGGCTTCGCCCACATCTTCGGTGGCGGGTATGCGGCCGGCTACTACAGCTACAAGTGGGCCGAGGTGCTGTCCTCCGACGCCTATGCCGCCTTCGAGGAGGAGGGCGTGCTCAACCCCGCGCCCGCAGCACGCTTCCGCCGGGAGATCCTCGAGATCGGCGGCACCCGCGACATCGGCGTGGCCTTCCGCGCCTTCCGTGGCCGCCCGCCCGACATCGCCGCGCTGCTGCGCCACTCCGGCATCACCGCAGCGGCCGCCGGCGAGACCGCCACCGCGCCCGCCTGACAGCACCACGACGCATGAAGATCGCCACTTGGAACGTCAACTCCATCCGCCAGCGCCTCGGGCATGTCCGGGACTGGCTGGTCGAGGCGCAGCCGGACGTGCTGGCGCTGCAGGAAATCAAGGTGGTGACCGAGGGCTTCCCCGCCGTCGAGTTCGAGGCCCTCGGCTACCACTGCGCGGTGGACGGGCAGAAGAGCTACAACGGCGTGGCGCTGCTGTCGCGGCTGCCGCCGGCTGCGGTCACCCCCGGGATCGCCGGCTTCGAGGATGAGCAGAAGCGGGTGCTGGCGGCGAGCTACGCTGGCGTCCGGGTGTTCAACCTCTACGTGCCGAACGGCCAGAGCGTGGGCTCGGACAAATACGGGTACAAGCTGCGCTGGCTGGCGGCACTGCACGATCACCTGCGTGAGGAGCTCAGCCGCCACGAGCAGATCGTCGTCGTGGGTGACTTCAACATCGCCCCCGAGGACCGCGACGTGCATGACCCCGATGAATGGCGCGGCCAGGTGCTCTGCAGCGACCCCGAGCGCGAGAGGCTGCGTGCGCTGCTCGACCTTGGCTTCGTTGATGTCTTCCGCTGCTTCGACCAGCCCGGGCAGGCGTTCAGCTGGTGGGACTACCGGGCTGCGGCATTCCGTCGCAACCGGGGCCTGCGCATCGACCTGATCCTGGCCTCGCCCGCACTGGCTGCAACCGCCACCGCCAGCGGCATCGACCGCGGTCCCCGGGGGCGCGAACAACCCTCCGACCACACCCCGGCCTGGGCGAGCTTCGGCTGATCGATAGTCATAATCCGCATTCTCCGGGCCATTGGCGGGTTGTGCCGGGGCAGGGGCAGGTCCAGAATTCCCGCTGCATGTCGTCCGACTACAGCTACATCGAGCAGACCGCCAGCCGGCCGTTCCGCATCCGGCCCAACGAGTACGATGTCACCGGCCGGGTCTGCGTGAGCGATCCCGGCGAGGTCCGTGATGCCATCCAGGGCATCTTCCAGCAGGCCTTCCCCGGCGGTGCATTCGACATCCTCTGGGTCGCCTTCCACGATTTCGAACGCCTGTTCCGTGGCGACTACGAGGATTACCTCGGCTGCGACACCGTCTACCACGACATCCAGCACACGCTGGACATGACGCTCGCCATGGCGCGGCTGCTCGCGGGCCACGAGAAGACCTGCGCCCCGGCGGACCGTCTCGGCCACGAGCGGGCGGTGGTGGGACTCATCGCTGCGCTGTTCCACGATGCCGGCTACATCCGCCGGAGGTCGGAGCCGGGCGTGCTCAACGGGGCGGAGTTCACCGGCCTGCACGTCTCGCGCAGCGCGGAATTCCTGCGCAATTACCTGCCGCGGATCGGGCTGGCGCACCAGGCCGGGGTGGCCGCCCAGGTGGTGCACTTCACCGGCTACGAGATGAGCCTCGACGACATCGAACTGGTGGACCCGAAGGACAGCCTGATGGGGCACCTGCTCGGCACCGCGGACCTGATGGCGCAGATGGCGGACCGCTGCTACCTCGAGAAATGCCGGGACCGCCTGTATGCGGAATTCGTGCTGGCCGGCGTGGCCACACGCCCCGTTGCCGCCGGGGACCGGATCCAGTACCAGTCCGGCATCGACCTGCTGCGCCAGACGCCCGGCTTCTTCCGCCACTCGGTCCGCGAGCGCCTCGACAACAAGTTCAACCGTGCCTACCGCTACATCGAGGCCGTCTGCGACGGGCGCAACCCGTACTTCGAGGCCATCGAGCAGAACATGGCGCACCTGGAGCGCATCGTCGACAGCGAAGACTGGCAGAAGCTGCGCCGCCAGCCCCCCTGCTTCACCGCACTCGAGCAGCCGATGCAGCACGTCAGCGGGCTGGTCAGCCGCCAGCTGGCCCGCATCGAGATGCCCGTCCTCTAGTGCGGGGCCCGGCCTGACAGCACCATGGCGAAAGCCCCGCCCCGCATCGGCTTCGTGAGCCTCGGCTGCCCGAAGGCACTGGTCGACTCCGAGCGCATCCTCACCCGGCTGCGCGCCGAGGGCTACGAGATCAGCCCGAGCTATGAGGGCGCCAATCTGGTGGTGGTGAACACCTGCGGCTTCATCGATGCCGCGGTGGAGGAATCCCTGGAGGCCATCGGCGAGGCGCTCGACCAGAACGGCCGCGTCATCGTCACCGGCTGCCTGGGCGCGCGCGCCGAGACCATCACCGACCGGCACCCTGCGGTGCTGGCCGTGACGGGACCGCAGGCCTACGGCGAGGTGATGGAGGCCGTGCACACGCACGCCCCGAAGCCCCACGACCCCCACCTCGACCTCGTGCCCGCGCAGGGCATCCGCCTCACGCCGCGCCACTACGCGTACCTCAAGATCAGCGAAGGCTGCAACCACCACTGCAGCTTCTGCATCATCCCGAGCCTGCGCGGCGCGCTGGCCAGCCGCGGCATCGACGAGGTCATGCAGGAGGCCGCGCGCCTGGTGAAGGCCGGCGTGAAGGAGCTGCTGGTGATCTCGCAGGACACCAGCGCCTACGGCGCCGACACCAGGTACCGCCCCGGACTCTGGAATGGCCAGCCGCTGAAGACCCGCTTCCTCGACCTGGCGCGCGCGCTGGGCGGGCTCGGTGCCTGGGTGCGCCTGCACTACGTCTACCCCTACCCGCACGTGGACGAGGTCATCCCGCTGATGGCCGAGGGCCGGGTGCTGCCCTACCTCGACATCCCCTTCCAGCACGCCAGCCCGCGCATCCTCAGGCTCATGCGCCGGCCCGCACACGCCGAGGACACGCTCGCGCGCATCCGCCGCTGGCGGGAAACCTGCCCGGACATCACCCTGCGCAGCACCTTCATCACCGGTTTCCCGGGTGAAACCGCGGATGACTTCCGGATGCTGCTCGACTGGCTGGAGGAGGCCCGGCTCGACCGGGTCGGTTGCTTCACCTACTCTCCGGTCGCCGGCGCGGCGGCCAACGAGCTGCCCGACCCGGTGCCCGCCGAGGTCGCCGAGGAGCGCAAGGCGCGCTTCATGGAGGCCGCTGCGCGAATCAGCGCTGCGCGGCTCGCCGCGAAGGTGGGCCGGCGCATGCGCGTCCTGGTGGATGAGGTGGGCGCCGGTGGCGCCATCGCCCGCAGCCCCGGCGACGCGCCCGAGATCGATGGCGTGGTGCGGATCGGCAAGCCCGGCCCGTGCAAGCCCGGCGATTTCCTCGATGTGGTCATCACCGGCTCGGACGCCTACGACCTCGACGCCCGGCTGGCCTGAGGCCGTCCGGGGGACTGCTCAGCCCAGTCCCAGCCGCCCCCATTCGATGGCCGGGCAGCGGTCCATGATCACCGTGAGCCCTGCACGGCGGCCACGTTCGGCGGCCGCTTCGTTGACCACGCCGAGTTGCATCCAGACCACCCTGGCACCGATTGCGATCGCCTCGTCGACCACGGGACCTGCGGCCCCGGAGTTGCGGAACACGTCCACCATGTCCACCGGGACGGGGATCGAGGCCAGGTCCGCGTACACCGTCTCGCCGAGCAGCGTCTCCCCCGCGTGCCCCGGATTCACCGGGATACAGCGGTAACCCCTGCCCTGCAGGAAGGCCATCACCTCATGCGAGGCGCGGTGCGCCTTGGGCGAGGCGCCGACCACCGCGATGGTCTTCACCCCGCGCAGGGTGGCGGTGATGAGGTCATCCGTCGTCGCCACGGCCACGGAACTACTTCGCCCTGCGGGCCGCGGCCCTTGCAGCCGGCTTGCGCGTGGTGCGGGCCGGCATGCGTTCCCAGCGTTGCTTGGCGGCGTAGCCAAGCTTCCACAGCCAGGTCTCGGTGTAGAGGATCTTCTCCGGCACGATCCGGCAGATCTGGCGCTCGAAGGGCTTGCTCGTGTCCATGCCGAGATCGCGCATCCACTCGTACCAGCGGAACACCTGCATGCCGCGCTCCCAGCCCGGCGCATGCGGCTCGATGATCTGCGCGCGGCCGAAGACCTGCAGGCCGCGGGCGCTGTGCCAGCCGTGGTAGGCCGCATGCACCGCAACCGACACCCGCGGATCGGCCTGCATCGCCTTGAGCTTGGGCGTGCCCGGGTCGGGGAGCAGGTAGAGCTCCAGCCCATCGGCGTGGTACTCGATGGGGCTCGCGATCGGCTGGCCCTTGCCACCCACCGTCGCCAGCACGCACATGTTGGTCGAGCCGAGCAGCTGCTGGATGCGGTCCTCCAGCTGGGCACGGGGCAGGGTCTTGCGGGGCCACGGGGGTTCGACCCAGGGATAGGCGGTGCTCATGACGACATTCTCCATTGCGGGATGCTGGCTGGCCCTGCAGCCAGACCCGTTATGGTGCCAGAGCGCGTGCCGGTAGCGAACCGGGTGGCGGAGCGCTGAGAGGGAGGGGCAGGCAAGAAAGCTTTCGGGTCCGGAGACCTGCCCCGATTCAAAGTAGTGCCAGGTGTCCGATCGCCGTCGGCAGTTCGATCCCCAGCCGCGCGGCCAAGTCGAACGTCTTCGGGTGATCCAGGGCTTCTAGCTTCATGCGGCCCTCCCTCGACCGCTTGCAATATATCTAATATGGTATATTATCGAGCCTGTGAACGGTAAGCAGGTCGTCAAGGCGCTCCAGGCTGCAGGCTTCAGGGTGATTCGGGCCAGCGGCAGCCACCACATCCTCACCAACGGCGAGCGCAAGGTGACGGTGCCAGTGCATGGTTCGGCCGATGTGAAGATCGGCACGCTGAAGAGCATCGAGAAACAAGCTGGAGTGAAACTGAAATGAAAACCGCCATCCGTTATTCGGCTGTACTCGCGCCTCAGCCCGAGGGCGGCTTTACCGTGACCTTCCCGGACATTCCCGAGGCCATCACCGAGGGCGACACCCGCGAGGCGGCCCTGTTCAACGCCGCCGAGGTGTTGACGCTGTGCCTGGTGCAGCGGCTCGAAGACGGGGACGCCATTCCGGATGCCGAACGCGTCAAGGGCGGCGTCTGGGTGGAGCCTCATGCAACGGTGCAGGTGGCACTTCTGGTGCGCCGGACGCGCGAAGAGCAGGGCCGCACGCTGGCCGAGCTGGCGCGCGCGCTTGAAACCAGCTGGCCGACCGTGCAGCGCCTCGAGAAGCCGGGCGCCAACCCGACGCTGCGCCAACTCGAGCGCACGGCCGCAGCCCTGGGAAAGCGCCTGATCATCGAAATGGCCTGAGCCGCTCATTCAGGCGGACACCATCGCCACGCCTGCGAGCCGCCACGGGATCAGCTTCTGCCGCATCTCGGCGCGCATCCGCGCCTGCCCCAAGTCATAGGACCGCTGGAGAGCCGCGCGGAATTCCTCACGGGTTAGGGTCCGGACACCTGCCCCGATTCAAAGGGGATTAAGACGCGTCCGCACGCCCTCGATCACCCGGCGGTTTCAAGTCGGAAGCGCAACGTTTTTTCGGTAGTAGGATTCGTAGTTGAAGGATTCGGGCATGAACAGCTCGAGAGGGCACTTCCAGCCCAGCGATTTTCTCGGTCGGACGTTGAGATCGAA
>JADYZO010000039.1 GCA_020853135.1 Gammaproteobacteria bacterium
AGAGCATCATCGACGCCTCGGACGCGGTCATGGTGGCGCGTGGCGACCTCGGCGTGGAAATGGGCTATGCCGGCCTCACGGGCCTGCAGAAGAAGATCCTGCGCATGACCCGCATCCGCCACAAGGTCGCCATCACGGCCACCCAGATGATGGAGTCCATGGTCCACCAGCGCATGCCGACCCGGGCGGAGGTGTCCGACGTTGCCAACGCGGTCATGGATGGCACCGATGCGGTCATGCTCTCGGCGGAGACCGCCGTGGGGGAATTCCCGGTGCGGGCCGTGGCGGCCATGGCCGAGGTTTGCGTTGGCGCGGAAACCTACCAGTTCTCGGGCGGGCGGCCGCGTGACCGCTCGGACGACCGTTTCGAGGGCGTGGATGAAGCCATCGCCATGGCGGTCATGTACACCGCCAACCACCTGCACCCGCAGGCGATCGCGGCACTGACCGAGTCGGGCAATACGCCCTTGTGGATGTCGCGCATGCGCACCGACATCCCGATCTTCGCCTTCACGCGCCACGAGGCGGCGCGCCGCCGCGTGCAGCTCTACCGCGGCGTCTATGCGGTGGCCTACGACATCACCCATTCCGATCCGGCCGTGGTCAACCAGGAGCTGATGGCGATGCTGCGCACCATGGGCCACGTGGAGGAGGGCGACCTGGTGATCATCACCAAGGGTGACTTCACCGGCATCTCCGGGGGCACCAACTCCATGAAGATCCTCAGGGTGTCCAACCAGTGAACGCCGGCACCCGGCGCAGCGCCCCCGGCCCGGAGCAGCTGCGACAATAGACCAATTGGTGCCGTGCCTGCGGCGCCCTCTACCGGACCGGAAAGCCAGACGGATGTCCGCACGAAGCAACAAGGCCGGCGGCTTCGCCGGCCTGCTGGGGCGCATTGCGCAGGTCGAGCCTGCCGAGGCGCCCGCGGTGGTCTCGGCATTCCTCCTGTTCTTCTGCGTGCTGGGCGGGTATTTCGCGGTGCGCCCGGTGCGCGAGACCGTGGGTACCATCCTGGGCCGGGAGCGGGTCACCGACCTGTACCTGGTGACCTGGGCGGCTTCCATCCTGATCGTCCCGGCCTACGGCTGGCTGTGCACGCGCTTCCGCCGCTCGGTCTTCCTGCCCTGGATCTACGGCTTCGTCATGCTGTCGCTGGCCGGCGTGGGCCTCGCCTTCGGCACCGAGGCGGGTTACCTCCGCTTCGGCGAGTTCTTCTACGTCTGGATCAGCGTCCTCAACCTGTTCATCGTTTCGGTGTTCTGGAGTTTCCTGCTCGAGATCTTCGATGCCGACCAGACACACCGCCTGTTCGGAGTCATCGCCGCCGGCGGCACGACGGGTGCGCTGGTGGGTCCGGTGATGACCGACCTCACGGTGGCCCACATCGGCAACTCCGGCGTGCTCTACATGGGCGCCGCATTCTTCGCGGTGGCCATCATCTGCCAGCGCCGGCTGCTGGCGCTGTGGGCCAGTGCCCCGGTGGCCCACGGCGAGGCGCCGCGTGAGGAACGTGCCATGGGCGGCAATCCCTTCGCGGGCTTTTCGCTGGTGCTGAAGTCGCCCTACCTGCTGGGGATCTCGCTGTTCGTGGTCCTGCTCGCCTCGGTGAACACCTTCCTGTACTTCGAGCAGCTGCGCCTGGTCACCGAGACTTTCCCCGATGTCGCCGGGCGCACGCGGGTGTTCAGCCGGCTCGACTACATCGTCCAGGCGCTGGCGGTAGTCTCGCAGCTCTTCATCACCGGGCGGGTGGCTTCGCGCCTCGGCGTCATGGTCCTGCTCACCGTGGTGCCGCTCGCCATGGTGGCGGGGTTCACCGCGCTCGCGCTGTTCAACAGCTTTGCGGTGCTGGCGGTGGTGTTCGTGGCGCGGCGTGCGGGCGAGTATGCCTTCATCCGTCCGGGTCGCGAGATGCTCTTCAGCCGGGTCGACACCGAAACCAAGTACAAGGCGAAGAACCTGATCGACGTGCCGATCTACCGCGGCGGCGATGCGCTGTCCGCGCAGGTGAAGGGGGCACTCGAGGGCGGCGGACTCCCGGCCGCGGGCGTGGCGCTGCTCGGGGCGGCGCTCGCCGCTGCCTGGGCGCTCAATGGCTGGTGGCTTGGCCGGCGGGCCGGGTCCCAGGAGGCCTCATCCTCAGGGTGATTTCTTCGCGCCGAGCGCCTTGAGGTCGGCCAGCACCTCGGCCGAGTGCTTCCCGGGGTCCACGCTCTCGTAGTGGCGGGCGATCGTGCCATCCGGTGCGATGAGGAAGGACTGGCGCTTGGCGAGCTTCAGCGGTCCGAAACCGCCCATCACGCCATAGCGGTTCGTCACCGCGCCATCGGTGTCGGCGAGCAGCGGGAAGGGCAGGCTGTATTTCTTCGCGAACTCGTCATGCGAGGCGACGTCGTCGAGGCTGACACCGAGCACCGCTGCGCCCAGCGCCTCGAAGGCAAAGATGTTGTCGCGGAACGAACAGGCCTCGGTGGTGCAGCCCGGGGTCTGGTCCTTCGGATAGAAATACAGCACGACCCACTGCCCGCGGTGATCCGCCAGCGTGTGCCACGTGCCCTGCTGGTCCTGCAGGCGGAAATCCGGTGCCGGCTGTCCGACTGCCACCCCGGCACCCGCAGCGGCCGTCCCGCTTAGGCCGAGCGCGGCGGCTGCCGCCACCAGCCAGTGATGCCAATGGGATGCCTGCATGGTCCTGCTCCGGATCGCTCAGGGAAACGTGATGTTAGCACCAGCCCGGCCCGCGTCCCGCCGGCCAGGGCAGCGTGTGCAGCAGGCCGGTGCTCAGCGCGGCAGGCGCGCGCGCAACTCGGGCAGCTTGACCCGGACTGACTCGAGGACCCATCCGCTGCCGCGCCCGTACTGCGCATCGAGGCGCATCATCCAGCGGTACATGGTGCGCCCGAACCACGCTGCGAAGAGCACGGTGACCAGCACCGGCTTCCACCCGAACACCCAGGTGTCGCCGTGCAGCCAGTACTTGATCAGCGCGAAGGCGAGGAAGGCGCCGCCGGTGGTGTAGAGCGTCACCGCGATGGCAATCCGGCGGTAGAGCGCCGGGTTGCCCATGAATGCACTGCCTGACTGTTCCTGTTGCACGTTCCGCCCTCAGAACGGCTTGGTGATTGCGAGGAAGACGATCAGCACCGAGAACACCATGATCGGCGGACTGGTGATCAGGAAGAACATCCAGTGGCGCTGGACCGCGCGGTCGTATCCGGCCGCATCGCCCGCCCTGCGCAGGCGCTGCTTGTTGCCGCGGAAGTGCGAGATGTGGTAGTCGAACATCTCGATCGGTATCGCCACCAGGCAGACGAGGATGATCTTCAGCAGCAGCCAGTTCGTGGCGGTGCTCCAGCCGCCGGCGATGTACATCATCGGGCCGGTGAGGATGATGAGCGGGAAGGCGACATGCTCGAAGATGATGCCCTGGTCGAAGCGCTCCATCACCCAGTTGCGCAGCGTGATGATCTCCGGATCCTGCGGATTGCGCCGCCAGGCCTTGAACACCGGCACCACGTAGTAGGTGTAGGCCACCACCGTGCTGGCGATCCACACCGCCACGGACAGCACATGGACGAACTTGATCTGGAGATACCAGGGGCCGAGAACTTGGCGGAGCAGGTCGAGCATCGTGACACCTGATTGCAGCAGCCCATGGCACCGGCGCGGCCTCGCGGCCACCGGCGTGCGGAGCAGATCGATCCGGACAGCTTCTAGCAGCGCAGCCTGAAGGTTGTCAAGTAACTTGATAATATCGCGCCGTGGCTGCGCGCCCCTGCGCGCAGCACGTTATGTGGCGGCGGCGTGAGCCGCCCCGGGGAGGATCACGATGCTCTACTCACTGTCTGAACAGCTGCTGCGCGCAGCGCGCCAGCCCGGAACGGCACGGATCCACGACTCGTGGTCCAGCACGGACTGGCGCGGGATAGCGGATCGGGTGGCGCTGATGGCGGGCGCGCTGCGGCAGCTTGGCGTGGCGCCCGGCGACCGGGTCGCGGTGCTCGGTGCCAACAGCATCGACTACCTGTGCCTGTATTTCGCGATCCCCTGGGCGGGCGCCATCAGCGTGCCGGTCAACACCCGGCTTGCTCCTGCGGAGATCATCGAGCAGCTCGAGGACTCGCAGAGCACCGTGCTGCTGCTGGACGCGGATTTCGCGCCGGTGGCACAGCTGGCACGCGAGCGCCTGCCGGCCCTGCGCGAGGCCGTCTTCCTCGGGACTGCCGCGCCCCCGGCGGGCGCAAGCTCCCTGGAGCAGCGGCTGGCGCGGGCCACACCCGTGGCGGATGCCGGCCGGTGCGACGAGGACGTGGCCGTGCTCTTCTATACCGGCGGCACCACGGGCCGTGCCAAGGGCGTGATCCTCACCCACCGCGGCGTGGTGGTGGGCACGCTGCAGTGGGCCTACACGGTGGGCGTGAGCGCGCGGGACACGCTGCTGGTGCCCATTCCCATGTTCCACATTGCGGCGGGGATGAACGCCATCGCGGCGGCGATGCTGGCCGCGGGGCTGGTCATCCAGCCGCGCTTCGATCCCGAGCGCACGCTGGAGCTGATCGAACGCCACCGCGTCACCAAGACCGCGCTCGTGCCCACGGCGCTGGAGATGCTGATCAGCTCGCCGCGTTTCGCGCAGGCGGATGTCTCCAGCCTGGTGCGCATGACCTATGGCGGCGCACCGATGCCCACGCGGATCCTCGAGCTGGCGCTCCAGAAGCTCCCGCACACGCGGTTCTACCAGATCTACGGCCAGACCGAGAGCGGCGGCGTGGCCACCTGCCTGCTTCCCGAATTCCACGCCCTCGCCGGCGAGGCCGGTCGCAAGCGGCGCACCGCCGGCCGTCCCGTCGTCGGCATGGACCTGCGCATACTCGACTCCGCGGGCGGGGAACTCCCGCAGGGCGAGGTGGGGGAGATCTGCCTGCGCGGACTGGCGCTGACACCCGGCTACTGGAACCGGCCGGAGCAGACCGCGGCGCTCTGCACCGATGGCTGGTTGCGCACCGGCGATGCGGGTTTCCTCGATGCCGATGGCTTCCTCACCATCGTCGATCGCGTGAAGGACATGATCATCAGCGGCGGGGAGAACGTCTATGCCGCCGAGGTCGAGGCCGCGCTGTACCAGCACCCCGCGGTGGCACAGTGCGCGGTGATCGGCATACCCAGCGAGCGCTGGGGCGAGGAGGTGCACGCGGTCGTGCACCTGCATCCGCAGGCAGCTGTCGGGGCCGAGGAACTGATCGCCTTCTGTCGCGAGCGCATCGGCGCCTTCAAATGCCCGCGCAGCGTCAGCTTCCGGCAGGAGCCGCTGCCGGCGACCAGCCTCGGCAAGATCCGCAAGAACGAGCTGCGTGCGGCGTTCCCGGCGGGTCGGGAGGGGCAGGAGCGCGGCTGATTCCTGCGCGTCCGTGACCCTCCGCTGCCGGCGCCATCAAGCCGGTGGCCCGAATGCCAACTCCGCTGCCGTGGCCCGATAGTTCTTGACGGCCGGGGGGAAGGCAGGATATAGACAGTCTTGTTGACGATGCGCACGACTGCTCCGGAACCTGCGGAATGAGGGGCTGCGGGGTCCGGGCAGGCAGCGTCGATCCGGGGAGCAGCGAGTCGTTTCCAACATCCAGGGGGGTATCGGGGATGTCTACGGGCTTCAGTATTCGGGAGCGTGGCCTGCGGGTCGCGGCAGGGGCGGCGCTGTTGTTGGGCATGGCAGCGGCGGATCCCGCCCTGGCGCAGGAGCAGGGTGCTGCCGGCGCCCAGGACAAGAAAGCCGCGAGTTCCTTCGGCGAGATCATCGTCACCACGACCAAGCGCGAGGAGTCCCTGCAGAGCGTGCCGATCTCGGTTGGCGTGCTCAGCGGCGATGTCGTGCAGGAGCTGGGCCTGAAGGGATTCGAGGAGGTGCAGAACTACGTGCCGAACCTCGTGATCCAGGAAACGCTTGCGAGTTACCAGATTCGCATCCGTGGCCTTGGCTCGGGCGCGAGCCAGCTTTCCTTCGTGAGTGCGGTCGGCACTTTCGTCGATGGCGTCTACTGCGGGCGCCCGCGCTGTTTCCAGAACCCGTTGTTCGACATCGAGCGCATCGAGGTGGTGCGCGGGCCGCAGGGCGCATTGTTCGGCAAGAACACCATCGCCGGGGCGATCAGCACCATTTCCAAGGCTCCGACGAAGGACCTCGAAGGCGAGGTGAGCGCCGGCGTGGAGATGATGGAGGGCGGCTACAACATCGACGGCTTCATCTCCGGCCCCATCAACGACAGGCTCGGGTTCCGTGTGGCCGCCAGGCACGAGGACCTCGATGGCTTCATCAAGAACACATCCACCGGCAAGGATGAAAACGCGGTCAAGTCCGATCTGCTGCGCGGCATCCTCGACTGGGACCCGACCGACAACCTGCATCTGCGCCTCAAGGGTGAGTGGGGTCGGCGGGACTACGATGGCTACACGGCCCAGCTGATTGCGCTGGGCGGTTACGGTACGCCGGTCCCATTCAGCCAGCCCGAGAAGCTGGACCACAAGACATCGACACTGACCATCTTCCCGGATGGACAGTGGGACAACACCGACAGCGCAAACTATGCGCTGCAGGTGGACTGGGACCTCGGCGGCTATACGCTGACGTCGATCACCGGTGCGGTCGGCTTCGACTTCCTGCGGCGGGTTACGGCAACAGCCTACACCCAGCTGTTCGTCGACAGCGAGATCGGCGAGAACTACGAGCAGTACAGCCAGGAGTTGCGCCTGGTCTCGCCGACGGGCGGGGTCTTCGACTA
>JADYZO010000040.1 GCA_020853135.1 Gammaproteobacteria bacterium
GGCAGGCGGCGCAGGACGTCGAGGTCGGGGGCCAGCCGATCGCGGCAGGCACCTTCCTCATGCTGTCGCTGGCCGCGGCCAACCGCGATCCGCGCCATTTCGACCAGCCCGACGTGCTCGACCTCGGTCGCGCCAATGCCCGCGACAACCTCAGCTTCGCCGCCGGCCGCCACCTCTGCGCCGGTCATGCGCTGGCGCGGCTCGAGGGGCGCATCGCCTTTCGCCAGCTCACCGAACAGCTGGCGGATGTGCGCCTTGCGGCCGATCCGGTGCCACGCGAGGGTGTGATGTTCAAGGGATATCACTCGCTGCCGGTGCATTACCGCTGGGCACCGCACACGGTGCCTGCGAGTGCATGACCGGGCGTCGGCAGGCGACGGCGTGACCGGCGCTTGAAGACGCTGCTTGCGCTGCTCGTCGCTGCCGCGCTCCTGGCTGGTGCCGGCTGGCTGTGGCCGCGGCTTCAGGCTGGTTTCCAGACCGAAGCGGGGGCGGTGGATGCAGCCGGGTCCGGACAGTCCGAAGACCTCGTCCTGGATGGCCGCGTCATGCGCGTCATCGACGGCGATACGCTCGAGGTGCGGCTCGGCAGCGGGCCGGAGCGCATCCGCCTCTACGGCATCGATACCCCCGAGGCGCGCGCCCCCGGCGGCCGCGAGGCGACCCAGGCACTGAAGCGGCTGGTTGCTGCCGGCGCGGTGGCGGTGGCGCCGGTCAGCGATGACCCTTACGACGCCTACGATCGCCTGATCGCGGTGCTGTACGTCGGCCGCCTCAACGTCAACGAGCAGCTGCTCGCCGATGGCCATGCCTGGGCTTATCGCCGGTACCTGGGCCAGATGGATGGCGACACCCGCTACTGCGAGCTGGAGGCCACCGCCCGGGCTGGCCGACGCGGGCTCTGGTCGCTGCCGCGTGAGCGCTGGGTGCCGCCCTGGATCTGGCGCGAGCGCCAGAAGGCCGGCCTCGGCGCACGGGTGCCGTCGAAGGACTACTCGCTCGAAACGGCGCAGGACTGTATTGCCGCAATCGGCAAGAGCCATGAGCAGCCGTCAGCCAGCGCCTCGTCGCCCGGGGTGGCGGAGCCGGGGAACGACCACCGGGCAGGTTGCGACATCAAGGGCAACATCAACAGCAAGGGTGCGCGGATCTACCACCTTCCGGGCACCAGCAGCTATGCAGCGACAAGGATCGACACCAGCCGGGGCGAGCGCTGGTTCTGCAGCGAGCAGGAAGCCCGGGCGGCGGGTTGGCGTGCACCGGGGACAGGACCATGAAGCGAGGCTGGAAATGCGGCTGGTGGCTGGCGGGAGTGTTGTTGCTCGGCGCCTGTGGACGGCAAGCCCCGGCACCGGTGAATGCATTGCCGGCGAGTCACCCGCCGCTGGACGACGGGGCCGCGGCCACCCCTGCGCTGCCACCGGAGACGGTCCTGGCGCGCGCAGGTGACGTGGTCATCACCGTGGCCGATGCCGATGCGGCACGGGCGCTGATGCCAGCCGGCGACCGGCTGGAGATCGCGGCGTCCGCGGCAGCTGTCGACGACTTCGTGCGATCGCTGGTGGACCAGCGCCTGATGGCGGCTGCGGCGCGTCGCGCTGGCATGGCGCAGGACCTGCCTGCGGGAAGTGCGGACGAGCAGCGGCGCGAGCTGGCCCGTCGCTGGCTGGATGCAGAGCTCGATCATGCGCCCATGCCTTCGGCCGCCGACGTGGAGGCCTATTACACGAGCCACCGTGGCGAATTCACCGAGCCGGCGCGTGTGCGTGCCAGCCGGGTGGTGGCGCACGACGAGGCGGGCGCCCGCCGGGCCAGGTCGGAGCTCGCCCGGGGCGCCCCCGTCGAGGAAGCCCGCAGGCAGGCAGGTCCTGGTGCGCAGGCCGGTGAACTCTGGTTGCAGGATGTGCCCGGCGCCATCCCGCTGGAGGCCGATGCCGTGAAGCTCATGCCCGGGGGAGTCGGCGAGGTGGGAGCGGTGGCCGGCGGTTTTGCCGTGCTTCGTGTCGAGGAACAGCGGCCGGCCCGTGTCCGCCCGTTCGACGAAGTGCGCGAAGGTATCCGCATCCGCCTGGCCGACGAGGCCCGGCAGCTGGCGGCCGATGCGGCCAGGAAAAGGCTGCGCGGCGATGTGGCGGTGGTGCTGGAGCCCGCGGCCATGACGTCATATGCGGCGCAGCTGGGCCGGGGTGGCTGACGGCCGGTCCGGAAGGCGTTCATGGTCTTCTGCAACAACCAGTTGCAGTAAAAAGCTCCGTACTTGCCCAGACGTCCGTAAGGGAAAGTACCTATCGACGCTCCGGGGCTGGCTCCCGTAACCGGTAGGCCAGATGTCATGATGACATGACATCGATAATTCGCCGGATCCACGCCATTGGGGGGGACACCATGAGCCGGAGCATCCGTTCGACGAGCCATGCGGGGGCAGGCCTGCTTGCCGCGCTGTTGTTGTTGCCGCTGGGCCAGCAGGCCCAGGCGGAGTGCCGGGCGCCAGCGTCCTGCATCTCCTGCCACGCCGGCATCCCGAACTCGCCGCCGCAGGACGTGCTGGAGAGCATGGGCCTGGAGAGCTGCGCGGTCGGCGATTTCACCCGCGGTCTCAACATGACCATGCCGCGCTTCATTCATCGCACCGCCAAGCTGCATGACGGGCGGGTGTTGCTGACAGGCGGACAGGCGGCCAATGCGCCGGCCTCGGTCATCACCAATTCGGTCGATGCCTTCAACCCGGCGGACAACTCGGTGACACCGGTGGCGCCGATGACCATCCGGCGCTGGTCACATACTGCCACCACGCTGGCCGACGGCCGCGTGCTCGTGACCGGTGGCCGCACCGCCTCGACTTCCGCCACCGGTGTGGTGCTCGCCACCGCCGAGATCTACGACCCGGCCACCAACGCCTGGACGGAGACTGCCGGCGCGATGAGCGTCGGCCGCCGCAGCCACGCCGCGACTTTGCTGCCCGATGGCAGGGTGCTCATCAGCGGTGGCGGCAACGGTGTCAGCACCACCAGTTCCATGCCGCTGGCCTCGGTCGAGGTCTTCGATCCGGCGACCGGCCTGTTCACGGTCATCGGCAACATGACCCAGGCCCGTTCGGCGCACAGCGCGATCCTGCTCGATGACGGCACGGTGCTGATTACCGGCGGCTCCACCGGCATGGGTACGCTGTACCCGACCACGACCGCCGAGATCTACAACCCCGCCGACAACAGCTTCACCGCCGTCGGGCCGATGAACTACTCGCACCTGGCGCAGCTGCCCGGGAAACTGCGCGACGGGCGCGTGGTGCAGGGGGCGTCGTACTACAACGATACCCACACCTCGGCTGGTGGCGTGATCA
>JADYZO010000041.1 GCA_020853135.1 Gammaproteobacteria bacterium
CGTCCCGCTGCTCGAAGTCCGCCGGGGTGGCGATGCCTGGATGCTGACCGGGCTGCACCTGGCCGGGCGCCTGCGGGATTCACGGCTCGTGGTCGAGGAGGCCCGCGGCGGGTTCGCCGGGCTCATCGTGCAGGTCGCCGGCCAGGCGCAGTTGCGTGCGCCGTTGCCGCTGGAGGCGCGGGTCGGGTGGAGCCTTGCGGCCCGCCAGCTCTCGGGGGCCGGCACGGTGCGCGGCAACCTCGCGGCGCTGGCGCTGGCGCAGGCGCTGCGTCTGCCGGAGCCGGCCACGCTCCAGGCCACGGTGCGTGATCTGGTCGCAGATCCGCAGATCGAGGCCCGGCTGCGCTGGCCATCGCTGGCCCGTGAACTGCCGGTTGTCGGCCGCGTCGAATCACGTGCCGGGCAGGCCACGATTTCGGGCAGGCTGGCGGACTGGCGTGTGCAGCTGGCGAGCACCCTGGCTGGTGACCGGCTGCCGCCGCTCGAGGCGAGCCTGCGGGCGCATGGCGATGCGACCCATGCGGTGGTCGAGCAGGCCGTGGCGCAGGGCGGCTTCGGCACCCTGGCCGCCCGGGGTGTCATCGGACTGGCAGGGAGCCCGGGTCTCGAGCCGCAGCTGCGCCTGGACATCATCGCCCGCGAGGTCGACACCGCCGCCCTGCGGCCGGGACTGGCGGGCCGGCTCTCCGGTCGCCTGCACCTGACCACGGCGCCCGGCGCACCGCTGCGCCTGGACATCCTGGCGCTGCAGGGGCGGCTGATGGACCGGCTGCTGGCCGGATCCGGGACGCTGACCTACGGCGAGGGCACGCTCGGCTTCAGCCGCCTCGTCGTGCAGGCCGGGCCCAACCGCCTGCGTGCGGACGGCAGCGTGGGCGCGCGGCTCGCCGGCCGCTTCGAGCTCGACGCGCCCGATCTCGCCGTGCTCTGGCCCGGGCTCGCGGGCAGCGTGAGTGGCCGGGCGAAGTTGGCGGGCACGCGCGAGCGCCCGGTCATCGATCTCGATGCGCGGGGCCGGTCACTGGCCCTCGACGGCAATCATCTGGCGGCGCTCCAGCTGCGCGCGCAGGTCGACCGTGCGGGGCGCGCGGACATCGATTTCACCGCCAGCGGCCTGCGCGCCGGGACACGGCCGCTCGGCGATCTCGGCGCGCAGATCGACGGCACGCTCGATGCCCACCGCCTGCGGGCCAGCCTGCACGGTGGCCCGGTGGTGGTGAGCCTGGACAGCGCGGGCCGCTGGGATGGCGTGCTGCTGCATCACCAGCTGTCCCTGGCCTCGGTCACGGCCGGGGGTTTCGGCGCCTGGCGTCTCGCGGGCGAGCCGGAGCTGGTGGTGGGTGCCACGCAGGCCAGGATCGGCGCACACTGCTGGGCGCAGGCGCCCACCTCGATCTGCATCGACCGGGCGCAATGGAGTCCGCGCGAGTCGGCCATCGCCGCGCAGTTGCGCGACCTGGACCTGATGCGCTTTGATCCCTGGCTCGGCGAGGACCTGGCCATCACCGGGCAGGCGAGCGCCGAGCTGGTCGCCAGCCTGACGCCGGCCGGCGCGACGGGGTCTTTCCACTGGCGCCAGCAGGGCACCACGGTTTGGTACACGGGAGGCGATGAGCCGCTGGTGACCGCGCTGCCGGTGGTCGAGGCCGATGCCCGGCTGATGCCGGATGCGGCCGAGGCGCGCATCGACATCCAGGGACAGGACGGTCTGCACCTCGCGGGCCGGCTGCGGATGCTCGCACCGCCCGGCCTCGATACCCCGATCGAGGCGCAGGTCTCGGGCGGGTTTCCCGACATCGCGCCGCTCGTGCCGTGGCTGGCCGGCGACGTGGATGTGGCCGAGGCGGGTGGCCGGGTGACACTGGAGGCCCGGGCTGCCGGCACCCTGAACGAGCCCCGGCTGACCGGTGCCGTGCGCCTGCTCGATGGCAGCATGGCGCTCGCGGACCTCGGCGTGAAGCTCGAGGCCATCAACGTGGCGCTCATCGGCGAGGGCGGCGGGACCCTGCGCCTGGAGGGTGGGGCCACCGTGGGCGGGGCACTCGGCATCGATGGGGAACTGCGGCCGCTCGCCACCGGCGGCCCGCAGGGCTGGCTGCGGCTGCGGGGCGAACGGCTCGATGCGGTGCGCCTGCCCGACCGCTACGTGCAGGTCTCCCCGGACCTGCGGCTGGACTACGCGCCGGGCCGGCTCTCCGCCGCGGGCCGCATCGCCATCCCGCAGGCGGACATCGTCGTGCGCGAACTGCCCGAGAGCGCGGTCTCGCCATCACCCGACGCCGTGGTGCGCGACCGGCCGCCACGGCCCGGTGACTCGGCCATCAGCACGGCCATTGCCGGCGAGGTGGAGATCGAGCTCGGCCGCAACGTCCACCTCAAGGGCTTTGGCCTGGACACCCTGCTCGAAGGCAACCTGAAGCTCTCCCAGGCGTCCGACCGCACGCCGCGCGGCTTTGGCGTGCTGCATCTGCGGGAAGGCCGCTTCGGCGCCTATGGCAAGGCGCTCGTGATCGAGCGGGGCACGCTCGGCTTCTCCGGTCCGCTCGATGACCCGGCGGTGGACATCCGCGCCAGCCGCCGCGTGGACTACGAGGGGCGCAGCGTCACCGCGGGCATCCAGCTCTCCGGCACCGCCAGCCGGCCGCAGAGCCAGGTGTTCTCCGATCCCGCCATGTCGCAGGCGGATGCCATCTCCTACCTGGTCACGGGCCACCCGCTGCAGACGCAGAATCCCGGCGACCAGTCAGCCGTCGCCGGCGCCGCGCTGGCGCTCGGCGTGCAGCAGACCGCGGCACTCACGGAGGCCATCGGCCACGCCGTGACGCTGGACGAACTCAGCCTGGCGGGTGGAGGCACGCTCGAGCAGACCCAGCTCGTGGCGGGCAAGCAGCTCGGCTCGGACCTCTACGTGCGCTTCAGCTACGGCCTGTTCAACCGCATCGGCAGCGTGCTGGCGCGTTACCGCCTGAACCGGAACTTCAGCATCGAGGCGGCCAGCGGCGAGGACCAGTCGCTCGACCTGGTCTACTCGGTGGAGCGCGACTGAGGCAGCGGCCTTCTGCTGCGGCCGCCACGGGGGCATCAGCCGAGCTTCCTGCGCACCCGGGCGATCAGGTCACGGACCTCGGCCTGGCGGCCCGCGTCGGCGATCTCGCGGCCTGGCCTGGATGGCGCCTTCTGCGCCGTTTCCAGGTACCGGAGTGCCTGCGCGTACTCGCCGTTGTCGAAGAGGAACTCGCCGTAGAAGTAGTTCGCATCGATGCCCGCGGGATTGATCTGCAGGGCCTTCTCCAGGAGCTGCCGCGCCTTCTTGTCGTCGCCGAAGCCGATGGGCCATCCGGGCACCTTGTGGTACAGCGTGCCGAGGCTGGTGTAGGCGGACCCGTCGAGGGCGGTGCCATCGATGGCGAGTGCTGCCTCGAACCGGGCCCGCGCCCGCTTCGCCGCGCCCAGGGCGCCGAGGCCTCCGTTCACGCCGGCATAGGTGCTTTGCACGATGCCGTCCCAGATCAGCGCCTCGGGTCGTGTCGGGTGCTGGTCCGCGAAAGCCGCCGAGCGGACTCCGAGCTTCTCGAAGGCGGCTTCGCGCTGGTCCTTCGCCACCTGGTAATTGGCCACGGCCCAGGCTTCGCGCACGGCGTCGAGTTCCGCATCGAAGCTCTCCCCGGCGCGGGCGCCGCTGCCGGGGAACTGCAGGAGGGCGGCGATGGCCAGGGTGGCCAGGACGGAAAGGCGGTGGTGCATCATGTGGTGCTTCTCCTGGGTTGGCGGGCGTAGCGCCGGATGACGGGCAGCTGCCTGCGGATGGCGCCATCGACGACACCGGGCAGGACGGCGTTGACGCGGGCGAACAGTTTCTCCGGCCAGCCGACCACGCTGTCCGCGGCCTCCTGCTGCAGGAGACGGCGCGCCGCGCGGGCGACTGCCGCCGGCGGGTCCATGGCGACCTTCAGCTCGGCGTTCATCTGTTCCACCGCGGGGGGGTTGATGGGTGTGCGCGTCGCCCGTGGTGCCAGGTACTGCACCCGCACCGGCGTGTCGGCCAGCTCGCGGCGCAATGCCTCGCTGAAGCCGCGGATGGCGAACTTGCTGGCGGAATAGGCCGCGTAGCCCGGATAGCCGATGTTGCCGAACACCGAGCCCACGTTGAGGATCTGGGCGCGTGGCAGCGCCTTGAGGTGCGCGAGCAGTTCATGGACGAGGAGCATCGGCGCAAGCGCGTTGATGGATACCGTCTGGGCGATCTGTGCCGGGGTCATTTCGTCGAACAGGCCGAAATGGCTCACGCCGGCGTTGTTCACCAGGATGTTCACGCCCCAGTCGGCGGCGCGCCTGCACAGGTTGCTGCGGCCGGCTGCATCCGTGAGATCGGCGATGGCCGTGCCGAGCTGGTCGCCGGTGGCCGGCAGCCGCCTGGCCACCGTGTCGAGCGCCTCGCCATCCAGGTCCGCGAGCAGCACCCGGGCGCCGGCTGCCAGCAGTTCCGTGGCGATGGCCGAGCCGATGCCGCCCCCGCCGCCGGTGATGAGCACACGCGCCTCGCCGAGGTTCATGCGCTGGCCCTCCGGGACGCACCGGCCATGGGCACGGTGATCTCATCGAGGGCGCGGAACATCTGCCCATACAGCCAGAACACGGTGCGGGCGCAATCGATGATGGCCTGCTGGTCTTGCCTGTCCTCGATGCGCGCCAGGATGGCTTGCAGGTCGCGGACGTGCTCGCGGTCGAGCTCGCCGTGGCTGCGCAGGTAGCTGAAGGCCGCATCCGGCAGGCCGAGGGCCGCCTGGATGCGGTCGGCGGCGTTCAGCGCCAGGGCCACGCTCGTACCCTCGAGCACGTGGACCATGCCGAAGATGCCCACCGGGTTGCGCCGCTGGACCTCGTCGTAAACCCGGGCTACCAGCGCGTCGGTGGCCGGGTGGGGCCGGGCGGCGCGCACGGCTTCGGCATCGCCGCCGGCGGCGCGGATGTCGTTGAGGATCCACTCATCATGCCCGGCCTCCTCCTCGATGTAGTGGCGCAGGTCGGCCTGCAGCCAGCCGAGGCGCGTCGGCAGGCGGCCACCGGCGGTCATCAGCAGTGGCACCGTATGGCGCACGTGCTGGAAGGCCTCGCCGAGGAAGGCCAGGTAGCGGGGCAGGCTGACCGTGCCCGCCAGGGCATCGCGGATCGCGCCGGCCGCGAGCAGGAAGTCGCGCTCGTGCCGCGTGGCTTCCACGAGCCGTTCATGCAGTGATGTGGGCACTTGCGTTCTCCAGGTACAGTTGATCGATGATGGCGGCATGCCGTGCGAGGATGCGTTCGCGCCGTGGCCGGCCGTTGGCGGTGAGGAGGCCCGTTGCCGCGCTGAGTGGCTCGTGCAGCAGATGATGGCGGGCGATCCGCGCATAGGCGGGCAGGCGCTGGTTGGCGCGCTGGACTGCCGCCGTCACTGCCGCGGCCGATACGCCCGGGTGGGCCGCAGCCACCAGGGCGACCACATGCTCGCGCGCCTCGCCGAAGACCACGGCCTGGCCGATGGCCGGCTCGGCGTACAGCTCGCTCTCGATCCACTCGGGTGACAGGTTGCGCCCGAGCGAGGTGATCAGCAGGTTCTTGAGGCGGCCGCTGACCCGCAGGTAGCCCTCGTCATCGAACTCGCCGAGGTCGCCCGTGGCGATCCAGGCCGGAGCGTGCGTCCCGCCGACGTAACCGGCCATGACGGGACCTGCCACGTGGATCTCGCCACGGGCGTCCACCCGCAGCCGCGCGTGCGGCAGTGGCCGGCCTACCGTGCCGCGGCGGCTGGCACCCGGCAGGTTGAGGCACACCACCGAGCCGCACTCGCTCAGCCCGTAGCCCTCGAACACGGGCAGCCCGGCAGATGTGGCCTGGTCCACCAGGTCGGGCGCGACGCGCGCACCGCCCACGGCGATGAATTTCGCCGCCGGTGCCCGCCAGCCCCCTGCCGTCGCACCGACAAGGAGGCGCAGCAGTTCGGGCACCAGGATCATGCTCTCGGGTGCCGCCCGGTCGATTGCGCCGGGCAGGGTGGCCGGCGTGAGGGAGCCGCGGGCAATGGCCCCGGCGGCGACAGTGCCGAGATCGCAGCAGGCCCCGGCGAGCCAGCCGGCGTAGAGGCCGGCGATGTTCTCGAGCAGTGTCGCCAGCGGCAGCAGGCACAGATGCCGGCGCAGCCCGAGGCGCCGGCCGATGGCTGCGATCGAGAGCGCCACCGCGGCCAGCGTGTCGCCGGCGAGGCACACGCCCCGGGGTTCCGCGGTGCTCCCGGATGTGTAGGTCACCTTGACCGTGCCCGGCGGCAGCGCCACCGGGGCCAGCTTCTCCCGGTCGCGGGTGAGCAGCATGAGCCCGCTGTGCGGGGACCGGCACCGCGGGACCAGATCGGGCGCGGCCTCCAGCAGCAGCGGCGGGTCGTCGGTGAGGACTGCGTCGACTGCCGTGCCGTCGAGTGCGTGCCGCAGCTGCTGGGGTCCGAAATGCCGGGGCAGCGGGATGTTCACGCGGCCAGTGGCGAGCAGCGCCAGGTCGGCGATGGCCCAGGCGCGGGTATTGTCGGCGAGCAGGCCGATGCGCCCGGCGCCGCTGTCCGCGATCCAGCGTGCCTCGATCGCCACCCGGTCGAGCAACTCCGCTGCGCCCACTGCACCGGCAGCGTCCGCCATGGCCGGTGCGCCAGCCGGGTAGCCAGCCAGGGCATGAAGCAGCGCGCGGGCCAGCGTTGGAATGATCAGCCCTCCTGGCGGTGTGCGGGGCTGCCGCGCCAGCAGGGCACGTACCCGAGCATCACGCGTGGATCCTGGTCGTAGTAGCTGCCCCACCGGTCCGCGGTGCGGGTCAGGCATGCACGCTCGGCACGGGCGATCTCGGCGAGCGGCAGGCCCATGTGCCGCATGATGCCGCGCACGGTGCGGGTGGCCGTGAACACCACCCAGTCGTGGCCCCTGTCGCGCAGAAGCCTGGCCAGCACGGCCACCATTGTCATGGCGGTGGCGCTGTCACGGCACGCGAAATTGCCGATCTCCGCGACCGCCGTGCGCGCCACCGGTCCCCTGCCTGCGTGGTGGGCGATCATCACCTCGACGGGTTGGGCCAGGTACTGCTCGAGATAGAGGGGCCCGTCAGCGGCGGGGCGGTAGCCGGCGGCCCCGCAGAGGGCGCCGTGCGGATCGCGCAGGCCCACCAGGACCGGCAGGAATGAACGCACCGCTGCGCCATGCTGTTGCTGGAATGCCGCGATAATGAAGGTTTCCATCTCCCGGCGATCCGCGGTGCTGCCGGTGCACAGCAGCCCGTCCGCCGCGGTGGCAGCCAGACAGCTCATGGGCGCCAGCCCCACCGGCGCCTGATCAGCCGTTTCCCGGGTACAGGCCATCATCGTTCGTCAGTCCATGACGCCATACGGCATTCCGTTGGGCGTCAGACGCTCCCGGGGCGCCCGATCAACCGGGGCCGGGGCAGTTCGGGCCGCCCTGTGCGAGGATGGCCATCCCGGCACCCGCCGCGACGATTGATCCGGCTTCCCGGGGCCGTCTAAACCCACGACAGCAGGACAGCGGGTGGAGCAGATCTTGCAGGACGAGCAGCGGCTGGTGCGTCGCATGCTGGATGGCGACGAGCGGGCGTTCAGCGAGTTTTTCGACGAGTACTTCGCTCGGCTGTACCGCTTTGCGCTGCCGCGGCTGAACGGCGACGTGGATGCCGCCCGGGAGGTGGCGCAGGCGACGCTCTGCAAGGTGATGCGCAAGCTCGGGACGTTTCGCGGGGAAGCCGCCTTGTTCACCTGGATGTGCCAGATCTGCCGCCACCAGATCGTCGACCACCTGCGGGAGTGCCGGCGGCACGCCGGGCGCATCGTGCTGATCGAGGACAGCCCGGCGGTGCAGGCGGCGCTGGATGCGATCCAGATACCCGACAGCGAACGGCCGGAGGCGCAGTACGACCAGGGGCAGACCGGTGCACTGGTGCGCGCGGTGCTCGATCGCCTGCCGGCGCGCTACGGCAACGCGCTGGAGTGGAAATACGTCGAGGGCCTTTCGGTCGAGGAGATCGGCGCACGCCTCGGTGTGGGAACGACGGCGGCACAATCGCTCCTGGCCAGGGCCCGGCTGGCGTTCCGCGATGCCATACAGAACGTGCTGGGAACCGCCCGTGCCGCAGAAGCCGCCGCAGGCGGCGGTTCCGGAGGTTGAGGACATGAGCAGCAGGCAGGGCCCGGAGAATCCCGTGGACGAAAGCCGGCTCGCGGGCCTGATCCGGCAGGGTGGTGCCAGGCCGCGCCCGGATGCGCAGCTGCAGGCTGTGGCACGCGAGGCCGTGGCAGCCGAGTGGCGTGCGGTCGTGGCGGCGCGCAGGCGCCGCCTGCGCCAGCGCTGGTCGCTGGCGGCGGCCGCAGTGCTGGCCGCCGTGGTCATCGGGCTGACGGCACCGGGCCTGGTCAAGCCGGGCCCGATGGTGGCAGCGGTGACCCGCGTCAGTGGCGCGGTCGACGTCGACGGCGGCGGGCTGCTGGCCCCTGCGGTGCAGGTATCGGCCGGCCAGCAGCTGCACTCCGGCAGCAGGATCCGCTCCGGCACGGGTGGCCGCCTGGCGCTGGACATCAATGGCCTCACCCTGCGCCTGGACCAGGAGAGCGAACTCGTGGTGCTGGCCCGCGACCGCGTCGAGTTGCGGCATGGTGCGGCCTACCTGGATTCCGGCGCACGGGCTGCGGCCTCACCCCGGCTCACCGTGGCCACGCGCTTCGGCGAGGTCGAGCACCTGGGCACGCAGTACGAGACGCGCGTGTCCGACCTGGGCCTGCGGCTGCGCGTACGCGAGGGCCGGGTGCAGCTCCTGCGCCCCGATGGCGAGGTGCTGCAGGGCGGGGCGGGCGAGCAGGTGCTGATCGGTGCCGATGGCGTGGTGGGCCGGCAGCGCATTCCCCGTGGTGGCGCCGACTGGGCCTGGGTGAACGAGGTTGCGCCGGCCTACGACATCGAGGACCGCTCGCTGCTCGACTTCCTGCACTGGGTCAGCCGCGAAACGGGCCGTGACCTGGTGTTCGGCTCGCCGGCGGCGGAGCAGGCGGCGCGCGGCGTGGTGCTCCATGGCTCGGTGCAGGGCCTCAGCCCCGAGCGGGCGCTGTCGGCCGTGCTCGTGACGACGGCATTGCGCTACACGGAAACCGCGGCCGGGCTGCAGGTGGATTTCAAGACGGGCAACTGACCGGCAGCGACTCCCCAACCCCTGGCGGAACACGGGTGTTCCGCGTCATCTTCGTACGCTGCTGCGGGCGGCGGTCTTCCCCTGGATCGCTGCCCTTTTTTTTGCCGATGTACCGGGCGGCCCGGGGTGCCAATTCAGTTAGACTTGCGCCGCGTCGGGGACTGCCGGGTTGGGGCATCGCCAGGGACATGGGAATTCGCTCGGGCGCGGACGGGTCGCGCGGACCACTCGCCGTCCTGGCGGCGTGCCTGCTGTGGACGGCGCTGGCAGGCGCAGCCCCGCTGGCCGGGCGCAGCGTGCAGGACGCGCTGCGCGAACTGGCCGGCCCCGGCCTGAACCTCATCTTCAGCAGCGATGTCGTGCCGGCGGATCTGAAGGTCCTCGCCGAACCGGCCAGCCCGGCCGGCATCGCCGCGGTGCGCGAGATCCTCGCTGCGCACGGCCTGCTGCTGGTTGGTGTCGGCGATGGCGCCTGGGCGGTGACCCGCGCC
>JADYZO010000042.1 GCA_020853135.1 Gammaproteobacteria bacterium
CCCGGGGACAACATCAAGATGACGGTGAAGCTGATCAGCCCGATTGCGATGGAGAACGGGCTGCGCTTTGCGATCCGCGAGGGCGGGCGCACCGTGGGCGCCGGCGTGGTGGCGAAGATCATCGAGTAGGAATGACGCGGGTCGCAGCCCCTGAGCGGGAGGCGGGCCGCCAAGGCAAGGAAACAGTCATGGCCAAGAACCAGAATATTCGCATCCGTCTCAAGGCTTTCGATCACCGGCTGATCGATACGTCAGCCCGCGAGATCGTGGAGACCGCGAAGCGGACCGGTGCCCAGGTACGTGGGCCGGTTCCGCTGCCGACCAAGATGGAGCGATTCACCATCCTGATTTCGCCCCATGCGGACAAGGATGCGCGCGACCAGTACGAGTTGCGGACCCACAAGCGGCTGATGGATATCCTGGAGCCCACGGACAAGACCGTGGATGCCCTGATGAAGCTGGAGTTGCCGGCCGGGGTCGACGTGCAAATCAAATTGAATTGAGGCACGGAACCGGGCTAGAATAACCGGCTCGCCGGCGTCCGGAGCAGACCCATTCCAGAAAAATGGCCTGCGTCGGGCGGCGTGCTGACAGGGTGGCCGGGCGATCCGGCCACGTCATCCGGGTTGCCAGGGGGAGCGGCTGAGAATGGGCGCCCGACCGGCGGCGCCCTTTGGGAGGCTCCCGGCAGCGAAGAGCGCCGCAGCATTGGAATCCATCAGGCCTGCCCCCGCTGGGGTCGGGCAGAAAGACAGTCGAGAGAGTCGACATGACCATCGGTCTTGTAGGTCGAAAGTGCGGGATGACCCGCGTGTTTTCCGACGATGGCGCGGCAGTGCCCGTGACCGTCATCGAGGTGCTGCCGAACCGTGTCACCCGCATCCTGACGGACGGGGCAAACGGATATTCGGCTGTCCAGGTCACCACGGGCCAGCGCGCTCCCGCCCGGGTTGGCAAGGCGGTTGCCGGCAGCTATGCCAGGTCCGGGGTGGAGCCCGGCGAGGGTCTGTGGGAGTTCCGGGCCAGCGCTGCTGACCTGGCAGACCTGCGGCCCGGGGCGGAGCTCAAGGTAGACCGTTTCCAGCCGGGCCAGTACGTGGACGTGGCCGGCACAACCATCGGCAAGGGCTACGCCGGCACCATCAAGCGCCACCATTTCAGTTCCCAGGATGCCAGCCACGGCAACTCGGTGTCACACCGGGCGCCGGGCTCCATCGGCCAGCGCCAGGATCCCGGCCGCGTCTTCCCCGGCAAGCGCATGTCGGGCCATCTGGGCGCGGCCCGGCGCACCGTCCAGAGCCTGGAGGTCGTGAGGGTCGATGCAGAGCGGGGGCTGATGCTGGTACGCGGCGCCGTTCCGGGGCATCGGGACGGGCGGCTGCTGGTGACTCCCGCGGTCAAGGGCCGCAAGTCCGCCGGTGCTGGCGGCCAGGCCAACGGTTAGGTGGGATGATGAAGCTCGCAATTCAAGGCGGTGCCGCCGGGATCGAGGTTTCCGACCAGAACTTCGGCGCGCCCTTCAACGAGGCCCTGGTGCACCAGGTTCTGACGGCCTATCGCGCTGCTGCGCGGGCTGGTACCAAGGCCCAGAAGACCCGTGCCGAAGTGCGCGGTGGCGGTGCCAAGCCCTGGCGCCAGAAGGGCACCGGCCAGGCGCGTGCGGGGTCCAGCCGCAGCCCCATCTGGGTGGGCGGCGGGCGTGCATTTGCGGCCAGCCCCCGCAGCTTCGAGCAGAAGGTGAATCGCAAGATGTACCGGGCAGCGCTGCGCAGCGTGCTCTCCGAGCTGGTGCGCGGGGATCGCCTGCTGGTGGTGGACAGCCTGGTGCTGGATCAGCCGAGGACCCGTGAGTTGGCCGCCCGCCTCAAGGGGCTTGGCCTCGAGCGCGTGCTGATCGTCGTGGACAAGCATGACGAAAAGCTGTGTCTGGCGGCCCGCAACATTCCCGACGTGGACGTGCTGACTGCCGCCGAGGTCGATCCCATGAGCCTGGTCCGTTTCGACAAGGTGCTGGCCACGGCTGCGGCCGTGCGGGGCATCGAGGAGCGCCTGTCATGAGCGCGACCCACGCCAAGGAGAGGCTGATGTCCGTGGTCATCGGCCCGCATCTGTCCGAGAAGGCCACTGTCGCCGGCGACCGGCACCGGCAGGTGGTGTTCCGCGTGCGCCGCGATGCCACCAAGGCGGAAGTCCGGCGCGCGGTGGAGATGCTCTTCGAGGTCAAGGTCGAGGGTGTGCAGGTCGTCAACGTCATGGGCAAGGCCAAGCGCTTCGGCCGCACCCCGGGTCGCCGCCAGGACTGGAAGAAGGCTTACGTCAGCCTTGCCGAGGGCAGCGACATCAACTTCATGGGCAACGAGTGACGGCCAGGTAGGAAACCGCCATGCCTCTGCAGCAATTCAAGCCGACTTCGCCAGGGCGCCGTTTCGCCGTCCGCGTGACGACGCCGGAACTCCACAAGGGCAAGCCCTTCGCGGGCCTTGTCGGCAAGCTGGACAGCAAGACCGGCCACAACAACTATGGCCGGATCACCACCCGCCACCGTGGTGGCGGCCACAAGCGCCGGTACCGTTTCATCGATTTCCTGCGCGACAAGGATGGTGTCCCGGGTCGCGTGGAGCGTCTGGAGTACGATCCGAACCGCTCCGGCCACCTGGCCCTGGTGCTCTATGCCGACGGCGAGCGGCGCTACATCGTGGCTCCCCGTGGATTGTCGGCTGGCGATACCGTCATGTCCGGCCGGGATGCTGCCATCAAGACTGGCAATGCACTGCCGTTGCGCAACATCCCGGTGGGCACGACGATTCATTGCCTGGAGCTCAAGCCCGGCAAGGGCGCCCAGCTGGCCCGTGCGGCCGGCTGTGGTGTGCAGATCGTGGCCCGCGAGGGTACCTATGCGACCGTGCGCATGCGCTCGGGCGAGATGCGCAAGGTGCACGTCGAGTGCCGCGCTACCATCGGCGAAGTCGGCCACGGCGAGCACAACCTGGAAAGCCTGGGCAAGGCGGGTGCCAGCCGCTGGCGCGGCGTGCGGCCGACCGTGCGCGGCGTGGCCATGAACCCGGTTGACCACCCGCTGGGCGGTGGTGAGGGCAAGAGTTCGGGTGGCCGTCACCCGGTGTCGCCCTGGGGCCTGCCGACCAAGGGTTACAAGACCCGCAACAACAAGCGCACGAACCGGATGATCGTCCGGGATCGTCGCAAGAAGTAACGCATTCCGATGCACCGTTTGGAGGCCTGACAGGTGCCACGTTCCGTCAAAAAGGGTCCCTTCGTGGACGCCCATCTCGCTGCCAAGGTCCGGCAGGCGGTGCAGAGCAACAGCCGCCGGCCGATCAAGACCTGGTCGCGGCGCTCGATGATCCTGCCGGAGATGATCGGCCTGACGCTTGCCGTCCACAACGGCCGCGACCACGTGCCGGTGCTGGTGACCGAGAACATGGTCGGACACAAGCTCGGCGAGTTCGCGGCGACGCGGACGTTCAAGGGCCACTCCGGCGATCGCAAGGCCAAGACCGGCGAGTCATCCGGGAGCTAGGTGTCATGCAGGTAACAGCAAGACTGCGCAATGCGCGAATCTCGCCGCAGAAGTGCCGGCTGGTGGCTGATGCGGTCCGTGGCGCACCCGTCGGGCGGGCGCTGCAGACGTTGGCCTTCATGCCAAAGAAGGGCGCCCGCATCGTCAAGAAGGTGCTGGAGTCCGCCGTTGCCAACGCCGAGCACAACCATGGTGCTGACATCGACGAACTGAAGGTCGCCCGGATCATGATCGACGAGGCGCCGACGCTGAAGCGTTTCCACGCGCGCGCCAAGGGTCGCGGCAACCGCATCATCAAGCGGAACAGCCATATCACTGTCCAGGTTGCGGATGAGTAAGGAAGTTCTGTAATGGGCCATAAAGTCAACCCGATCGGCATCCGCCTCGGCATCACCCGCGACTGGTCGTCGAAGTGGTATGCCGACTCGCGGATTTTCCCGGCGTACCTGGATGCCGATTTCCGCATCCGCAAGTACCTGCGGGAGCGCCTGACCGAGGCTTCGGTGAGCCTGATCCAGATCGAGCGGCCGGCCCGCAAGGCCCACATCACCATCCACACGGCACGGCCGGGCGTGGTGATCGGCAGGAAGGGCGAGGACATCGAGAGCCTGCGTATCGGTGTGGCCCGCATGCTGCGCATGCCCGTCACCGACGTGCGCCTGAACATCGCCGAGATCCGCAAGCCCGAACTCGATGCCTTCCTGGTGGCCGAAGGCATCGCCCAGCAGCTGGAGCGCCGGGTCATGTTCCGCCGTGCGATGAAGCGCGCCGTCACCAACACCATGCGGCTCGGCGCCCTGGGCGTGAAGATCAGGGTCTCCGGCCGGCTCAACGGTTCGGAGATCGCACGCTCCGAGTGGTACCGCGAGGGCCGGGTGCCGCTGCACACGTTCCGTGCCGACATCGACTATGGCCTGGCCGAGGCCCGCACCACCTATGGGGTCATCGGCGTCAAGGTCTGGATCTTCCGCGGCGAAGTGTTCGACAAGGCGGAGTCGGCGGCTGCTGCGGATCCTGCTCCCGCGCAGGCCGCCACCAATTAGCGGATTAGCACGCGATGATGCAGCCCAAGCGCACAAAATTCCGTAAGCAGTTCAAGGGACGCAACCGCGGCCTGGCCCACCGTGGCAGCAGCGTTGCCTTCGGCGACTTCGGCCTGAAGGCCGTGGAGCGCGGCCAGCTGACCGCACGCCAGATCGAGGCAGCACGCCGCGCCATGACCCGCTTCATCAAGCGTGGCGGCAAGGTTTGGATCCGCGTCTTCCCCGACAAGCCCATCACCCAGAAGCCGCTGGAAGTCCGGCAGGGCAAGGGCAAGGGCAGCGTCGAGTACTGGGCCGCCCCGATACAGCCCGGAAAGATCCTCTACGAAATGGACGGCGTTACCGAGGAAGTTGCCCGCGAGGCGTTCAAGCTGGCTGCGGCCAAGCTGCCGCTGGCGACGGTCGTCGTGACCCGGCAGGTGATCTGATGAGCGCCAGGGAATTGCGGCAAAAGAGCGGCGAGGAACTCGTCGGGCAACTGCTGGAGTTGCGGCGGGAACAGTTCAACCTGCGGGTCCAGCGGGCCACGGGCGGAGAGGCCAAGGCCGATCAGGTGGCCCGGGTGCGCCATGACATTGCGCGGGTGAAGACGGTGTTGCGTGAACGTGAGCTGGCCCAGCAGGCAGCAGGGACGAAAGCATGAGCGAGCAGAAGGAAGCTGCGGTACCCGCCGCGGGTGGCCGCGCCATGACGGGGCGGGTGGTCAGCAACAAGATGCAGAAAACCGTTGCGGTGGCGATCGAGCGCATGGTCCGCCACCCGGTGGTGGGCAAGTATGTGCGCCGCACCACGAAGCTCCTGGCCCACGACGAGGCCAGTGCCTGCCGCGAGGGAGACCTGGTGTCCATTGTGGAATGCCGCCCGATCTCGCGGCGCAAGTCGTGGCGCGTGGCCGAGATACTGCAGCGCGCCGAGTCCGAGTGACGGGCGCAGCCTGAGCCACCAGAACCTTAGCGGATTGCCGGGAAACGACCATGATTCAGATGCGGACAATGCTCAACGCCGCCGACAACAGCGGTGCGCGGCGCCTGATGTGCATCAAGGTGCTGGGCGGGTCCAAGCGCCGCTACGCCGGCGTGGGCGACATCATCAAGGTCAGCATCAAGGATGCCATCCCGAAGGGGCGCGTCAAGAAGGGCGAGGTGTACAGTGCCGTGGTGGTCAGGACCACCAAGGGCGTGCGCCGGCCGGACGGTTCGCTGATCCGCTTCGACGACAATGCGGCGGTGTTGCTGAGCAACAAGCTGGAGCCCATCGGCACCCGCATCTTCGGGCCGGTGACCCGCGAGTTGCGTACCGAGAATTTCATGAAGATCATCTCCCTCGCGCCGGAAGTGCTCTAGCGCAGGGACGGACGGACCAGACATGAAGAACATCAGGAAGGGCGACGAGGTCATCGTCATTGCGGGCAAGGACAAGGGCCGGCGCGGCACCGTCATGCGCGTCGACGGCGACCGCGTGCTCGTCGAGAACGTCAACGTGGTGAAGAAGCACCAGAAGCCGAACCCGGCGAAGAACGTGCCGGGCGGGATCGTGGAGCGGGAGGCGCCGCTGCACCTCTCCAACGTGATGCTCTTCAATTCGGTGACCCAGAAGGGCGACCGGGTTGGCACAAGGGTCCTGGAGAACGGCCGCCGCGTGCGGATCTTCCGGTCGAACAACGAGGTCGTGGACATCTAGTCCGCGGGGCAGGCGCAGGTCATGGCCAGGTTGCAACAGTATTACCAGCAGGAAGTGGTCGGCAGGCTCCAGCAGCAGCTGGGGCTCGCCAATGTGGCGGAGGTTCCCCGCTTCACCAAGGTCACCCTCAACATGGGCGTGGGCGAGGCGGTCAACGACAAGAAGATCGTCGACAAGGCCATGCAGGACCTGATGATGATCTCGGGCCAGAAGCCGGTGGCGACGATGGCCCGCAAGTCCGTGGCGACCTTCAAGATCCGCCAGGGCCAGCTGATTGGCTGCAAGGTCACGCTGCGCCGGCACCGCATGTATGAATTCCTGGACCGGCTGATCAACGTGGCGATCCCGCGCATCCGCGACTTCCGCGGACTCAATGCACGCTCCTTCGACGGCCGTGGCAACTACAGCCTGGGCATCCAGGAGCAGATCATCTTCCCGGAGATCGACTTCAGCCAGGTGGACGCGGTGCGCGGCCTGGACGTGACGATCACGACGACGGCCAGGAGTGACGCCCATGCCCGGGCGCTGCTCGAGGCATTCAATTTTCCCTTCCGCAAGTGACCCCCTAGAACGGCAAGGCGAGCGGCTGCAAATGGCAAAGAAATCCATGGTTCTGCGCGAGGAGCATCGGCTCCGCACAGTGAAGCGCTACGCGAAGAAGCGCATCGAGCTCAAGGCGATCATCCAGAGCCCGTCGAGCAGCGACGAGGAGCGCCAGGATGCGCTGGCGCGGCTCCAGGCCCTGCCGCGCGATGCAAATCCGATCCGGCTGCGCAACCGCTGCGCGATCACCGGCCGCCCCAAGGGGTTCTTCCGCAAGTTCGGCCTCGCCCGCAACAAGCTGCGCGAGCAGGCCATGGCCGGCAACATTCCCGGCCTCACCAAGGCCAGCTGGTAAGGCCCGGAGCAAGCCATGAGCATGACTGATCCTATTGCCGACATGCTGACCCGCATCCGCAATGGCCAGACGGCCGGCCTCGCCAGTGTCGCCATGCCGTCGTCGCGCCGCAAGGAGGCCATTGCCACCGTGTTGCGCGACGAGGGCTACATCGCCGGCTTCGGCGTGGCCGACCAGCCGGGGAACAAGCGTGAGCTGACGGTGGAACTCAAGTACTTCGATGGCAAGCCCGTGATCGAGCACCTGCGGCGGATCAGCCGGCCCGGGCTGCGCAGTTACCGGCGCAAGCACGAGCTGCCCAGCGTGATGGGCGGGCTTGGCGTGGCCATCGTTTCCACCCCGGCGGGCGTCATGAGCGACCGCGCCGCGCGTGCACGCGGCTTCGGTGGTGAAGTCATCTGCATCGTGTCCTGAGGCCACGCGCCGGAACACAGAGCTGCAAAACGGATCAACGCCATGTCCAGAGTCGGAAAAAATCCGGTCGAACTGCCCAAGGGGGTCGAGGTGACCGCCACCGGTGGTTCCGTGAAGGTCAAGGGGCCGAAGGGTGAACTGACCCTGGCCCTCAACCCGCAGGTGCAGGTGAGCGTTGCCGAGGGCAAGGCCAGGGTGGCGACGGCCTCGTCGGCGCGCACGGCACGGGTGGTTTCCGGTACCACCCGGGCGCTGCTCGCCAACATGGTGACCGGCGTCACCAAGGGATTCGAGCGCAAGCTCGAGCTGGTGGGTGTCGGCTACCGCGCCCAGGCCCAGGGCAGGAAGCTCAATCTCACGCTGGGGCTGTCGCACCCGGTGGCCTACCCGGTGCCCGAGGGCATCACGGTGGAGACGCCGAGCCAGACGGAGATCATCATCAAGGGCATCGACCTGCAGAAGGTCGGCCAGGTGGCGGCGGAAATCCGCCGTTACCGCCCACCGGAGCCCTACAAGGGCAAGGGCGTTCGCTTTGCCGGTGAGCAGATCGTGCTCAAGGAAGCGAAGAAGAAGTAGCCAGGCGCCCATCGGTACTGAACGGAAGACGTCATGAGAAAGAGTGAGGCCAGACAGCGTCGCGCCCGCAAGGCGCGCGCCCGGATCCGCAGCCTGGCGGTGGCACGCCTGTCGGTGCACCGCACGCCGCGGCATATCTATGCGCAGATCATCGGCCCGGATGGTGGCACGGTGCTGGCGGCGGCCTCCACCGTCCAGGAGTCGGTGCGCACCGGCCTGAAGGGCACCGGGAACGTGGCCGCTGCGGCTGCCGTAGGCAAGGCCATCGCCGAGCAGGCGAGGGCCGCCGGCGTGACGCAGGTGGCGTTCGATCGTTCCGGTTTTCGCTTCCATGGCCGCGTGAAGGCGCTGGCCGACGCGGCCCGCGAGGCCGGCCTCGAGTTCTAGCAGGGTGATGCAGCATGGCAAGAGTTGAACAGGCGACGTCTTCCTCTCCTGATGGTTTCATGGAGAAGCTCGTCGCGGTGAACCGCGTGGCGAAGGTCGTCAAGGGCGGCCGCCAGTTCGGTTTTACTGCACTGACGGTGGTGGGCGATGGCAACGGCCAGGTTGCCTTTGGCTACGGGAAGGCCCGCGAGGTCCCCAGTGCCATCCAGAAGGCCATGCAGGCGGCGCGCAAGAACATGCGCCGCATCGACCTGCACAAGGACACGCTGCACAGCGCGCTGACGGGTTCCCACGGTGCCACGCGCGTCTACATGCAGCCCGCGGCGGATGGCACGGGCATCATCGCCGGCGGCGCCATGCGCGCGGTGCTGGAGTGCGCCGGGGTGCGCAACGTGCTGGCCAAGATCTACGGCTCGCGCAACCCGATCAACGTGGTGCGTGCGACCATCAACGCGCTGCAGGACTCGCGCTCGCCCGAGATGATCGCGGCCAAGCGCGGCAAGTCCGTCAGCGAGATCCGGGGTTGAGGGCCATGACTGCCGCGAAAAAACTCAAGGTCACGCTGGTGAAGAGCCCGTTCGGCAGGGTTGCGGCCCATCGCGCCTGCGTGACGGGCCTTGGCCTGCGCAGGATCCGCCAGGCCGTGGTGCTGGCGGATACGCCCGAGAACCGGGGCATGATCAGCAGGGTGTCGTACCTCCTGCGGGTCGAGGAGGCCTGATGCGTCTGAATGACATGAAGCCGGGCAGCCGCAAGGCGCCCAAACGCCCCGGCCGCGGCAGTTCCGCGGGCCAAGGCAAGACCTGCGGTCGCGGCCACAAGGGCCAGAGTGCCCGCGCCGGCGGCTACCACAAGGTCGGGTTCGAGGGCGGACAGATGCCGCTGCAGCGCAGGCTGCCGAAGATCGGCTTCACTTCGGCCAAGGCGGCCGAGACGGCCGAGGTGCGCCTGCACGAACTGGCGATCCCCGCTGATGAGGTGATCGACCTGGACGCGCTGAAGCGTGCCGGCATCGTGCACCAGCAGGCACTGCGTGCGAAGGTCGTGCTGTCGGGAGGCCTGGCGAAGCCCGTGCGCGTGCGCGGTCTTGGCCTGACGGCCGGGGCCCGCAAGGCCATCGAGGCCGCCGGCGGCTCCATCCAGGAATGAGTTGAGGGAGCGGTCCGGTCCAGCCGGCCGCATCACGGGCGACACAGGGCAGAATCGTGGCAAAGGGCGGAATCGTCAATCCGGCTGCAGCGCTGTCTGAGGCGACGCGCTTCGTCGAGCTGCGCCAGCGCCTGCTGTTCCTGGCGGGCGCGCTCGTGGTCTACCGCATTGGCACATTCATTCCTGTCCCCGGAATCGACCCGCAGGCCATGGCGCGGTTCTTCCAGCAGCAGTCCGGAACGATCCTCTCGATGTTCAACATGTTCTCCGGCGGCGCCCTGGCCCGCATGAGCATGTTCGCCCTGGGCGTGATGCCCTATATCTCCGCGTCCATCATCCTGCAGATGGCGACCAGCGTGGTGCCGGCGCTGAACCTCGTGAAGAAGGAAGGCGAGGCAGGCCGGCGCAAGATCATGCAGTGGACGCGCTACGGCACCGTGGTGCTCGCGCTCGTGCAGTCGGTCGGCGCCGCCGGGGCCCTGCAGAACCAGGGACTGGCCATCAGCCCGGGCTTCAATTTCGTCTTCACCGCCACCGTCACGCTGGTGACGGGCACCATGTTCCTCATGTGGCTCGGCGAGCAGATCACCGAGCGTGGCGTCGGCAACGGCATCACCATGATCATCCTGGCGAGCATCGTCTCCGGCGTTCCGTCGGCGATCGGCGGCACGCTGGAGCTGGTCAACACCGGTGAGCTGTCCGTGCTGCTGGTGCTGGTGCTCATCGCCCTGGTGCTTGGCGTGACTGCCGCCGTCGTGTTCATGGAGCGTGGGCAGCGCCGCATCCCGGTGCACTATGCCAAGCGCCAGCAGGGCCGGCGCATGTACGCCGCACAGGCCACGCATCTGCCGTTCAAGATCAACATGTCGGGCGTGATCCCGCCGATCTTTGCCTCCAGCATCATCCTGTTCCCGGCCACCATCGCCAGCTGGTTCGGCACCAGCCAGAGCATGGGCTGGCTGCAGACCATCGCAGCCGAGCTGTCGCCGGGCCAGCTGGCCTACGACCTGCTCTACGCGGCGCTGATCCTGTTCTTCTGCTTTTTCTACACGGCGCTGGTGTTCAACTCGAAGGAAACCGCCGACAACCTCAAGCGGTCCGGTGCCTTCCTGCCGGGCATCCGTCCGGGGCAGCAGACTGCCGAATACATCGACAAGGTGCTGACGCGCCTGACGTTCTGGGGCGCGCTCTACATCACGGCAGTGTGCCTGCTGCCACAGTTCATGATCACCTACTGGCGTGTCCCGTTCTACTTCGGCGGCACGTCGTTGCTCATCATCGTGGTTGCCACCATGGACTTCATGGCGCAACTGCAGGCCCACATGATGTCGCACCAGTACAAGGGCCTGCTGGAAAAGGCCAACCTGCGCGGCTATGGCCGCGCCGGCCAGATCCGCTGAGGCGGACTGGCACCATACGGAGAATCGGGAGTTCGACATGAAAGTTCGGCCATCAGTCAAGCGGATCTGCAGGAACTGCAAGATCATCCGGCGCAACGGCAGCGTCCGGGTGATCTGCCCGGACCCGCGGCACAAGCAGCGCCAGGGCTGAGCCCGGCGGTTATCGAAGACAAGCGGAGAATCCAGCGATGGCGCGTATAGCGGGCATCAATATTCCGGCAGGAAAGCACGTGGTGGTTGCCCTGACCAGCATCTACGGCATCGGCCGCAGCCGCGCTGCGCGGCTGTGCGAGGTCACCGGCATTCCACCGGATTCCAAGGTGAAGGACCTGACGGAGCCGGAGGTCGAGCGCCTGCGCGCGGAGATCGCGCGTTTCCCGGTGGAGGGCGACCTGCGTCGCCAGGTGTCCATGAGCATCAAGCGGCTGATGGACCTCGGCACTCACCGCGGGCAGCGCCACCGCAAGGGCCTGCCCGTCCGGGGCCAGCGCACCCGTACGAACGCCCGCACCCGCAAGGGTCCGCGGCGTGCCATCAGGAAATAAGGACTGCGGGCGGAGCCGCAAGCAAACATGAGCAACCAGCAACCCACCGCACAGCCGAAGGCGCGCAAGAAGGCCAGGAAGCATGTCCTGGACGGCATCGCCCATGTGCACGCCTCCTTCAACAACACCATCGTGACCATCAGCGACCGGCAGGGCAACGTCCTGTCGTGGGCTTCCGCCGGCGGCTGCGGCTTCCGCGGTTCGCGCAAGAGCACGCCGTTCGCCGCGCAGGTGGCGGCGGAGAAGGCCGGCGTGGCTGCGCTGGAGCACGGCGTGAAGTCGCTGGAGGTGCGCGTGCAGGGCCCCGGGCCCGGCCGCGAGTCCGCGGTGCGTTCGCTGAACTCCGTGGGCTTCAAGATCATCAACATCGAAGACGTCACCCCGATCCCGCACAACGGTTGCCGCCCGCCGAAGAAGCGGCGCGTCTAAAGGTAGCTACGCATGGCCAGATATCTCGGACCGAGTTGCAAGCTCTCACGCCGGGAAGGGACCGATCTCTTCCTGAAGAGTGGCATCAAGCCGCTCGAGCAGAAGTGCAAGCTTGAATCCCCGCCCGGCGCCGCCAAGGGTGCGCGCAAGGGTCGGCTGTCTGACTACGGCCTGCAGCTGCGCGAGAAGCAGAAGCTGCGGCGCATGTACGGCATCCTCGAGCGGCAGTTCCGCACGTACTACCGCAAGGCCACCCAGATGAAGGGCTCCACGGGCGAGAACCTGCTGAAGATACTGGAGGGCCGGCTGGACAACTGCGTCTACCGCATGGGCTTCGCCGCCACCCGGGCCGAGGCACGCCAGCTGGTGAGCCACTGCGCGGTGCTGGTCAACAACAAGGTCGTCAACATCCCCTCCTACCAGATGTCCGCGGGGGATACCGTGGAGATCCGCGAGAAGGCACGCAGCCAGCTGCGCATCCAGAGTGCGCTGGCCATTGCCAGCCAGGTGGGCTTTCCCGAATGGGTCAGCGTTGATGACAAGAAGATGGTCGGCACCCTGAAGCAGGTGCCCGCCCGTGAAGACATCCTGCCCGACATCAACGAAAACCTCGTTGTCGAGCTCTACTCCAAGTAAGCGGGAGGCGCCTGCCCATGCCGGATACGATCAGCGAATTCCTGAAGCCGCGCAAAGTCCGGGTGGAACCCGAGAGCGCCACCCGCGCGCGCATCATCATCGAGCCCTTCGAGCGCGGTTTCGGCCATACGCTCGGCAATGCGCTGCGCCGCATACTGCTGTCCAGCATGCCTGGTGCGGCGGTCACGGAAGTGGAGATTCATGGTGTTCTGCACGAGTACACCGCCATCGAGGGCGTGCAGGAGGACGTGGTCGAGATCCTGCTGAACCTCAAGCTGCTGGCGATCCGCATGCACAGCCGTGACCGTGCCGAGCTGAGCCTGACCAAGAAGGGGCCGGGCCCCGTCTACGCCCGTGATATCGCCGTCGATCACGACGTCGAGATCGTCAACCCGGATCTCGTGATCGCCAACCTGACCAGCGCCGGTGAGCTGCGGATGATGCTCACCATCGAGCGTGGGCGCGGTTATCGGCCGGCGGCGCAGCGGATCACCTTCGAGGGCCAGTCCTCGGCGCCCATCGGCCGGCTCCAGCTGGACGCCTCGTTCAGCCCGATCCGCCGGGTCAACTACAACGTCGAGGCGGCCCGCGTGGAACAGCGGACCAACCTGGACAAGCTGATCCTCGACGTGGAGACCAATGGCACCATCGATGCCGAGGAGGCCGTGCGCCGCGCCGGCAACATCCTTACCGACCAGCTCGAGGTGTTCGTCGAACTGCGGGGCAAGGACGAGGCAGGTGCCGCCACGGCGGAGACGCAGATCGAGCCGATCCTCCTGCGCCCGGTGGACGAACTGGAGCTCACGGTGCGCTCGGCCAACTGCCTGAAGGCCGAGAACATCAACTATATCGGTGACCTGGTGCAGCGCACCGAGGTCGAGCTGCTGCGCACGCCAAACCTCGGCAAGAAGTCGCTCACCGAGATCAAGGAAGTGCTGGAGAGCCACGGCCTCTCGCTGGGCATGCGCGTCGAGGGCTGGCCGCCCGCAGGCCTGGTCCGCGACGACAAGGCAGCCTGAGCACGGCGCACCCGGATACAGGAAAGACACAGACATGCGACACAAGAAAGCCGGCCGGATCCTCGGTCGCAAGAGCAGCCACCGCACGGCGATGTACCGGAACATGGCTGCTTCGCTGATTCGCCACGAGACCATCCGCACCACCGTGCCCAAGGCGAAGGAGCTTCGTCGGGTCGTCGAGCCGCTGATCACGCTGGCGAAGCAGGATGCCGTGGCGCGCCGCCGCCTGGCGTTCGACCGCCTGCGCGACCGCGAGGGTGTCACCAAGCTCTTCACCGAGCTGGGGCCACGGTTCAAGAGCCGCCCGGGTGGCTACCTGCGCATCCTCAAGATGGGCAACCGTCCCGGTGACTCGGCGCCCATGGCACTGGTCATGCTGATGGACCAGCCGGCAAAGCCGAAGGCGGAAGCGGCGAAGTAAGCCGCGGCCTCGGGCGGTCGGATCGGAAAGGGCCGGGTATTCCCGGCCCTTTTGCTTTTTGCGCCGCCGGTCCCGGCCTCCGGGACTTCCTCAGCCGGCCTGGCGCTCGCCGGCGGCCGGCGGCGTGGAGCGCTTGAGTTCCTCCACCTTCCGCGCGATGTGCTCCGGGGACTTCGTGTGCCGGGCCAGCAGGGCGTAGACGGCCGGGATGAGGAACAGCGTGAGGAACACCGAGATCAGCACGCCGGAGAACACCATCGCGCCAAGCGTCAGGCGCGACTCGGCGCCCGCGCCGCCCGCGAGGATCAGCGGCAGTGCGCCGAAGGCGGTGCACAGGCTGGTCATCACCACGGGCCGCAGGCGGATCGCCGCGGCGGAGATGACGGCCTCGTGCAGCGTCTCGCCGCGATCGCGCAGCTGGTTGGCGAACTCGACGATCAGGATGCCGTTCTTGGCCGCCAGGCCGATGAGCATGATCGCGCCGATCTGGCTGTAGACGTTGATGGAGGAGCCGATCAGCCAGAGCCCCAGCAGCCCGCCGGTGATGGCGAGCGGCACCGTCAGCATGATGATCAGCGGGTGGCGGAAGCTCTCGAATTGCGCCGAAAGCACGAGGAAGGAGATCAGCAACGCCAGCAGGAAGGTGAAGTAGATGGCGTTGCCCGTGCTCATGAACTCGCGCGACTCGCCGTCGTAATCGATGTGGGCCTCGGGCGGCAGTTCCTCCCTGATGACCTTGTCCATGTAGGCCAGTGCATCACCCAGCGAGTAGCCGGGCGCCAGGCCGCCGATCAGCGTGATGGCGCGCAACCGGTTGAAGCGTTTGAGCTCGCGCGGACCGGCGGATTCGCGCAGCGACACCAGGCTCGCCAGCGGGATCAGCCCGCCGGTCGTGGCCGATCGGGCGTAGATGTTGCCGAGGTCCGAGGGGCTGGCGCGGTCTTCCGGGCGGGCCTGCAGCACGACGTTGTATTCCTCGCCACGGTCGACGAAGGTGGTGACGATGCGCGAGCCCAGCATGGTCTCCAGCGTGCGCCCCACGGCGGTGACGGACACGCCGAGGTCCGAGGCCCGCTCGCGGTCCACGCCCACGTGGATCTTCGGCTTCTGCTCGAAATAGTCCGAGCGCAGGCCGACGATGCGCGGATTCTCCCGGCGCACCCGGTCCAGCACCTTGTCGCGCCACTGCGCGAGTTCCTCGTAGCTGGTCCCGCCCAGCACCACCTGCAGGGGCTGGCCGGCACCGCGTATGCCGAGGCTGGGCGGCAGGAATACCTGCGTGGTGATCCCGGGGATGCGCTCCAGCTTGCGCCGGAGCTCCTGGGCGATCATCGGGGATGACACGGAACGCCGGCTCCAGTCGGTGAGCGGCATGTAGATGAAACCCGAGCTGGCATCGCCGCCGATGCCCCAGGCGCCGGTGCGGGCCACCACGCGCCGGGCAATGCCGGCCTCCACGTACGGTGCGAGGACGCGTTCCACCAGGCGCAGCTGGCGGTCCATGTAGGCGGGGGTGGCCCCCTCGGGTCCGCGCAGCATCATGACCACCATGCCGCGGTCTTCCGTGGGGGCGTACTCGGAGGGCAGCCGCGCGAACAGGACAGCGCCAATGACCGCCACCCCGGCCAGCGCGCCCACGGCCAGCCAGGGACGGTGCACGAGCGGCGTCAGCGCGCGCCGGTACGCCGCGGCAACCCGCTTGAAGAAGCGGTCGATGGCATCGGCCAGGCGCCGCCGGCGGATGCCCTGCGCGAACAGCTTCGAGGCCAGCATCGGCACCAGCGTCAGGGAGACCAGGCCGGAGAAGGCGATGGCCGCCGCCAGGGTGATCCCGAACTCGGTGAACAGCCGCCCGACGTTGCCGGGCATGAAGGAGATCGGCACGAACACCGCCACCAGCACGGCGGTGGTGGCGATCACGGCAAAGCCGATCTCGCGGGTGCCGTCGATGGCGGCCAGCAGCGGCGGCTGGCCGAGCTCCATGCGCCGCACGATGTTCTCCAGCACCACGATCGCATCATCCACGACGAGGCCGATGGCCAGCACGGTGCCGAGCAGCGTCAGGGTGTTGATCGAATAGCCCATGATGGCCATGACGATGAAGGAGGCGACGATCGCCACCGGGATGGTCACCGCCGGGATGATGGTGGCGCGCAGGGAACCGAGGAAGGCGAAGATCACCACCAGCACCATGACCAGTGCGATGGCCAGTGTCTCCAGCACTTCCTTGAGCTGCTCGCGGATGAAGATGGAGAAGTCGACGTTGACGTCCACCTTGATGTCCGCGGGCAGGCTGGCCTTGAGGTGGTCGATCTCCCCGATGACGGCCTGGTTCACCGCGAGCACGTTGGCCTTGGATTGCGGCACGATGCCGAGGCTGATGCCCGGGACACCGTCGGAGCGCGACAGGTAGCGGTTGTCCTCCGCATCGAGGCGCACCTCGGCCACTTCACCCAGGCGTACCACGCGGTTGTCGGGACTGCGGCCGATGACCAGGGAGGCGAAATCCGCCGGCGTTTTCAGACCGGTCTCGGTGCGCAGCGTGAATTCCCGCTGCTGGGATTCGATGCGCCCGGAGGGGATCTCCACGTTTTCGCTGCGCAGTGCGGCCTCCACGTCCTGTACGGCGATGCGCCGGGCCGCCAGGGCCTCGCGGTCCAGCCAGATGCGCATGGCGTACTGCCGTGCGCCGGTCATGCGCACCATCGCCACGCCATCGACGACGGAGAGTGCATCGACGAGGTAGCGGCGCGTGAAGTCGGTGAGGTCCATGATCGAGCGGCTGCTGCTCGAGACGTTCACGTAGAGCGTGGATTCCATGCCGGAATCCTGCTTGGTGATCTGCGGCGGGTCGGCTTCGTCGGGCAGCTTGGCCAGCGCGCGGGAGATGCGCTCGCGCACGTCGTTGGCGGCGCCGTCCGGGTCGCGGTCCAGGGCAAATTCCAGCGTGATGGTGGAACGCTCGTCCTGGCTGCTGGAGGTGAGTTTCTGCACGCCGGCGATGCCGGCCACCTGGTCCTCGAGGACCTGGGTGATCTGCCGCTCCACCACCTCGGCGGAGGCGCCGCGGTAGAAGGTGTCCACCGAGACCACGGTCGGGTTGACGTCCGGGTATTCGCGTACCGGCAGGCGGTCGAGCGCCAGCAGGCCGAGGATGATCAGCAGCAGGCTGATCACCGCCGCAAACACCGGGCGCTGGACGGAGATGTCGGAGATCCACATGCGCGCGGACCTCAGTTGCCCTGCAGGACGTCGACAGGCACGCCATCGCGCAGCCGCTGGATGCCATCGGTGACCACGACATCCCCCGCGGCCAGCCCCTGACGGATCTCGACGAGTCCCGGCGAGCGGGCGCCGATCTCCACCTGCCGCTCGATGGCCCGGCCGTCCTGCACCAGGAACACGTACTGCCGGCCCTGGCGCGGATTCAGGGCTTCCTCGGGCACCATCAGCACGCCCTGCCGGGCACGCTCGAGCGCGACGGTGAGGAACATGCCGGGCTTCAGGCGCCGGTCGGCATTGGGGATGGTGGCCACCGCGGTGATGGCCCGGGTGGCGGGGTCCACGCGCGAGTCGATGCTGGTGAGGCGGCCGTTGAAGGTGCTGCCCGGATAGACCGTGCTCTGTGCGTGGATGCCCATGCCCGGGGTCAGTTCACCGAGGAAGACCTCGGGCACGGAGAATTCCAGACGGATCTCCTGCGTGGCATCCAGCGTGGTGATGACGGTGTTCGGGCCCACCAGGTCACCGACGCTCACCCTGCGCAGGCCCACCGTGCCGGCGAAGGGTGCGCGGATGGTCGTGTCGGCGAGCCGCGCACGGGCGGATTGCACCTGCGCCTGGTCCATCTTCATCTTGGCCTCCAGCTCCTCGATCTGCGAGGTGGACAGCACGCCCGTCTTCGCCAGCGGGAGGCTGCGCTCGTACTGGCTGCGGCTTTGCTGGAGCGAGGCCTCGGCAAGTGCCAGCGCGGCGCTGATTTCGCGGTTGTCGAGCTGCACGAGGAGCGCGCCGGCAGCGACATCCTGGCCCTCGCGGAAGTGGATTGCGGTCACCGTGCTGGAGATCCGCGAGGTCACCTGGATGGACTCGGCTGCCTTGGCGGTGCCGAGCGCCGTGGTCCGGTCGAGGAAATCACGTGGCTCGACCCTGGCCACCAGCACCGCCGCCGCCGGCGGTCCGCCGGGGCCGCGGGCTCCGGGCGGGCCACCGCGGGGTGGACCGCCTGCCTGGCCGGGCGGCCCTTGGCCCGCACCCGGCTTGCCGCTGCAGGCGGCCAGGGCAAGGAGGGCGGCGAGGAGGATGCTCCGGGAGGCGAGGCGGTAGGGCAACATCGGGGCTTTCTGACAGGGATGGGCGTGACTTCTCAGCGTACCGTAGGGGGAGGGGTCAGTCATGCGGCAGGGCGCCGCGCACCGCCTGACCTCCACGCTCAACCGCCTCGGGGTCCGCGTCGAAGTCAGGGTGCGCGTGCCGGCCGGTCGCGCCGTCACGGCCGGAGCCCAGCGCCAGAAGCTGCTCAATCCCCCAGCACCGGCCGCGTCAGGTTCTCCGGCTCCCCGGCCGTCACCAGCACGTCGTCCTCGATGCGGATGCCGCCGTACTTCATGAGTCCGGCGACGCGGTCCCAGTCGACGTGCCCGCCGGCGGGGCTCGCCTTCAGGCCGCGGAGCAGGGACTCGATGAAATAGACGCCGGGCTCGATGGTGACGATCTGGCCCGGCTCCAGGGTGCGCAGGAAGCGCAGCCGCGGAAAGTCGGCGGGCGCCTGCAGCGAGGCTCCGGACTCGTCGGCCATGTGGCCGCCGACGTCGTGCACCTGGAGCCCCAGCAGGTGCCCCAGGCCATGGGGGAAGAAGGCGGCACTCACGCCTTCGCGCACCATGTCCTCCGGCGCCATGCGCACCAGACCCCAGCGCTGGAGCAGGGCGGCCAGCCCCAGGTGCGTGCGCCGGTGCAGGTCCGGGAAGGCCAGGCCCGGGCGCACCGCGGCGCAGAGCTCCTGCTGGAGCGCGTCCATGTCGGCGACCATCCCGGCGAAGTCATCATCGCGGAAGGCGTAGCTGCGGGTGATGTCGCAGGCGTAGCCGTTGCAGGCGCATCCCGCGTCGATCAGCAGGCTGTGGACGTCGCGTGGGGGCTGCGGCTCCCGGTCACGGTGCTGGTAGTGGAGCGTCGCGCCGTGGCCGTTCAGTGCCACGATGGCGCCGTAGGGCAGCTCGGGTTCCGTCTGCCGGCAGCCGGCGAGGAAGGCGGCGAGGATGTCGTACTCGGTGGCGCCCTCGCGGAAGGCGCGCAGTGCGGCCTGGTGGCCGGGCGCGGCGCTGGCCGCCGCCCTGCGCATGCAGGCCAGTTCCCACGCCGACTTCGTCGCGCGGCGGTAGTGGAGGACATTGACCACCGTCTCCGGGTTCCGCGCGGCCTCCCCGGCGAGCCCCGTCCATTGCGCCTCCGGCCCGAGGAGGGCGAGGCGCTTGCCGGCGGCCGGCAGCAGGCCGGCGATGTCCCCCGGCTTGCGGATGACCTTGAGGTCGAACTCCCGCGCCAGTTCTTCCGGCGGCAGCGCCGGCGGCTGGTGCCAGTAATCCTCCGGCTGGTACACCACCAGGACCGGGCGGCGGCCCGGCTCGACGATCACCGCCGACCCCGGGTGCTCCTCCAGCGGGATCCACTGCAGGAAGTGCGGGCTCGCCACGAAGCGGTGGGCCTGGTCGTCCTGGAAGCGGTACTCGAGGATACCGCTGCCCACCACGATGGCATCGAAGCCGCCGGTCCGGGCCGCCTCGGCGTAGCGCCCGCCGAGCTCCGCGACGTGGGCGGCGTAGTCACCGGCGGCGTCGGCCGCCGGACCGGCTTCGGAAGCGCTTAAAGTGCGGCTCATGGTCGGGCATGATACCGCGCAGGATGCGGCCGGGCGCCAGACCCCGGCCGCGCACAAGGCATGGCAAAAGAAATCGTCCTCACCGGCATCACGACCACCGGCACGCCGCATCTCGGCAACTACGTCGGCGCCATCCGGCCGGCCGTGGCGGCGAGCCGCCGCGACGACGTGCAGTCGGTTTACTTCCTCGCCGACCTCCACGCGCTGGTGAAGGCCCACAGGCCCGATGCCGTGCACCGCTCCAGCCTGAAGGTGGCGGCCACCTGGCTGGCGCTCGGGCTCGATGCGGACAAGGCGCTGTTCTACCGGCAGTCCGATGTCCCGGAGATTTCCGAGCTCAACTGGATCCTGATGTCGGTCACCGCCAAGGGTCTCATGAACCGCGCCCATGCCTACAAGGCCGCGGTGCAGGCCAACGAGGAGGCCGGTTCGCCGGATCCGGACCGGGGCATCACCATGGCGCTCTTCTGTTATCCGGTGCTGATGGCGGCGGACATCCTGCTCTTCCGCGCCAGCCGGGTGCCGGTCGGCCAGGACCAGAAGCAGCACGTGGAGATGGCCCGCGACATCGCCCAGCGCTTCAACCACCACTACGGCGAGCACTTCGTGCTGCCCGAGGCCGACATCGGCGCGGACACGGCCATTCTCACCGGCCTCGACGGGCGCAAGATGAGCAAGAGCTACGACAACACCATCCCGCTGTTCGTCCCGCAGAAGCAGCTGCGCAAGCTCGTGATGCGCATCAAGACCAATTCGCTGGAGCCCGGCCAGCCGAAGGATACCGAAGGCTCGACGCTCTACGACATCTATCGCGCCTTCGCGACACCGGCGGAAGCCGGGACCATGAAGCAGCGCTTCGCCGAGGGCACCGGCTGGGGCCAGCTGAAGGAGGATCTCTTCGAGTATCTCGATGCCCACCTGGCTGGCCCGCGGGCCGAGTACGAGCGGCTGATGGCGGCCCCGGGCGACGTGGAGGCGGTGTTGCGGGCGGGCGCGGCCCGGGCCAGGGCGATGGCGGCGCCGCTGCTGGCTGCCGTGCGCCAGGCGGTGGGCATCCGGCCGTTGGGCGGGCCGTAGCCTGGTGGCCTGGCGGGGGTGGCCAGGCACGGACCCGGCGCCGACCTGGCCCGGCACTGGCCCGGCCTTGGCGCCGGGCAGTATTCCTGGCCCCGGCGCCCGCTGGCGCATATCTTTGAGCGCGACAAGACGCTATATTAAGCGGGTTTAATTTCCCTACAGGGGGCTGTTATGCGGATGGTGAAGTTGCTGGCGGCGCTGGGTGCCGCCGTGTTCCTGCTGGCGGGCTGCGGTGGTGGCAAGCCGGCGGGTGAGGCCCAGATGGACAAGGCCGCCGAGTCCATGAAGCAGGCGGCTGACAAGGCTGGCGAGGCTGCCGATGCCGCCGGCCAGGCCGCCGAGGCTGCCGGCCAGGCTGCGGGCGCCGCTGCCGATGCCGCCGGCCAGGCTGCCGGTGCCGCTGCCGATGCGGCGGGCCAGGCTGCTGGCGCTGCCGCGGATGCCGCCAAGTCTGCGGGCGAGGCTGCCAAGCCCCAGCAGTAAGCGCTGCGCTCACGAAGGGGCCGGGATCGCGAGATCCCGGCCCCTTTGTTTTTTTGTGCTTCTTGGGGCCGCTCGCAGCCGATCGCGGGCATCAGGCCGCCCGGCTGCGCGCCAGCACCGGGGCCAGGAACCGCCCGGTGTGAGAGCGGGGATGGGCGGCCACCGTTTCCGGTGTGCCGGTGGCGACCACCTCGCCACCCCCGTCGCCACCTTCCGGGCCGAGGTCGATGATCCAGTCGGCGCTCTTCACCACGTCGAGGTTGTGCTCGATGACGACCACGGTGTTGCCCTGGTCGCGCAGGCGCAGGAGCACGCCGAGCAGCTGCTTCACGTCATGGAAGTGCAGCCCGGTGGTGGGCTCGTCGAGGATGTAGAGCGTCCTGCCCGTGGCGCGCTTGGCCAGCTCCCGGGCGAGCTTGATGCGCTGCGCCTCGCCGCCCGACAGCGTGGTGGCATTCTGCCCCAGCCGCAGGTAGCCGAGACCGACGTCGGCCAGCGTCTGCAGCTTCACGGCGACGGCCGGCACGTTGGCGAAGAAGGCGAGCGCCTCCTCGACGGTCATGTCCAGCGCCTCGTTGATGCTGCGGCCCTTGTAGCGGATCTCCAGAGTCTCGCGGTTGTAGCGCCTGCCCTGGCAGACATCGCAGGGCACGTAGACGTCGGCGAGGAAGTGCATCTCCACGCGGATGACGCCGTCGCCCTGGCAGGCCTCGCAGCGCCCGCCCTTGACGTTGAAGCTGAAACGCCCGGCGTCGTAGCCGCGCGAGCGCGCCTCCTGGGTGGCGGCGTAGAGTTCGCGCACCGGGGTGAACAGCCCGGTGTAGGTGGCCGGGTTGGAACGTGGCGTGCGCCCGATCGGGGCCTGGTCGATGTCGATGACCCGGTCGATGTGCTCCAGGCCGTCGATGCCGTCGCAGGGTGCGCCATCGTCGGTGCCCCGGTTGAGCCGCGCCGCCGCGTGCCTGAACAGCGTGTCGTTCACCAGCGTGGACTTGCCCGAGCCCGAGACCCCGGTGACGCAGGTCATCAGTCCCACCGGCAGCGACGCCGTGACGTTGCGCAGGTTGTGGCCGCGGGCACCGCGCACGGTGAGCGTGAGCTGCGGATCCGGCGCCCGGCGCTGCGCGGGCACGGGGATGGCGAGCTGGCCCGCAAGGTACTGTCCGGTGAGCGAGCGTGGCGCGCGCCTGATGTCCGCCGGCGTGCCCTGGGCGATGACCTCCCCGCCGTGGACACCGGCGCCGGGCCCGAGGTCGACGACGTGGTCGGCGGCGAGGATCGCCTCCTCGTCGTGCTCGACCACGATCACCGTGTTGCCGACGTCGCGCAGGTGGGTGAGGGTGGCGAGGAGGCGCTGGTTGTCGCGCTGGTGCAGGCCGATCGAGGGCTCGTCGAGGATGTACATGACGCCGACCAGGCCCGAGCCGATCTGGCTGGCGAGGCGGATGCGCTGCGCTTCGCCGCCGGAGAGCGTCTCGGCGCTGCGGTCCAGGGTCAGGTACTCCAGGCCCACGTCGGCGAGGAAGCGCACGCGGCCGGCAATCTCCCTGACGATGCGCACGGCGATCTCCCCGCGCCAGCCGCCGAGCACCAGCCCGTCGAAGAAGGCGCGGGCCCGGGTGACCGACATTGCCGTGAGTTCCGGAAGAGAGCGTCCCTGCACGAACACGTTGCGGGCCACGGCGTTGAGCCGCGTGCCGCCGCAGTCCGGGCAGGGCTGCACGCCGAGGTAGCGCGAGAGCTCGTCGCGCACCACGGTGGACCCGGTTTCCCGGTAGCGGCGCTCGAGGTTCGGCAGGATGCCCTCGAAGGCATGGCGGCGGCTCACGGTGGTGCCCCGCCCGGTGAGGTAGCGGAACTGGATCTCCTCGCCGTCGCTGCCGTGGAGCAGGATGCGCTGGATGCGCCCGGGCAGGTCCTCGAAGGGGGCCTCGAGGTCGAAGCGGTAGTGGGATGCCAGCGACTGCATCATCTGGAAGTAGTAGGTGTTGCGCCGGTCCCAGCCGCGGATGGCCCCTCCCGCCACTGACAGCTGGCGGTGGCGCACGACGCGGTCGGTGTCGAAGAATTCGCGCACGCCGAGCCCGTCGCAGGTCGGGCAGGCGCCCGCCGGGTTGTTGAAGGAGAACAGGCGCGGCTCCAGCTCCGGGACGCTGTAATTGCAGACCGGGCAGGCGAAGCGCGCGGAGAACACGGTTTCCGTGCCCTCGCCATCGAGGGGCGCGGTCTTCACCACGCCATCGGCGAGCTTCAGCGCGGTCTCGAAGGATTCCGCCAGCCGCGTGGCGAGGTCGGGCCGCACCTTGAAGCGGTCCACCACCACCTCGATGCTGTGCTTGCGCCGCTTGTCGAGCTGCGGCGGGGCGTCGAGTTCGTACACCACCCCGTCGATGCGCGCGCGCACGAAGCCGCGCGTGCGCAGGTCGGCGACCAGCTGCCCGTGCTCGCCCTTGCGCGCGTCCACCACGGGCGCGAGCAGCATCAGCCGGGTGCCCTCGGGGAGCGCGAGCACCTGGTCGACCATCTGGCTCACGGTCTGCGCGGAGAGCTCGATGCCGTGCTCGGGGCAGCGCGGGGTGCCGGCGCGGGCGTAGAGCAGGCGCAGGTAGTCGTAGACCTCGGTCACCGTGCCCACCGTCGAGCGCGGATTGTGCGAGGTGGACTTCTGCTCGATGGAGATGGCGGGCGAGAGCCCCTCGATGTGGTCCACGTCGGGCTTTTCCATCACCGAGAGGAACTGCCGCGCGTAGGCCGACAGCGACTCCACGTAGCGGCGCTGGCCCTCGGCGTAGAGGGTGTCGAAAGCCAGCGAGGACTTGCCCGAGCCCGAGAGTCCCGTGATGACGACCAGCCGGTCGCGCGGGATGTCGAGGTCGATGTCCTTCAGGTTGTGGGTGCGGGCGCCCCGGATGCTGAGGTACTGGGTCATGGTGGCTGCGGGCGGCTAAACCCCTGACTATAGGCCGGCAGGGCGCCTGATCCCAAGCCCACGGCGGCGCCAATCCGGGCGCTCGGCGCGGATTCGCAGGTGTGTTTTCCCGGGATGGACCATAAAATAGGCGGCAGGCACCGGGGCGGCCGCAATGGCACCCCGCAAAGCACATGTAAATCAATCTATTGCGAGGATCCTCCCATGGCGAGAGGCGTGAACAAGGTCATCCTGATCGGCAACCTCGGGCAGGATCCGGAAACCAAGTACATGCCGAGCGGTTCGGCGGTCACCAACCTGCGCATCGCCACCAGCGAGGTCTTCAAGGACAAGGAGACCGGCCAGTCCCAGGAGCGCACCGAGTGGCACAGCGTGGCCATGTTCGGTCGCCTGGCGGAGATCGCCGGGGAGTACCTGCGCAAGGGTTCGCAGGTCTACATCGAGGGCCGCCTGCGCACCCGCAAATGGCAGGACAAGCAGGGCCAGGACCGCTATTCCACCGAGATCGTCGCCGACCAGATGCAGATGCTGGGCGGCAAGGGCGGCGGCATGGGTGGCGCGGATGCCGAGGGTCCGCCGCGCGAGCGCCCGGCCACCCGGGCGCAGGCCGCCGAGCCCGCGGCCGAACTCGACGACGACATTCCCTTCTGAAGTACCGCAGACCACCCGGGAGACCGTTCCGGCCGCGCCCATGCCAGGCAAGCTCTTCGTCAAGACGCTCGGTTGCCAGATGAACGAGTACGACAGCGCGCGCATGGCCGATGCGCTGCGCCAGAGCCATGGGCTGCTGCCGACCACCGATCCGGCCGAAGCCGACGTGCTGTTGCTGAACACCTGCTCCATCCGCGAGAAGGCCCACGAGAAGGTGTTCTCCTGCCTCGGCGTCTGGCGCGAGCTGAAGGAGCTGCGCCCGGAGGTGGTCATCGGCGTGGGCGGCTGCGTCGCCAGCCAGGAGGGGGAGGCCGTCCTCGCGCGTGCCCCGTTCGTCGACCTGGTGTTCGGGCCGCAGACCCTGCATCGCCTGCCGGCGATGATCGACGGGCTGCGCGCACGCCGCCTGCCGCAGGTGGACGTGAGCTTCCCGGAGATCGAGAAGTTCGACCGCCTGCCCGAGCCGCGGGCCGAGGGCGCCACCGCCTTCGTCTCGGTCATGGAGGGCTGCAGCCGCCACTGCACCTACTGCGTCGTGCCCTTCACCCGCGGCCACGAGATCAGCCGGCCGGCCGGCGACGTGCTGCGCGAGGTGTCCGCCCTGGCCTCCCAGGGCGTGCTCGAGGTGACGTTGCTGGGGCAGAACGTCAATGCCTACCGGGGGGTCGATGCCGCTGGCCGCAAGGCGGACCTGGCCGCGCTGCTGGGGCATGTGGCCGCGCTGGAGGGCATCGGGCGCATCCGGTTCACGACCTCGCATCCGCTGAACTTCGGCGAGCGGCTGCTGCAGGCCTACGCGCAGCTGCCCAAGCTCGCGAGCTTCCTGCACCTGCCGGTGCAGAGCGGCTCGGACCGCATCCTCGCGCAGATGCGCCGCGGCTACACCGCTGCGCAGTACCGCGAGAAGATCAGCGCGCTGCGCGCGGTGCGCCCCGGCATCAGCGTGTCCAGCGACTTCATCGTCGGCTTCCCCGGCGAGACGGAGGCCGATTTTGCGGCGACGATGGACCTCATCGCCGATGTCGGCTTCGACCAGTCCTTCAGCTTCATCTACAGCCCGCGGCCCGGTACGCCCGCCGCCGAACTGCCCGACCAGGTGCCCGGGGACGTCAAGCATCGCCGGCTGGAGGTCCTCCAGGCACGCGTCAATGCGCAGGCGAGGGCGATCAGCGCCGCCATGGTGGGCAGCCGCCAGCGCGTGCTTGTGGAGAGGCCCGCGAAGAAGGATCCGCGCCAGCTGGCCGGACGCACCGAAAACAACCGTTGGGTCAACTTCGACGGTGACGCGCAGCTGCTGGGCCGCTTCGTCGACGTGACCATCACCGAGGCGCTGCCGAATTCGCTGCGGGGCCGGCTCGCTGCCGGCGCGGCGGCTGCTTGAGCACCGTCCTCGCCACCGAGGAGCTGCTGCTGGAACCCGCCGACAACCGGGTGCTGGCCAATCTCTGCGGGCAGCGTGACGAACACCTGCGCCAGATCGAGCAGCGGCTCGGCGTGCAGATCAGCAACCGCGGCAACCACTTCCGCATCATGGGCCCGGTGCAGACGGCGCGGATGGCCGCCGGCCTGCTGCGCGAACTCTTTGCGCTGGCGGGCAACGAGCACCTGGATCCGCAGCGCCTGCATGTCTTCCTGCAGGACGCCGCCGTGGATGAGCGGGTGGAGGCGGCCAACGGCGTTCCCGCCGCGGCCGTGGATGGCGAGGTGCTGCGCACCCGGCGCAGCCACATCCGGCCGCGCGGCCCGAACCAGCGCGCGTACATCGCCAGCATCCGCGAGAACGACCTGTGCTTCGGGATCGGCCCGGCCGGCACCGGCAAGACCTACCTCGCGGTGGCGAGCGCGGTGGAGGCCCTGGAGCAGGAGCGGGTGCGGCGCATCGTGCTGGTGCGCCCGGCGGTGGAGGCCGGCGAGCGGCTCGGCTTCCTGCCCGGGGACCTGGCCCAGAAGGTGGACCCCTACCTGCGGCCCATGTACGACGCACTCTACGAGATGCTGGGTTTCGACCGGGTGGCGCGCCTCGTGGAACGCAACGTCATCGAGGTGGCGCCGCTCGCCTACATGCGCGGGCGTTCCCTGAACGAGAGTTTCATCATCCTCGACGAGGCGCAGAACACCAGCGTCGAGCAGATGAAGATGTTCCTCACGCGCATGGGCTTCGGCTCCCGCGCGGTGGTCACCGGCGATGTCACCCAGGTGGACCTGCCGCGCCGCCAGCTGTCGGGCCTGCGCCATGTCATGCAGGTGCTGCAGGGCGTGCCGGGCGTGAGCTTCACCTTCTTTTCCCCGCGCGATGTGGTGCGTCACGCGCTGGTGCAGCGGATCGTCGAGGCCTACGAGGCAGCGGAACAGGCCGGGGCCGACCCCGGCAACGGCAGTGATGATGCCCAGAGCGGCCCGCCGGCGGCCTGACGGCCCGCCAGCTGTCGAACTGCAGGCAGCCACGCGCGCGGCCACCCTGCCGCGGGGTGCCGACCTCGCCGGCTGGGTGGGCGCCGCCGGCGCGCATGGCCGGGGCACGGTCACCATTCGCCTGGTCGGCTGGCGCGAGGGCAGGCGCCTTAACCAGCGCTTCCGCGGCAAGACTGCGGCCACCAACGTCCTGGCGTTCCCGGCCGCTGCCGGTCCTTCGGCCGGGGAGCTGGGCGACCTGGCCATCTGCCTGCCGCTGGTGCTGCGGGAGGCCCGCGAGCAGGGCAAGCGGCCCCTGGCCCACCTCGCCCACCTGGTCGTCCACGGGACCTTGCACCTGCTCGGCCATGACCATGACCGGCCCGCCGCAGCGCGTAAAATGGAAGGCCGGGAAGTGAGGATCCTCCGCCGGCTTGGCTTCCCCGACCCATACCGCGCACAACCCGCGGCCAGGAATCCGGCCAGGAATCCGGCCAGGAGCCGGGCCAGCAGGCAGCAGAAAGCATGATCAACGACAGCGAACCCGCCACCGGTGACGACACGGAGGAACCCACGCTCTACGGCCGGTTGCGCCGCCTGATGACGGGCGGGCCGGCGACGCGCCAGGACATCGTCGACCTGCTGAAGGAGGGGCGCTGGAATGCGGTGCTCGACCCCGACGAGGTGGCGATGCTCCAGGGCGTGCTGGAGGTGGCCGAGACGCAGGTGCGCGACGTCATGGTGCCGCGTTCCCAGATGGTGGTGCTGGAACGCGATGCGCCGAGCGCGGAGATCCTGCACACCATCATCGAGAGCGGCCACTCGCGCTATCCGGTCATCGGCGAGGACCGCGACGAGGTGGTCGGCGTGCTGCTCGCCAAGGACATCCTGCACTACTTCGTCGAGACGCCCGACCAGCCCTTCGACCTGCGCCGCTTCATCCGCCCGGCCATCATCATCCCGGAGAGCAAGCGGCTCAACACGCTGCTCAAGGAATTCCGCATCAACCGCAACCACCTGGCCATCGTGGTGGACGAGTACGGCGCGACTGCGGGCCTGCTCACCATCGAGGACGTGCTCGAGGAGATCGTCGGCGAGATCGGCGACGAGTACGACGCACAGGAGGCCGAGCCGATCCAGAAGCAGGACGCCCACCGCTTCCAGGTGCTGGCCCTCACCCGCATCGAGGACTTCAACCAGTACTTCGGCTGCGCCATCAGCGACGCGGACTACGACACCGTCGGCGGCCTGGTGATGTACGAGCTCGGCCGCTTGCCCCGCCGTGGCGAGACGGTGAGCTGCGGGGGCTTCCGCTTCAAGGTGCTGCAGGCCGACCGGCGCCGGCTGCAGATGCTCGAAGTCACCCCCGAGCCCGCCGCGGCGGGCTGAGCGGGCGCCACACCTTGCGCCTGCGCGTTTCCCGCCTGCCCCCGATGGCGCGCGGCCGGCTGGTCGCGGCGCTGGCGGGCCTCGCGCTGCCGCTGGCCTTCGCGCCCTTTGGCCTGTACTGGCTGGCGCCACTGGCGCTGGTGGCGCTGTTCTCGACCTGGAACGTGGTGCCGGCCGAGGCGGCCCGGCGTGGCGGACTCTTTGGCGTCTGCGCCTTCGGCGCCGGCACCTGGTGGCTGTATGTCAGCGTGCGGCTGGTGGGTGGCACGCCGCTGCCGGTTGCCGTGCTGCTGCTGGCCGGCCTGGTCCTGCTCATGGCCGCCTGGTACGCGGCCTGCGGCTATCTCGCGGTGCGCTGGGGCACGCGCTCGGCGGCCCTCAATGCCTGCGTGCTCACGCCGGCGCTCTGGGTGCTGGCCGAGTGGCTGCGGGGCTGGCTGTTCACCGGCTTCCCCTGGCTCAGCATCGGCTATGCCATGGTGGACGGGCGCCTGGCGGCCTGGGCGCCGGTCGGCGGCGTCTACGGCGTGACGCTGGCGACGGCCGTCGTGGCCGGGGCAGTCCTCACCCTGTTCCGTGGCCACCGGCGGGACCGTACCGCGGCCTCGGCGGTGCTGCTGGCGGTCACGCTGGTGACCTGGGTCCTCGCGGGACAGCCGTGGACCAGGCCAGCCGGGGAGCCGTTGCGGGTGAGCCTGGTGCAGGGCGCCGTCCCGCAGTTGCTCAAGTGGGAGCCGGGCGAGCGCCGCGCCACCATGGAGCGCTATTTCGACATGACGGCGCCCCTCGTGGGCCAGGATCTCGTGATCTGGCCCGAGGCGGCGGTCCCCGCGCCGGATGACTGGGTGCCGGGCTACCTGCAGGCCCTGCGCGAGCTGGCCGCCGGCCTGCACGCCGAACTGCTGGTGGGCATCCTCACCCACGATGCCGGGCGCGACGAATACCGCAACTCGCTGCTGGCGCTGGGCGCGAGCCCGGGCGTGTACCACAAGCGCCACCTGGTGCCCTTCGGCGAGTTCTTCCCCGTGCCCGCCATCGTGCGCAGCTGGATGCGCATGGCCAACATGCCCTTCGACGACATCACCGCCGGCAGCCGCGACCAGCGCCCGCTGGTGGTCGCCGGGGTGCCCCTCGCCCCCACCATCTGCTATGAGGACGCCTACGGCGCCGAGCAGCTCGGCTTCCTGCCCGAGGCGCGCCTGCTGGTGAACGTCAGCAACGACGCCTGGTTCGGTGACACCATCGCCCCCCACCAGCACCTGCAGCTCGCGCGCATGCGTGCCCTGGAGACCGGCCGCTACCTCGTGCGCAGCACCAACACCGGCATCACCGCCATCATCGATCAGCGTGGCAAGGTCAGGGCACGGGCGCCGCAGTTCGTGCCCTGGGTGCTGAGCGGGGAGGCGCAGCCCTACGAAGGTGCCACGCCCTACGTGCGCACCGGCAACTACCCGGTGGTGCTGCTGGCCCTGGCGGGCGTCGCCGCCACGCTGGCCGCCCGGCGCCGGCGCGCCTGAGCCGGTCCTCGCGGCCGCCCTCGCGGCCGCCCTCGCGGTGATAGGCGCTGGTGGCCGCCCTTGCGGCGGCTGGCGCACCCCGCTGAACCGCCCGGAGGCGGGGGCCCCCAAACAAAGCGAATAACGAGGAGCGACTTTGGGGGCCCCCGCCGCAAGGGCGGCCACCAGCGCTTACCCGGCGCCCCGCCGGGCCCCTGGTGTATCCTTTGCCGCCTCCCGCTGCCGACGGCCAATCCCGTGACCGACGTACCCTACCGGCCCGCCGAGGTCGAAGCCGAAGCCCAGGCCTACTGGGACAGCCACCACTGCTTCCGGGCCACCGAGGATCCGGCCCGGGAGAAGTTCTACTGCCTCTCCATGTTCCCCTACCCCAGTGGCCGGCTGCACATGGGGCATGTCCGCAACTACACCATCGGCGATGTCATCAGCCGCTACCAGCGCATGCGCGGCAGGAACGTGCTCCAGCCGATGGGCTGGGACGCCTTCGGCCTGCCGGCCGAGAACGCCGCCATGGCCAACGGCGTGCCGCCGGCGCAGTGGACGTACGACAACATCGACTACATGCGCCGGCAGCTCAGGAGCCTCGGGCTCGCCATCGACTGGGACCGCGAGGTCGCCACCTGCCGCCCCGGGTACTACCGCTGGAACCAGTGGCTGTTCCTGCGCATGCGCGAGAAGGGCATCGCCTGCAAGACCACCGGTGTCGTCAACTGGGATCCGGTGGACCAGACGGTGCTCGCCAACGAACAGGTGATCGACGGGCGCGGCTGGCGTACCGGCGCGCTGGTGGAGAAGCGCGAGATCCCGATGTACTACCTGCGCATCACCGCCTATGCCGGGGAGCTGCTCGAAGCCCTCGACGGGCTCGGCGGCTGGCCCGAGCGGGTGCGCACCATGCAGGCCAACTGGATCGGCCGTTCCGAGGGCCTGGAGATCGACTTTCCCGTCGAGGACCGCGACGAGCGCCTCACCATATTCACGACCCGGCCCGACACGCTCCACGGCGTCACCTACATGGCGATCGCCGCCGAGCACCCGCTGGCGCTGGCCGCGGCGCGCGACAACCTGGAGCTGCGCGTCTTCATCGACGAATGCCGCCACCAGGCCGTGACCGAGGCCGCGCTGGAGACCGCCGAGAAGCGCGGGCTGCCGACCGGCCTGCACGCCATCCACCCGCTGACCGGGCAGCGCCTGCCCATCTGGGTGGCCAACTTCGTGCTGATGGGCTATGGCACCGGCGCGGTCATGTCGGTGCCCGCCCACGACCAGCGCGACTGGGAGTTCGCGCGCCGCTACGGGCTGCCCATCCACGAGGTCATCCGCCCCGCCGACGGCTCGCTCCCCGACCTCGAGGCGGGCGCGTACACCGACCATGGCGTGCTCATCAATTCCGGTGCCTTCGACGGCCTGCACTTCAACGCCGCCTTCGACGCGATCTCACGCCACATCGAGGGCCGCTCGGCCGGCCGCCGGCGCACCCACTGGCGCCTGCGCGACTGGGGCATCTCGCGCCAGCGCTACTGGGGCTGCCCGATCCCGCTGGTGCATTGCCCGCGCTGCGGCGAGGTGGCGGTGCCCGACGAGCAGCTGCCGGTGGTGCTGCCCGAGGACCTGGTGCCCGATGGCAGCGGCAATCCGCTGGCGAAACTCGCCGCCTTCCGCGACTGCGCCTGCCCGCAGTGCGGCGGGCCGGCGCGGCGCGAGACCGACACCATGGACACCTTCGTGGATTCGTCCTGGTATTTCCTGCGCTACGCCTGCGCCGACCAGCACCGGCAGATGGTCGATGCGCGCACCGCCTACTGGCTGCCGGTGGACCAGTACATCGGCGGCATCGAACACGCCATCCTGCACCTGCTGTACTCGCGCTTCTGGACACGGGTGATGCGCGACCTCGGCCTGGTGTCCCTCGACGAGCCGTTCACCAACCTGCTGACCCAGGGCATGGTGCTCAACGAGATCTTCTTCCGCCGGCCGGCCTCGGGGCGCATCGAATATTTCAACCCGGCGGATGTCCGCATCGAGAATGACGAGCGCGGCCGGCGGCTCTCCGCGACGCTGCTGGCCGACGGCCAGCCGGTGGAATCCGGCGGCATCGGCACCATGTCCAAGTCGAAGGCCAACGGCGTCGACCCGAACCGGCTGGTGGAGCAGTATGGCGCGGATACCGCCCGGCTCTTCATCATGTTCGCCGCGCCGCCGGAGCAGTCGCTGGAGTGGTCCGAGGAGGGCGTGCAGGGCGCGTTCCGCTTCCTCAAGCGCCTGTGGCGCGCGGTGCATCAGCATGCGCAGGGCGGGTCCACGGGCGAGGTGGATCTCGGCGCCCTCGACGACGCGCAGAAGGCCCTGCGGCGCAGCCTGCACCAGGCCATCGCCAAGGTGACCGACGACGTCGGCCGGCGCTACACGTTCAATACCGCGATCGCCGCCGTCATGGAGCTGCTGAACGAGCTGGGGCGGTTCCAGCCGGCGACGCCGGCCGACCGGGTGGTGGTCCAGGAGGTGCTCGAAAGCGTGGTGCTGATGCTCTCGCCGATGGTGCCCCACATCTGCCACCGCCTGTGGCAGGTGCTCGGCCACGGCCGGGCCGTGGTCGACGAGCACTGGCCGGTGGCCGATGCGGCAGCGCTCGCCGCCGACACGCTGGAGGTGGTGGTGCAGGTGAACGGCAAGGTGCGCGGCCGCATCGCGGTGCCGGCCACCGCCAGCGAGGCAACGCTGCGCGCGGCTGCGCTGGCCGACGCCGACGTCCTCAGGCACGTGGGCGGCAAGCCGGTCCGGCGCGTGATCGTGGTGCCAGGGAAGCTGGTCAATGTGGTCGTTTAGGACAGGCGGGTTCCGGCGCGTTGCGCTGTTCATCCTGGCCCTTGCCGCCGGCCTGCAGGCGGGCTGCGGCTTTCACCTGCGCGGGGACGTGCACTACCCGGCCGCCATGGCGGTGACCTGGATCGAGGCCGAGGATCGCTACACGCCGTTCTATCGCCAGCTGAAGACCGCGCTGGAGCGTGGCGGCGTGCGGGTTGCGGCCAACCCGGCGGAAGCGGGCAGCGTGATCCGCATCCTGCACGACGAGACCGGCCAGCGCGTGTCGTCGGTCTCGGTGCGCAACACGCCGGTGGAGTACACCGTCTACTACGTCCTGCGCTATGCCGTCGACATGGGTGGCCGGGAGGTCGTGCCTGCCCAGGGGCTGTCGCTCAGCCGCGCCTACAACTACGACGAGACGCAGGTGCTGGGCAAGCGCGCCGAGGGTACGGAACTGCGCGATGCGCTGGCCGGCGACATGGTCGGCACCGTGACGCGGCGGCTCAGCCTGCTGAAGTAGGCGCGGGTCGCCGCCTCAGAGCCGGGTCGGGTTCGGCGCCTCGCCGTACACGAGCTTCGGGTCGAAGACCTTCTCGGTGGTGGTGAAGGCCAGCGCCAGCGGGCCGCTGGCGCGCTGCGCCGCGGAGCCGAGCGGGATCTCCCGGTAGAAGCAGGAACGGTAGCCGACGTGGCAGTTGGCGCCGCCGGCCGTCTCCACCCGCAGCCAGATGCAGTCCTGGTCGTCGTCGATCAGCAGCGCCTTCACCTTCTGCACCAGGCCGCTGGTGGCGCCCTTGTGCCAGAGCACCTGGCGGCTGCGGCTGAAATAGTGGGCCTCGCCGGTCTCGATGGTCCGGGCCAGGGCCTCGCGGTTCATGTAGCCCACCATCAGCAGCTCGCCGGTGGCATGGTCGGTGGTGACCGCGGGGATCAGCCCCTCCCCGTCGAACTTCGGCGCCAGCTCGGTGCCTTCCTCGACCTGCTCGACGGTGCGACGGGACCCGAAAATCCTGCTTGTGTCCATGCGGTTCTCGCGGTTGGTGGCGGGGGCGGCCGCCAGCCCCCGGAAAGTGGCTGGTATTATAGCCGGCCCATCCGGCAGCCCCGCAGTCCAAGCCGTTCCCATGGCCCTGTCCGTCTACAACACGCTGGCCCGGCGCAAGGAGGCCTTCATCCCCGGCGACCCGGACCGGGTGACGATGTATGTCTGCGGGCCGACGGTCTACAGCTTCCCGCACATCGGCAACGCGCGCCCCGCGGTGGTCTTCGACGTGCTGGCGCGGTTGCTGCGCCGGCGCCACCGGCTGGTCTACGCGCGCAACATCACCGACGTGGACGACAAGATCAACGCGGCCGCGGCGGCCGCCGGCTGCCCGATCAGCGAAATCTCCACGCGCTTCACCGCCGCCTATCATCAGGACATGGCGGCGCTCGGCGTGCTGCCCCCGGATGTCGAGCCCACCGCCACGGCGCACATCCCCGACATGCAGGCCATGATCGGCAAGCTGCTCGTCCGCGGACACGCCTACGCCGCCGAAGGCCACGTGCTGTTCCGGGTGAAGTCCTTCCCGGGCTATGGCCGGCTCTCCGGCCGCGACCAGCGCGAGCTGCTCGCCGGGGCGCGCGTGGAAGTGGCCCCGTACAAGGAGGACCCGGGCGACTTCGTCCTGTGGAAGCCCTCGACACCCGACCTGCCGGGCTGGGACAGCCCCTGGGGCCGGGGCCGGCCGGGCTGGCACATCGAGTGCTCGGCGATGGCCGGGCGCCACCTCGGGGAGACCATCGACATCCATGGCGGCGGCAACGACCTGATCTTCCCGCACCACGAGAACGAGATCGCGCAAAGCACCTGTGCGCATGACGGTGCGACCTTCAGCCGCTACTGGATGCACAACGGCTTTCTCAACGTCGACCACACCAAGATGTCGAAGTCGCTGGGCAACATCCTGCTGGTGCGCGAACTGCTCGGGCAGGCGCCCGGCGAGGCGGTGCGCCTGGCGCTGCTCTCGGCCCATTACCGCCAGCCGCTCGACTGGACCGCCGATGTGCTGGTACAGGCCCGCCGCAACCTCGACCGGCTGTACGGCAGCCTGCGCGAGGTGGCCGGGTGGGAAGAGGAGGCGGCGGGGACCGGGCCCGATGCCGCATTCGTGGCGGCGCTGGAAGACGACCTCAACACTCCCCGGGCACTGGCGGTGCTGTTCGACCTGTCGCGCGACATCAACCGCGGCGGCGACGAGGCCGGCCGGCGCCGGCTGGCGGCGCGCCTGCACGCCAGCGGTGCGCTCATGGGACTGCTCGGTGCGCAGCCGGAAGCCTGGTTCACCGCCGGCGCGCCCACCGGGCTCGGCAACGCCGAGGTGGAGCAGCTGATCAGCGCACGCCGCGCGGCCCGCGAGCGCCGCGACTTCGCCGCCGCCGACCGCATCCGCGGCGAGCTGGCCGCGGCGGGAATCCTCATCGAGGACGGCCCGGAGGGCACCCGCTGGCGGCGCGCCGGCCAGGGCAGCTGAGCGGCAACGATCACCATGAACGAGATCGAGCAGGCCGAGCATGAGCTGGTGGAGGAGTTCCAGGTCTTCGACAACTGGATGGACCGCTACCAGTACCTGATCGACCTCGGCCGGACGCTGCCGCCCTTCCCCGAGGAGCTGCGCACCGAGGACCACCGCATCCATGGCTGCCAGTCGCAGGTCTGGCTGGTCACCATGCACCGGGGTGACCGGCTGGATTTCCAGGCCATCAGCGACTCGGCCATCGTCTCCGGGCTGATCGCGGTGCTGATGCGCGTCTACAGCGGCCGGCGCAGCAGCGAGATTGCCGGCAGCCGCCCGGACTTCATCAAGGCCATCGGCCTCGATGCCCACCTCTCCCCCACGCGCAGCAACGGCCTGCGGGCCATGCTCCAGGCCATCACGGCTGCGGCTGCGGAGGCGGCGTGACCGGTCCGCCGCCGGCCGGCAGGCAGCGGCCCGGGCCGCCCGCCCGCCTCGCGCTGGCCGCCATCGGCTTCTACCAGCGCTGGATCTCCCCGCTGCTCGGGGCACGCTGCCGCTTCCTGCCGACCTGCTCGGCCTATTGCCGCGAGGCCATCGAGCGCTTCGGGCTGCTGCGCGGCGGCTGGCTCGGCCTGCGGCGCATCCTGCGCTGCCATCCGCTCTGCGCCGGCGGCCATGACCCGGTGCCGGAGCGCTTCAGCTGGCGCGGTGGCCGCGACCGGGATCGCGGCGACCCTGTGCTATAGTCCCAAGCATCGCGCGACCGGAGCGAATGGGTTTCGTTCGCGGCCAGCCCGCAGACATGGACAAGCGACTCCTCGACATCATCTGCTGCCCGGTGACCCGCCAGCCCCTGGAACTGCTCGACGCCGGGCGCCTGTCCCGCCTCAATGCGGCCATGGCCGGCGGCGGGATCCGCAACCAGGCCGAACAGGTGGTGGAGGGCGACCTCGCCGAGGTGCTCGTGACCCGTGATGGGCGCTTCGCCTACCCGGTGCGCGAAGGCATGCCGATTCTCCTGGGCGAAGAGTGCATCGACCTCCGGCAACTCCCCGCGTGATGCCGGCCGGGCAGCGGCGGGCGCCCCCCGGGCCGGCTCCCGGCCTGCGTGATCCCCGGCGATGAAGATCCCCGCCGACCGGCTGGCTGCACAACTGGCCGGCGAGCTGGCACCGTTCTACGTGCTCTGCGGCGAGGAGCCCCTGCTGGTGGACGAGGCGCTGGCGGCGATCCGGGCGCGCGCCCGTGCCGCTGGCTGCGACGAGCGCGAGGTCCACTTCATCGAGCGCGGCTTCGACTGGGATGCCCTCGGCGCGGGCCTGAAGAACCTGTCGCTGTTCTCCAGCCGCCGGCTGGTGGAATTGCGCCTGCCCGGCGGCAAGCCGGGGGAGGAGGGCGCGCGCTTCCTCACGGCGCTCGCCGCCGGGCCGGATGCCGGCAATGTCTGCGTGCTCGTGCTGCCCGGGCTGGATTCCGCCGCGAGCCGGACGAAGTGGGCCACGGCCCTGGTGGCATCCGCCGTGTGGGTGGACCTGCGCCCGCCCTCGCGCGGGCAGCTGCCGGCCTGGCTGCGCCAGCGGCTGAAAGCCGCGGGCCTCGGTGCGGACACCGAGGCGCTGGAGCTGCTCGCCTCGCTGGTGGAGGGCAACCTGCTGGCCGCCAGGCAGGAAATCGACAAGCTGGCATTGCTGGCCGACGACGGTCCGGTCACGCCCGCGGCCGTCCGCGCGGCGGTGGCCGACGGCGCCCGCTTCGACATCTACCAGCTCAGTGATGCGGCCCTCGCCGGGGATGCGGCGCGGGCGGCGCGGGTGCTGGCCGGCCTGCGGCGCGAGGGTGAGGCCGAGGTGCTGGTGCTCTGGCCGCTGCTGCGCGACATCCTCACCCTCGCCGACGTCCTCGCGCGCAGCGCCGCGGGCCGCAGTATCGAGCAGGCCATGCAGGATGCCGGCATCTGGCGCAGCCGCCTCGATGCCTTCGGCCGCGCGGCCCGCCGCTGGCGCGGCGCGGATGTCGCCCGCCTGCTGCGCAGCGCGGCCCGGGCCGACCAGATCCTGAAGGGAGCCCGCCCTGGCCACCCGTGGCTGGCGCTGCAGGAGGTCACCCTGGAGCTCTGCGGGGCCGGGCTGCCCCTGGCGGAGACGGCGTGAGCGCGGGCAGCGGCCCCGTCGGCATCCTCGGCGGCACCTTCGATCCCGTGCATCACGGCCACCTGCGCACCGCGCTCGAGCTCATCGAGGCCTGTGGCCTCGATGAGCTGCGGCTGGTGCCTGCCGGCCTGCCACCGCACCGCGGCCGGCCGCGTGCGTCGGCGGAACTGCGCCTGGAGATGCTGCACCGCGCGGTGGCGGGCGAGCCGCGCCTGCGCGTGGATGAACGCGAGCTGCGCCGCCCCGGCCCCTCGTACACGGTGGATACACTCGGCGCGCTGCGTGCCGAACTGGGCCTGCGGCCGCTGTGCCTGGTGCTCGGCGCGGATGCCTTCCTCGGCCTGCCGGCCTGGCACCGCTGGCGCGAGCTGCCCGGCCTGGCCCACCTGGTGGTGGTCCAGCGCCCGGGCACCGTGCTCGCGCCCGAGGGCGAGCTGGCTGCGCTCATGGCCGGGCGCCGGAGCGCGGATCGCAGCGCGCTGGCCCGCGCCAGTGCCGGCGTGCTGCGTGTGCAGGCGGTGACCCAGCTCGACATTTCCGCATCGGCGATCCGTGCCCTTGTGGCTGGCGGCGGCGACCCCAGATATCTGGTGCCCGAGCCGGTCCGCGAGCTGATCATGGAGAGCCGGTGCTACCAGGCGACAGATGACCCCAGGGAGGTGCAACGGAGTGCAAAGCAGGAAACTGGCATCACTGGCTGAGGCCGCGCTCGAGGATGTCAAGGCGCGCGACGTGCGCGTCATCGACGTGCGCAAGCTCACCACGGTGGCCGACTACATGATCATCGCCACCGGGACGTCCGACCGTCATGTGCGCTCGCTGGCCGACCGCGTGGTCGAGCAGGCCACCGGGGCCGGCTGCCGGCCGCTCGGCGTGGAGGGCGAGGAGGCGGGCGAGTGGGTCCTGGTGGACCTCCAGGACGTCATCGTCCACGTCATGCTCGGCAAGGTGCGTGACCTCTACAAGCTGGAGAACCTCTGGGACATGCACGCCCCGTCGGCCGGGGCCGTGGTCTAGCCTCCCGGCCTCCCGGGTCCCGCCCGGGGCAACCCGCCGGGCGGGGCCGTGCCGGCAGGTGCCGCCGGGGCCGTCGCGCGGGTATGCTGGCGCCCCATGAAGCTTTCGGGTCCTTTCCATGCACATCACCGTCGCAGCCGTCGGCACGCGGCTGGAGCCCTGGATCTACGACGCCTTTGACGCCTACAGCGCGCGCCTGCCGAAGCACTTCGGCCTGGTCCTCGAGGAGGTGCCGGCGGGGCGCCGCGGGACTGCTGCCACGGCGGCGGCGGTGGCGGCCGAGGGCGAGCGCCTGCTGCGCCACGTGCGTCCCGGGGCGCTGACGCTGGCGCTCGACGAGCGGGGCTGCCAGTGGAGTTCGGTGGAGCTGGCCGGGCAGTTGCAGCTGTGGCTCGAGCGCCATCCCCAGGTGGCCATCCTCATCGGTGGGCCCGATGGGCTGTCATCCTCCTGCCGGGAGCGCGCCGACCGCCTCTGGTCGCTGTCGAAGCTCACCTTCCCCCATGGCCTGGTGCGGGTGCTCCTGGCCGAGCAGCTCTACCGGGCCTGGACCATCCTCCAGGGCCATCCCTACCACCGGGCCTGACCATGCGCCGTGCCGCAGAACCCGCCGTCTGTCTCGCCTCGGCTTCGCCGCGGCGGCGCGAGCTGCTGGCGCAGATCGGCATCGGCTGTGTCGTGGCGCCTGCGGATGTCGACGAGACCGTGCAGGCCGGCGAGGCCGTGGAGGCCTATGTGCTGCGCCTGGCGCGCGCCAAGGCGCGGCTCGTGTGGGAGCAGCCCGGCCGCCGGCCGCCCGGGCCCGTGCTGGCCGCCGACACCGCGGTGGCCATCGGCGGGGAAGTCCTCGGCAAGCCGGTGGACCTGGCCGATTGCCGGCGCATGCTCGGGCGCCTGTCCGGTGCGGTGCATGAGGTGCTGACCGCCGTGGCGGTCATTTCCGGGGCGGGTGAAACCACGGCCGTCAGCCGCAGCGAGGTGGCCTTCCGGGCACTCAGGCCGGCGGAGATTGACGCCTACTGGCATACCGGCGAACCCGCCGACAAGGCGGGCGGTTACGCCATCCAGGGCCTGGGGGCCGTCTTCATCCGCGACCTGCGCGGCAGCTACTCCGGCGTCATGGGCCTGCCGCTGTTCGAGACCGCAAGGCTGCTGTCCGCGCATGGCGTGGCAGCGCTGGCCGGCACGGGGGGCGCACCGTGAAGGCCGAGATCCTCATCAACGTCACGGCCCGCGAGGCCCGTGCGGCGCTGGTGGCCAACGGCCTGCTGCAGGAGGTCCTGGTCGAGCGCGCCTCGCGCCGTGGCCTGCTCGGCAACATCTACCGCGGGAGGGTCTCGCGGGTGCTGCCGGGCATGCAGGCGGCCTTCGTCGAGATCGGGCTGGAGCGCACGGCCTTCCTGCACGCTTCGGACATCGCACCGCCGGCCGGTGCACCGGCCGGGCGCGTGGCCGACATCCGTGACCTGCTGCGCGATGGCGACGAGATCCTGGTGCAGGTGCTCAAGGACCCCATCGGAACCAAGGGGGCGCGGCTCACCACCTTCATCGCCGTGCCCTCGCGCTACCTGGTGCTGCTGCCGCGCAGTACCGGCATCGGCATCTCGGCGCGGATCAGCGACGAGGCCGAGCGCGAGCGCCTCAAGGCGGTCATGGCCGGCATCGTGGATCCCGCCGGCACCAGCGGCGTCATCGTGCGCACCGTCGCCGAGGGTGCCGGGGAGGAGGCGCTGCGTGCCGACCTGGACTTCCTGGCCAGGCTCTGGGAGATGATCGGCGCCCGGGCCGCCACCGTGCCGGCCGGGCAGCTGGTGCACGAGGACCTGCCGCTGGCGGTGCGCGTGGTGCGCGACATCCTCACCAACGGCATCGAACGCGTGCGCGTGGACTGCACGCAGTCCTACGCACGCCTGCGCGGCTTTGCCGAGACCTTCATGCCGGACCTCGCGCCGCTGATCGAGCACTATGGGGAAGCCCGCCCGATCCTGGACCTCTATGGCGTGGAGGAGGAGATCCAGAAGGCGCTCGAGCGGCGCGTGGCGCTGAAGTCCGGCGGTTACGTGGTCATCGACCAGACCGAGGCGATGACCACCGTGGACGTCAACACCGGTGCCTACGTCGGCCATCGCAACCTGGAGGAAACCATCTTCCGCACCAACCTCGAGGCCGCGGCGGCCATCGCGCGCCAGCTGCGCCTGCGCAACCTCGGTGGCATCATCATCATCGATTTCATCGACATGGCCGAGGGCTGGCACCGGGAGCAGGTGCTCGCGGCGCTGCAGGCGGCCCTGCAGGAGGACCACGCGCACACGCAGATCACCCAGGCCTCCGCGCTCGGCTTCGTGGAGATGACGCGCAAGCGCACCCGCGAGAGCCTCGAGCACATCATGTGCCGGCCCTGCGCCACCTGCGACGGCCGCGGTTTCGTCAAGAGCCCGGAAACCGTGTGCTACGAGGTCTTCCGCGAGATCCTGCGCCAGCACCGGCAGGTCGCCAGCCGCGAGATGGTGGTGCTGGCCCATTCCGACGTGATCGACCTGCTCCTCGACGAGGAGGCGGCCGGCCTGGCCGAACTCGCCGACCTGACCGGCAAGCCGATCCGGCTGCAGGCCGAGGCGGGCTATGCGCCCGGCCAGTTCGACGTCGTGCTGATCTAGCCCCATGCGGCCCGGGCCCGGAGTCCTGTTGCGCGCGCTGCTGTACACGCTGGCCAGCCTCGTCATCGTGCTCGCTCTCCTGGTCGGCCTGGCGCGCCTGCTGCTGCCGCGCGTGCCGGAGTACCAGGACGACATCCGGGCCTGGGCGAGTACGGCGACGGGCTATGACATCGCCTTCGGCGGCATCAGCGCCAGCTGGCCGCTGTCGGGCCCCGAACTCACCTTCATGGATGTGCGGCTGACGCGCCCGGGCGAGTCGCAGCCGGTGGTGACGGCACGCCAGTTCTCGGTCGGCCTGAGCATCTTCCGTTCCCTGCGCGATGGCCGGCCACGGCCGGGGCGCGTCGCGGTGCGCGGCTCGCAGCTGCAGGTGGAGCGCCTTGCCGATGGCCGTGTGCTGGTGCAGGGCCGCACCCTGGCGGACCTGCTGCCGGCGCAGACGGCCGAGCGCGCGGAGCTGGACCTGGAACTCGATGACATCGCCTTCACCTACATCGATCCGCGGCGCCAGCCGCAGCGACTCCAGCTGCGTTTGCGACGGCTGCAGGCCGGGGTGCGCCGCGAGCACCTCTCCGCCACGCTCGGCATCGAGTTGCCGGCGCAGCTGGGGCACCTGCTCGAGGCGCAGCTCGCCCTGCCGCTCCCGCTGCCCGAGCCGCTCGCGCTGCCCGCGGACTGGGACGCCCATGTCAGCGGCACGGCCATCGAGCTGGCGCGCCTGCTGGCCTACGTGACGGGTGATGCGGGCGCGCTGCGCGGGGGTGCCGGGGACGTGGACCTGCGGGTGAATTTCCGCAACGGCCGGTGGGAGCAGGTGGCCGCGCAGTTCAGCCTCGGTTCCGTGGCGGTGGCCGGCGCCGCGGCGACGACCGCGTACGAGCGCATCAGCGGCCGCGGCCAATGGCAGCGGGTCGAGGGCGGCTGGGATGCCTCGGTGACCGACCTGCGCCTGCGGCGCGCGGGCCGCGACGCCCCGGCCACCACCGGCGAATTGCAGCAGCGCGAGGCGGGCGAGGGCGCACCGGTGCGCTGGACCGCCAGCGCCGGCTTCCTGCGGCTCGATGACCTGTTCCCGCTGGTGCGCGCCGGGCTCGCCGGCACCGCGCTCGAGGCGCGCCTGCCGCGGCAGCTCGCCGGTGACCTGCGCGACATCACCGCCGAGTTTGCCGTTCGCAGCGGAGAGCGGACGCGCTATTCGGTGCGGTTCGGCTTCACGCACATGGCGCTGGCCAACGCGACCGGCGAGGTGGCGGCCACCGGCCTGACCGGCCGGCTTGCGGCCGACAGCGAGGGTGGCCGGCTGGAGCTGGCCAGCAGCGATGTCACGCTCACGCTCGCGGAGTGGTTCCGCAATCCCCTGCCCGCCCGGTCGCTGCAGGGCATGCTGGTCTGGCGCCGGGGGCCGGAGGGCGTCCGCTTCCTGAGCGACGACATCCAGCTGAAGACCGCCGCCATCGGCATCAGCTCCCGGCTCGAGCTGGTGTTTCCCCCGGATGGCGGCTCTCCCGTCCTCGACCTCACTGCCCGGGCCAGCGCCACCGAGGCACCGCAGGTCCTGCACTTCCTGCCGCTGCGGCACTTCCCGCCGCAGGTGGGTGACTGGCTGGAACGGGCCGTGGTGGCCGGGCGGGTGCCGGTGGCCGAGGGCGTGTTCCGCGGACCCCTGCACGCGTTTCCCTTCGACCACGGCGAGGGGCAGTTCCGCATCAGCATGCAGCTGGAGGACGGCACGCTGGACTACGCCGATGACTGGCCGCGGGTCGAGGGCCTCGATGCCGAGGTCGTCTTCGACGGGGCCAGCATGTCCTCCACCCGCAACCGGGCGCGGGTCGGCAACCTGCCGGTGCAGGATTTCGTCGTGCGCATCCCCGACATGCGCAAGGGCGTGCTGGCGGTTTCGGGCCAGCAACGCACGGGGCTCGGCGAGGTGCTGGAGTTCCTGCGGGCCACGCCGGTCGCCGGCCATGTCGGCCCGATCCTGCAGCGCACCCGCGCCTCCGGGCCGGCCGACGTGGCGATGCGCCTCGCCCTGCCGCTCACCGATACCGCTGCCTGGGACCTCAAGCTCCTACTCGATGCCCGCGGCTGCCGGCTCGCCCTGGCGGGACTGCCGCTCGACCTGAAGGACCTGCGCGGACGGGTCCGGCTGCAGAACACCCGCTTCCACGCCGACGGCATGCAGGCGGTCATGCTCGGCGAGCCGGTGCGCATCGGGCTGGCCCCCGAGGTGGGCGCCGGGGCGGTCACCACCGCCCAGCTGGCGACGCTCGCCGGGGCCACCCCGGTGTCGCGTCTGACCTCGACCTTCAGCCTGCCGCTGCGCGAGTACTTCGATGGCCAGCTCGGCTGGCAGGCGACGGTGCGCATCCCGGAGTCCGCTGCGGGTGCGACGGCACAACCGCTCACGGTCGCCATCCACTCGGACCTGCGCGGCGTGACGAGCACGCTGCCTGCACCCCTGAGGAAGGAGGCCAGCGCCGCCTGGCCGGGGGATGTGGTCCTCGCCTTCCCGCGGGCCGACACGATCGAGGTCCGGGCGCGGCTGGAGACGCCCTTCGCCGCCGCCCTGCGCCTGGTGTCGGCCGGTGACCAGTGGCATATCGAGCGCGGTGCCCTGCGTGCGGGTCAGGGCGCGGTGGAACTGCCGGCGCGTCGCGGCGTGGAGGTGAGCGGGCAGGTCGCCAGCCTGGACGTCAGTGACTGGCTGGCGGTTGGCGACAGCGGCGCGGGCGGCAGCGGCGGCCATGGCTTTCGCGACACCTTCCGCGACTTCGTCTTCGACGCAGGGCGGGTCAGCGTCGCAGGCCAGGTGCTGCATAACGTGCAGGCCACCGTGCGCCGTGGCGCGGACAGCTGGCAGGTCAGCGTGAACAGCCCCAATGCCGTGGGCGACATCATGATTCCCTTCGACACGGCCGCCCGGCCCATGCGCCTGGACATGAAGAAGCTCTGGCTGGGGGAGGAGGCGCCGGGGCAGGCTGCGGGCGGACGGACGGACCCGCGCAACCTCATGGCGATCGATGCGCGGATCGCCGATGCCGCGCTGGGTGACTGGCACCTCGGTCAGCTGGAACTGGTCGTGGCGCACGCGCCCGACGGGCTGGTGGTGCAGCGGCTTGCCGCGCATGCCCCGAGTTTCACGCTGGACGGCGGGGGGGGCTGGCGCGTGCAGGACGACGATCCCGCGCGCCAGGAGACGCGCCTCGCCGTCACGCTGGAGTCCAGCGATGTCGCCGCGACGCTGACCCAGCTGGGCTTTGGCGCCGACATCAGCGGGAAGAGCGCGCGGGTGACGGCGGACCTGGCCTGGCCCGGAGGGCCGGCCAGCGACTTCCTCAGGCGGGCCACCGGCCACATCGGCGTGGAGGTGAAATCCGGGCAGGTGAGTGAAGTCGAGCCGGGCAGCGGCCGGCTGGTCGGCCTGCTCAGCGTCTCGGCACTGCCGCGACGCCTCGCGCTGGATTTCCACGATGTCTTCGACAAGGGGCTGAGCTACGACACCATCAAGGGGGATTTCAGGCTGGGTGGCGGCAGTGCCTACACCTGCAACCTGGGTGTGAGCAGCCCGGCGGTGGAGATCGCCATCATCGGCCGCACGGCGCTGGCCGAGCGCAGCTACGACCAGATGGCGGTGGTGCGCCCGCAGCTGGCCACCACGGTGCTGACCGCGGGTGGTGCCGTCTTGGGTGGCCCGGTGGGCGGTGTTACGATGCTGCTGATCTCGCAGATGTTCCGCAAATCCCTCGGCAACCTCGGCGAGTCCTACTACCACGTCAGTGGTGGCTGGGACCGGCCCGAGGTCACCCGTGTTCCGGGTGGTGAGGTGGACGCCGGGGCATTCAAGGATTGCGAGAAGGAAATCGGGGCCGCGCTGGCCAGCCCGCCGCCCGCAGCGGCGCCGGCTGCGCCGCCGCCTTCACCACCCGGACGCTGAGCAGGATCATGAGCAACATCCGCCTTGCCGCCGTGCAGATGACTTCGGGCGACGACGTCGCCGCCAACCTGGCCGCTGCGCGGCTGCAGTTGCAGGCCGCGGCGCGCCACGGTGCCCGGCTGGCCGTGCTGCCGGAGAATTTCGCCTGCATGCCGGCGAGCGAAAGCGCACGCGCCGGCATTGCCGAGGCCGACGGCAGCGGGCCCATCCAGGACTTCCTCGCCACGGCCGCGCGCGAATGCGGCCTGTGGATCGTCGGCGGCACCATCCCCATCGCCAGCGCGGAGGCGGGCCGGCCCTATGCCGCCTGTGGCGTCTGGGATGACCAGGGCCGGCGTGTCGGCCGCTACGACAAGATGCACCTTTTCGACGTGCGGGTGCCCGACAGCGCGGAAGCCTACCGCGAGTCGGCCCGCACCATGCCCGGCAACGCGCCGCTGACGCTCGACACGCCCTTTGGCGCGCTGGGCGTGGCCGTGTGCTATGACCTGCGCTTCCCGGAGCTCTTCCGCGCCATGCTGGAGCGCGAGGTCAGCATCATCGCCCTGCCGGCGGCCTTCACGCAGCGTACCGGCCAGGCCCACTGGCACACGTTGCTCAAGGCACGGGCCATCGAGAACCTCGCCTATGTGGTGGCCGCCGCACAGGGCGGCGAGCACCCCGGCGGCCGGCATACCTACGGGCACTCGCTGATCGTGGGACCCTGGGGCGAGGTGCTGGCAGAGGCGGGCGCAGGACCCGGCGTGGTCACGGCGACGCTGGATGCCGACTACCTGCTGCGCCTGCGCGCGCAGTTCCCGGTGCTGAGCCACCGCCGCCTCGACCAGGCCCGTGTGGCCGGCTGAGGCCGGCGCAGGCCAGGGTGAACAACATGACATCGCAGAATGCCGTTGAACTCGCACGCCGGTCGCTGCTCGGCCCGGCCGGGCTCGGGGACCGCGACCTCGACCGCGCGCTGCACAGCCTGCTGCGCGGCGGTGTCGATGCGGCGGACCTCTACTTCCAGTCCTCGCGCCACGAGGCCTGGTCCCTGGAGGACGGCATCGTCAAGGAGGGCAGCCACAGCATCGAGCAGGGCGTGGGCGTGCGCGCGCTCTCGGGCGAGAAGACCGGCTTCGCCTATTCCGACGAAATCGTCGTGCCGGCGCTGATGCAGGCCGCCGATGCCGCCAGCGCCATCGCCCGCGTGGGCCAGCACGGCACCCTGCAGGCCTGGTCGGCACGCGCCGGACGCGAGCTCTATGCGCCGCTCGACCCGATCCCCTCGCTCGCCGACGACGACAAGGTGGCGCTGCTGCAGCGCGTGGACCAGGCCACCCGTGCGCTGGACCCGCGGGTGAAGCAGGTCATGGCGAGCCTGGTGGCGGTGCACGAGGTCATCCTGGTCTGTGGCAGCGATGGTGTCATGGCTGCCGACGTGCGCCCGCTGGTGCGCATGAACGTCACCGTGCTGGTGGAGGAGAACGGCCGGCGCGAGCAGGGGTACACCGGGGGCGGTGGCCGCGTCAGCCTCCAGCACTTCCTCGACGAGGACCGTGCCCTTGCCTACGGCCGCGAGGCGGTGCGCCAGGCGCTGGTGGCGCTGGAGGCGGTGCCGGCGCCGGCGGGCGAGATGGTGGTGGTGCTGGGGCCCGGCTGGCCCGGCATCCTGCTGCACGAGGCGATCGGCCACGGGCTGGAGGGCGACTTCAACCGCAAGGGCACTTCGGCCTTCAGCAGGCGGCTTGGCGAGAAGGTGGCCTCGGAACTGTGCACCATCGTCGATGATGGCACCCTGCCCGGCCGCCGCGGTTCGCTCAACGTGGACGACGAGGGCACGCTCAGCCAGTGCACCACGCTGATCGAGAACGGGCGCCTGGTCGGCTACATGCAGGACAAGCTCAACGCGCGGTTGATGGGCATGGCGCCCACCGGCAACGGGCGGCGCCAGTCCTTCGCCCACCTGCCCATGCCGCGCATGACCAACACCTGCATGCTGCCGGGGCCGCACGCGCCCGAGGAGATCATCGCCTCGGTGGACAGGGGCATCTACGCGCGCAATTTCGGCGGCGGCCAGGTGGACATCACCTCGGGGAAGTTCGTGTTCTCCGCCAGCGAGGCCTACCTGATCGAGAAGGGCCGCCTCGGCGCGCCGATCCGCGACGCGACGCTGGTCGGCGACGGTCCCTCGGTGCTGCGCCAGGTGTCGATGGTCGGCAACGACCTGAAGCTCGACGAGGGCGTGGGCACCTGCGGCAAGGACGGCCAGTCGGTGCCGGTGGGCGTCGGCCAGCCGACGCTGCGCATCGATGGCCTCACCGTCGGCGGCACCGCCGGCGGCGACTGAGCGGCCGGCTCAGCCCTTGCGGGGATCGGGGTTGGCGAGCACCGTGGCGGTCTGCTTCGCGCGGTAGGCATCGAGCGCCCCGCGGATGCGTTCGTCGCCGAGCGCGAGGATGGCGGCAGCCAGCAGCGCGGCATTGATGGCCCCGGCCTTGCCGATGGCCAGGGTGCCCACCGGGATGCCGGGTGGCATCTGCACGATGGAAAGCAGCGCATCCATGCCGCCCAGGGCGGGCGAGGGCAGTGGCACGCCCAGCACCGGCAGGGGCGTCTTGGCCGCCGCACAACCGGGCAGGGCGGCGGCGAGGCCGGCACCGGCGATCAGCACCTTCAGGCCGCGCTCGCGGGCGCCCTCGCAGTAGCTCCCGACCGCGTCGGGTGCCCGGTGCGCGGACAGCGCGTTGACTTCGTGCCCGATGCCGAGCGCATCGAGGGTGGCCGAGGCGTGGGACATGATTTCCCAGTCCGACCGCGAGCCCATGAGGATGCCCACCAGTGGTTTCATTGCGACCGACGCCCCTGTCGTTTCCGCCAACCGTTGAGCGCGGGATCATACCACCGGCGGTTCGCGGGACCAGCGCAGCTGCCTGCTAGAATGCCGCGCGGCTCCCTACGGCAGGCAGGCATGACGAACCAGGCGGGTGGACACGACGTCGAGGACCTCAAGGCCCGGGTGGCCGAGGTTCTCGCCCTGGCGCGCGACGTTGGCGCCTCGCAGGCCGAGGCGAGCGCGAGCTTTGGCACGGGGCTCTCGGTGACGGTGCGCATGCGCTCGGTGGAGACGCTCGAGTACCACCGCGACCAGGGCATCGGCGTGACGCTGTACTTCGGCCAGCGCAAGGGCAGCGCCAGCACCACGGACCTGCGCCCGGCGGCCATCGGGGAGAGCGTGCGCAAGGCGGCGAGCCTGGCGCGCCATGCCGCCGAGGACGCCTGCGCGGGGCTGGCCGACCCTGCACGCCTGGCACGCGAAGTCCCCGACCTCGACCTCTGGCACCCCTGGTCGCTCGATGCTGCGGGCGCCATCGACCTCGCCACGCGCTGCGAGGCGGCTGCACTCGACCACGACCCGCGGATCACGAACTCCGAGGGCGCCAGCGTCAGCAGCCGCGATGGGGCGCGCGCCTACGGCAACAGCCACGGCTTCCTCGCCGGCTACCGCGACACCAGCCACAGCCTGTCCTGCGCGGTGCTCGCGAGCCAGGGCGGGCAGATGGAGCGCGACTTCGAGTTCACCACGGCGCGCGACCCGGTGGAACTCATGGCGGCACCGGTCGTCGGCCGCGAGGCAGCCACCCGCGCGCTGGCCCGCCTGGGCGCCACCAAGCTCGAGACCCGCAGCGCACCGGTGCTCTACCCCGCGCGCCTGGCCCGCGGGCTCATCGGCCACCTGGTCGGCGCGCTGAGCGGCGGTGCGCTCTACCGGCGCGCCTCCTTCCTGCTCGACAGCCTCGGCACGCAGGTCATGGCCGGGCATGTCAGCATCGACGAGCGTCCGCACCTGCCGAAGGCGCTGGCCAGCGCCCCCTACGACGACGAGGGCGTGGCCACCGCCGACCGCCGCCTGGTCGACGCCGGGGTGGTCCGGGGCTACGTGCTCGGCAGCTACTCGGCGCGCAAGCTCGGCATGGCCAGCACCGGCAACGCGGGCGGCACCCACAACCTGCTGGTGTCGAGCAGCGCGGGTGCGCCGGGATTCGCCGAACTGGTCGCCGAACTCGGCACCGGCTTCCTGGTGACGGAACTCATGGGCAGCGGCGTCAACCCGGTGACCGGCGACTACTCGCGCGGCGCGGCCGGCTTCTGGGTGGAGGGCGGCGTGGTGCGTTTCCCCGTGAGCGAGGTCACCATCGCCGGCAACCTGCGCGACATCTACCGCGACATCATCGCCGTCGGCGGCGACGTGGACCTGCGCGGCGGCATCCGCAGCGGCTCGATCCTGGTGAGGGAGATGACGATCGCGGGGAGTTAGGCCGCGCTCAGCCCGCTTCGTCCACCAGGTCCGCCAGGCTGCGCTTGCCGAGTGCCCCGGCGATGCCGCCTTCCATCTGCATCGCGAGCGTGGCCACTGGCGCCGGCCAGTGCAGCCGCTCGCCGATGTCGGCACCGGCCGGCTGGCGCACGGCAAGCACGATGTCCTCCACGAGGACGTTGCGCGGCTCACGCTGCAGGAGCAGCCCCTCGCCGCTGCTGCGCGCAAGCAGCTGTGCCGACTCGAGCCGGCCGATCACCGGGCCAAGGGTCAGTCCCGGCAGGCCGGTCTGCGCGGCGATGTCGGCCACCGTGAGCGGCGTGTTCCCGGTGCGGAAGGTGCGCGCCACCAGCAGCATCACGGTGATTGCTGCGGCCTCCAGTTGCCCGGTGCCGGTGACGGCGGGCCGGTAGCCGATCCGCAGGTGGTCCGGGTGCTGGAGGTAGAAGGCGAACTGCGCGCCGATGAGCAGGATGAGCCAGGACAGGTACAGCCAGAACAGCGCGCTGATGACGATGGCGAAGGTGGCGTAGATGCTGATGGTGGCCGCGGCGTTGACGACGAAGGTGGTGAACAGCACCCCGGTGCCCGCCCACAGTACGCCGCCAAGGCCGCCACCGGCCAGGGCGGCACGCAGACGCACCGGCGTATTGGGCACGAACCAGTACACCAGCGAGAAGCCGAGGCAGACCAGCGCATAGGGCAGGATTTCGCCGGGCATGCCGGTGATGATGCCCAGCGGCGAGTCGCCGAGCGCCTGCACCAGCGTGTTGCTGCGCAGGCCGGCGATGAGGGTCATGGCCGTGACCATGACCACCGGTCCCACGAGGATCACCGACAGGTACTCGGTCACGCGCCGGCCGAGACTGCGTGGCCGTTCCACGCGCCAGATGCGGTTGAAGCTGTCCTCCATCTGCCCGGCCATGGTGAGCGCGGTGATAAACAGGAACAGCAGGCCGACCCCGGCAAGAACACCGCTTTGCGCCGCATCGACGAAAGCGATCACCCTGGCGGTGAGCTCCGCACCGCGTGCACCCAGCGGCTCGAGGAAGCCGAACAGCAGTGGCTCCAGCTGGTGGTGGAAGCCGAAGGCCTTGACCACCGAGAAGCTCACCGCCAGCAGCGGCACCACCGACAGCAGCGTGACGTACACCAGCCCCATGGCGTGCAGCGTCAGCGGGCCGGCGACGATGTCGCGCAGCAGGGCGTAGACGTAGCGGACGAGGACGAGCCCCAGGCGCGGGGCGGCGGGCAGCGCGGCCCAGCGCGGATGCCAGAGCCAGCCTTCGATGTACCCGGAAGGGCCCAAGACTGCGGTGTCCGTGTTGCGCCGGGTCGCGGGCCGGTGCGGGGGCTCAGCCGGGCCGTGCCAGGATCTCCAGCGCCTGGCGGTACTTCTCGCTGGTGCGGCGGATGACCTCGGCGGGCAGCGCCGGGCCCGGGGCCTTCTTGTCCCAGTCGAGCGTCTCGAGGTAATCGCGCACGTACTGCTTGTCGAAGCTCGGCGGGCTGATGCCGGTGCGGTACCCGGCCGCAGGCCAGAAGCGCGAGGAGTCGGGTGTCAGCACCTCGTCGATGAGATAGAGCCTGCCCGCCTCGTCCAGCCCGAACTCGAACTTGGTGTCGGCGATGATGATGCCGCGGCTGCGGGCGTACTCGGCACCGCGGGTATAGATCCCGATGGAGAGCTCGCGCACCTTGCGGGCCAGTTCACTGCCCACCAGCTTCTCCATCCCGGCGAAGCTGATGTTCTCGTCGTGCTGGCCGATCTCCGCCTTGGTGGCCGGCGTGAAGATGGGTTCGGGCAGCTGGGCGGCCATCGGCAGCCCTTTGGGCAGCGGGATGCCGCAGACCGCACCGCTGGCCTGGTAGTCCTTCCAGCCGGAGCCGATCAGGTAGCCGCGCACCACCGCCTCCACCGGCAGCGGCTTCAGGCGCCGGACGACGATGGCGCGCCTGGCCACCATGGCCTGCTCGGCAGGATCGCTGAGGACGTCCTCGGGGCGGCGGCCGGTGAGGTGGTTCGCCACCACCGGCTGCATGCGCGCGAACCAGAAGTTGGAGAGCTGGGTCAGCACCTCGCCCTTGCCTGGAATCGGCGTGGGCAGGACCACGTCGAAGGCCGAGAGCCGGTCGGTGGTGACGATCAGCAGGTGATCGGCATCGACCTCGTAGATGTCGCGCACCTTGCCCTGGCTGATCCTGTTGAGGCCGGTCAGGTGTGATTCGAACAATGCGGGTTCCTCGGCCGTCGGGCTCATGGTGCAATTTCCGTCCAGTCGTCCAGAAGGCCCGCTATTGTATGCCGGTGCCGCGGGCCGGTTAACCCGGCCCCCGGGCGCCCCAAACCCCTGCAAGCGGAAGGCGGATGGCCTGGATCGGAAAGCTGGCTGGTGGCCTGCTCGGCTATGCGGTGGCGCGCCTGCCCGGCGCCCTCATCGGTGTCATCCTCGGCCACCAGTTCGACCGGGGCCTCGGGGCGCGCCCGCGCACGGTCGGCAGTGCGGCGGAGCGCCAGCGGGTATTCTTCGAGTCCACCTTCAGCGTCATGGGCCACCTCGCCAAGGCGGACGGCCGGGTCTCGGAGGCGGAGATCGGTGCGGCACGGGGCGTGATGCAGCGCATGCGCCTCGATGAGCGCCAGCGCCAGCTGGCCATCCAGCTGTTCAACACGGGCAAGGATCCCGCATACCCGCTCGATGCCCAGGTGGCCCGGCTGCGCCAGTACTGCGGGAGCGAGCCGCAGCTCCTGCAGCTGTTCCTCGAGATCCAGGTCGACATCGCGCTGGCCACCGGCGAGATCAGCGCGCCCGAGCGCATCCTGCTCGGGCGCATCGCCGCGGGACTCGGTTTCGGGGCGCTGGCGCTCGCGCAGATCGAAACCCTGTTGCGGATGCGGCGCGGCCAGCCAGGGGTGGGCCGCGAGGCGCCGCGGGTCGATGCCCTGGCGCAGGCCTATCAGGTGCTCGGCGTGCCGGCCGGCGCCAGCGACCGCGAAGTGAAGACCGCCTACCGGCGGCTGATGAACCAGCACCATCCCGACAAGCAGGCGGCGCGCGGGCTGCCCGATTCCATGCGCGAGATCGCCGAGGAGCGCACGCGCGAGATCCGCGCGGCCTATGAGACCGTACGCCAGCACCGGGGCTTCCGCTAGGCACGTGCTACCATTTTCGGCAGTCATCCGCAGGAGGCCGCCGTGGCACGCAATCCCCCGCTGATCGCTCCCTCCATCCTGTCGGCGGATTTCGCCCGCCTCGGGGACGAGGTCCGTGCAGTGCTCGATGCCGGCGCCGACCAGATCCACTTCGACGTCATGGACAACCACTACGTGCCGAACCTGACCATCGGCCCGCTGGTGTGCGCGGCGCTGCGCAAGCACGGGATCACGGCGCCCATCGACGTGCACCTGATGGTGCGCCCGGTGGACCGGCTGGTGGAGGACTTCGCCGCCGCGGGGGCGAGCTGGATCAGCTTCCACCCCGAGGCCAGCGACCACGTGGACCGCACCATCGGGCTGATCCGCCAGCACGGCTGCAAGGCGGGCCTGGTGCTGAACCCGGCCAGCCCGCTCGGCTGGCTGGACTACACGCTGGAGAAGCTCGACTTCGTGCTGGTGATGTCGGTCAATCCCGGCTTCGGCGGACAGTCGGTCATCCACTCCGCCCTGCCCAAGCTGCGCCAGGTGCGCAAGCGCATCGATGCGCTCGGGCGCGACATCCGTCTCGAGGTGGACGGGGGCATCAAGGTGGACAACATCCGCGATGCCGCCGAGGCGGGCGCGGATACCTTCGTGGCGGGCTCGGCGATCTTCGGCAGCGCGGACTACGCCGCCACCATCCTGCAGCTGCGCAAGGAACTGGCGGCCGCCGCCTGTGGGCGGCGGCCGCCAGACCTGCCAAAGGCGTTACTGGCCGCCGGCGGCTGCCGCCGGCGCCGGCGCCGGGGCCGGCACGGCGCGGATCTTCGGCTGCGGGCGGACGTTGTAGACCACGATGGTCTTGCCGCTGGCCGAGACCAGCCCCTCGTCCTCCAGCACCTTGAGCACGCGGCCTGCCATCTCGCGCGAGCAGCCCACCAGGCGCGAGAGTTCCTGGCGGCTGACCTTGATCTGCATGCCCTGCGGATGGGTCATGGCGTCGGGCTCGTTGCACAGGTCGCGGATCGCGTGGGCGACACGGCCGGTGACGTCGACGAAGGCGAGGTCGGAAAGCTTGCGGTTGGTGCGCGTCAGGCGTGTGGCCATCTGCGTGGCGAGCTCGAACACCAGGCCCGGGCTCTCGCTGGCGATCTGCCGGAAGCGCGGATAGTTCATCTCGGCGATCTCGGAGGAGACCCGGGTGCGCACCCAGGCGCTGCGGCTCGGCTGCTCGTTGAACAGCCCCATCTCGCCGAAGAACTGGCCCTTGTTGAGGTAGGCCAGCACCATTTCGTTGCCGTCCTCGTCCTCGATCATCACTTCGACGGAGCCGTCGATGATGTAGTAAAGCGTGTCGGGCGTGTCGCCCGCGTGGATCATCACCGTCTTGCCCGGCACCGTGCGCACCCGGCAGTAGGTCAGGAACCGGTTGATGGCCGGGATGTCGCTCAGCATTTTTCCGTTGGCAGCCATGGACTCACCCTCCCCTCGAGACAAACAACAACACTGGTGGAGACTACACTCGCCACGAGATGTGCGGCATGGCGATATGTTCAATTGCGAGCCAGTGTAAGGGCTCCCGGGCCGGAGTATGTCAAGCCGGCTGGTGGAAATGTGAGCGGGATCACAAAGATGCGCGCATTGGGCGTGGCGGTCGACCCCGGAGCGTGAACGGCGTCACGGTCGGGAGCCGCCCGGGCCGGGCGGTGATCGTGCTCCGGTCCCGTGTTGCGGCCCCGTGTTGCGGCAGGGCAGGGCCCGGTTTAGAGTGCGCCGCCTTGGCCGGCCCGGTTGCCCCGGGCGCGCCACCCGGATCCTGACAGGGGAGAACACCGATGCACAGAATATCCGCCATCCTGGCGTTCCTCGGCTGCCTGCTGTCCGCGGGCCCGGCATTGGCCCATGGCGAAAAGGGCAAGCCGGCTCCGGAGGGCTGGTCCGGGAGCATCGCTGCCGGCTACGTGGCCGTCAGCGGCAATTCGGAGAGCACCACCGGCAATCTCAGGGGCGAGGTTTTCTACGACCGGGATCGCTGGCACCACAGTGGCCTGGCCACGGCGATCGGCAGCAGCCAGAACAACAAGACCAGCTCGGAAGCCTACAAGGCCCAGCTGAAGACCAAGTACGACCTGGGCGAGGTCATCTACACCTTCGGCCTTGCCGAGTGGAACAAGGACCGCTTCAGCGCCTACGACCACCAGATTTTCGAGGTCGGCGGCCTGGGCTGGCGGGTGTGGCGCAGCGAAACCCAGGAGCTGAACCTCGAGGCGGGTGTCGGTGCCACCCAGTCGGAGTTCAGGGATGGCACGAGCAACAACGAGCTGGTGGGCCGGATCGGTGCCGACTACCACTGGCACATCAGCGATACCGCGGTTTTCAGCCAGAAGCTGTCCAGTACCACCGGTGCCGACAACACCTACATCGAGTCCCTGACCCAGCTGAAGGCGGGGGTGGTCGGCAACCTCGCGCTGGTGCTGGGCTACCTGGTCAAGCACAACACCGATGTGCTGCCGGGCACCGACAAGACCGACACCCAGACCTCGATTTCGCTGGAATACAAGTTCTGAACGGGGGGCTGGCGGGGCGGTTCCCGGCCGGGAATGCGACCTGCCGGCGTTTTGCGTTGAAAAGCCCGGGACGGCCCATTAGAATGGCCGGCCTTCTGCCCGCGGTCGGCGCGGGTCCTGACATCTTGCAGACAGGCTCATGAGAACGATTTCTGCCAAGCCGGAAGAAGTAAAGCGTGGCTGGTACCTGGTGGACGCCGACGGGCGCACCCTGGGCCGGCTGGCCACCGAGCTCGCGCGGCGGCTGCGCGGCAAGCACAAGCCCATCTACACGCCCCATGTGGACACCGGTGACTACATCGTCGTGGTCAATGCCGCCCGCATCCGCGTGACCGGCCAGAAGATGAAAGACAAGACCTACTACCGCTACACCGGCTACATCGGCAACATGAAGACCGAGAGCCTGGAGCATCTGATGGACCGGGCTCCCGACCGCGCCTTGCGCATCGCCGTGAAGGGCATGCTGCCGAAGAACCGGCTCGGGGCCGCGATGCTGCGCAAGCTCAAGGTTTTCCCGGGCGCCGAGCACACGCATGCGGCCCAGCAGCCGCAGCCGCTCGAGATCTGATCCTGACTGCAGGTTGAACAAGACATGGCTACCCAGGCTTTCTACGGTACCGGCCGGCGCAAGAGCTCCACGGCACGGGTCTTCATCCGGCCCGGCAAGGGTGCGATCACCGTCAACGACCGGTCGCTGGACGAATTCTTCGGCCGCAAGACCGCGCGGATGATCGTGCGCCAGCCGCTGGAACTCACCCAGCTCGGCACCCACTTCGACGTCGACGTGACGGTCAGCGGCGGTGGCATGACCGGCCAGGCCGGCGCGATCCGCCACGGCCTGACCCGTGCCCTGATGGCCTACGACGACAGCCTGCGCGGTGCGCTGCGCCGGGCCGGCTTTGCCACCCGCGATGCGCGCGAGGTCGAGCGCAAGAAGGTCGGCCTGCGCAAGGCCCGCCGCGCAACCCAGTACTCGAAGCGCTGATCGGGGCTGGCGGGTTTCGCCCCCGCCCACGATCCGTGCCGGGCCATTGGGGGATCGTCTAGTGGTAGGACAGCGGACTCTGACTCCGTTAACCTAGGTTCGAATCCTAGTCCCCCAGCCAGTCCACGACCGGAAGAGCCCACCACCCGCGGTGGGCTTTTTCATTTCCACCACCATCCGCTCCTGGGCCGGGCCGGGCCGCCGGGTGGGGGCGCTGCCGCGCCGCGCGGGTTCCCCGCTCAGCGCCGGTCGAAGCGCTTGATCCCGGAATCGGTCGCCATGAGGATCACGTCCGCCGGCCGGTTGGCGAAGAGCCCCACCGTCACCACCCCGGCGATCTGGTTGAACCGGGTCTCGAGATCAGGCGGATTGGTGATCACCAGGTTGTGCACGTCGAGGATGAGGTTGCCGTTGTCGGTCACGAAGTCCTTGCGCGGGACCGGCTGGCCGCGGGCCCGGACCATCTGCCGCGCGACGTAGGACTGGGCCATCGGCACCACTTCCACCGGCAGCGGGAACTTGCCGAGCGTGGCCACCCACTTGCTGTCGTCGATGATGCAGACGAAGCGCCGCGACGCCGCCGCCAGCACCTTCTCCCGGGTCAGCGCGCCGCCGCCGCCCTTGATCAGGTGGAAGTGCTTGTTGGCCTCGTCGGCCCCATCGACATAGAGGTCGAGGTCCCCCGCATCGGCAAGGTCCGAGACCGTGAAGCCGGCCGCCTTCAGGCGCCTTTCGGTCTCGTGGGAACTGGCCACCACCGCGGATACGCGGTCGGCGACCCGGGCCAGTTCCTCGATGAAGAGGTTGACGGTGGAACCCGTGCCCACGCCCAGCCGGATGCCTGGTTCGAGCAGTTCGATGGCCGCCCTGGCGGCCTGCCGCTTCTTCGAGCCCTGATCCATGCGCGTACTCCGGTCGGCTGGGGACACACTGCAGTCCTGCGGGCTGGCCGGGGTGTGTGTCGTGACGACTGAAGGCGGACCCCGGATGAAAATGTGCCCGCCAGAGGCGGGCACATTCTGCAAACACTTCCTTTTGGGAAGCCGCGGGAACCGTTGCCGGTTCCCGCGTTTCGCCAGCTATCGCTAGCGCTTCTTCTTGGCCTTCTTTGCGGCCTTCTTCTTGACCTTCTTCTTCGAAGCAGCCTTCTTCTTTGCCATGACAATGGTCTCCTGTCGGGGTAACCGCAATTTAGTATATACAACCAAAATTAAATTACCAGTGATTGCCGTGAACGAGTTCGCAGATCCGGATGACTCACATGCTGGTACGAGTCGATGTCCTGCATCGGATCCACCAACATGCAATGAGCAACTCAGAACATGTGCACGCCACGCTCGGTCACCACGGCATGCAGTCCGACATCCCAGGGACGCGTCGGCAGGGAGTCGACGCACTGGAACTCGTGCGCGATGCCGATGAGGTGCGGATGGTGCCAGCCCGCGCGCCGCCGGATGAAGGCGAAACTGCGGTCGTAGAAGCCGCCGCCCATGCCGAGCCGGCGGCCGCGCGTGTCGAAGGCGACCAGTGGCGCCAGCACGACATCCAGTTGCGCGCCCCGCAGCCAGGTGCCTGGCCCTGACAGCGGCTCGGCAATGCCCAGGCGATTGCTGGCGAGGTTCGCGCCAGGATGCCAGGGGGCGAACCGCAGCAGCCGGCCGTGCAACACCGGCAGATACACCTGCCGCCGGCGTGCCAGGGCCTCCGCCATGACGGGTTCGCAGTCGACTTCGCCCGCCACGGCCATGTAGCAGGCAATGCGGCGGCAGCGCGCCATGAGGGGGAGGCGCCAGAGGTGGTGCGCGATGGCCTGCGAGTGCGCGGCCAGGATGGCGGGCGGCAGCTGTGCCCGCTGGCGGCGCATGGCCGCACGCAGCGCCTTCATCCCGGGGGCACCCGGTGGCGTGGCTGCAGGGGGTGAAGGGTGGCGTTCCCGCATGTGCCGTATCGAACCGTCGCTCTCGGACCCGAGCGAAAGGTGGGACAGGCCTTGGCAGAGCAGGCTTTCCGCTCGTGGCGGTAATGCACAAAGCTGCCGACTGGCCGGGTCCCTGGAGTGCATTTAAGGGTCGAAGGCAGTCAGCTCTGCTCGAACACCGCAGGAAACGCCACTGCCGATTATACGGTGGCCACCGGTGGAAAGTGCGACGTGCGGCGTCCTTTGCCGCGATCGGGACTCAGAGTTCCAGCTGCCGGCCGGATTGCAGCGCACCCTCGACGCGCTCGCGCATGGCGCGCACCCGCGCCTTGGACTTCGTTTCCAGAACCTCGCCACGCTCGCGCGAATGCAGCAATTCGTTGGCGATGTTCAGGGCTGCCATGACGGCGATGCGCTCGAGCCCGACGACCCGGCCGCCGTCGCGGATTTCGCGCATCTTGCGGTCGAGCAGCTCCGCGGAGTCGAGCAGCGCGGCGCGTTCCTCCGGCGGACAGCCGATCTGGTAGTCCTTGTCGAGGATCCTGATGTTGACCCGGACTGCTTCGCTCATGTCCCGTGCTCCATGCCCTTGAGGCGGCCGATCATGGCCTCCACCCGGGCACGCACCTGCTCGTTCTTCTGCAGCAGGTTGGCGCGCTCCGCGGTGAAGGCGTCCTGGCGCTGCCGGAGGGAGCGGTTCTCCTCCTTCAGCTGGTTGCAGGTGAGGACGAGGTCATCCAGCCGCTTGCCGAGCCGCTCGAGCTCTTCGCCGAAGGACTTGTCGCTGTCTTCCGTCATCGATTCAATATAGTTCCGGCCACGGGCGATGGTCAAATGCACCGCCGCACCGCCGATGCGCTAGGATGGGCCCCATCCCGGGCGGTCGCCCGATTATGCAAACAGAGGAGGCCGGCGCGGCCTGCCATCCATGACCAGCGAAGGGATGCCGAGCTTTGTCCTCATCGAAGGTGCCATGGAGGAGCTGGACGCCGGCGCCGGCGTGACCGAGGCGCACGGCAGCCTCTGCGGCCTGGCCTGCGTGCTCGGCGGGCGCGCCGCGGAGACCTGGATGGCCTCCCTGGCGGGCGCCGGGCGTGCCAGCGTGGCGGGGGCCGCGGCGGCTGAACTGCTTGGCAGCCTGGCCACGGCCACCTGCACCGCCCTTGCCGAGGGGGCCATGGCCTTCTCCCCGCTGCTGCCCCCCGATGAGAGGCCGCTCGCCGAGCGGACCGAGGCGCTGGGCGCCTGGTGCGCCGGCTTCATGGAAGGGCTGGGTGAAGTGGCCACGAGCCCGGCTGCGCGGGCGGTGCTGGCCGGGGACAGCGCACGGGAGATCATCGGCGACCTTGCCGAGATTGCCCGGGCCACGGTGGGCCAGGCGGAAGCCAGCGCCGAGGACGAAGCGGCCTACACCGAGCTGGTGGAGTTCGTGCGCGTCAGCACGCAACTCCTGTTCGAGGAACTGCACGGCGCGCGTGGCGCGGCGGGCAGCAGCCGCCTGCACTGACCCGGGTGGTGAACGCGAGCGAGTTCACCCGGCGCCGGCGCCAGCTGATGCGCATGATCGGCCGCGGCGGCGTGGGCATCCTGCCGGCCGCACCCGCCAAGCTGCGCAACCGGGATGTCGAGTATCCCTACCGCCAGGACAGCGACTTCTACTATGTCACCGGCTTCCACGAGCCGGAATCCATCGCGGTGCTGGCGCCGGGGCGGCCCCAGGGGGAGTACGTGCTCTTCTGCCGCGACCGTGACCCGCAGCGCGAGGCCTGGGACGGCACGCGGGCCGGGCCCGAGCGGGCGGTTGCCGAGTTCGGCGCAAGCGATGCCTTTCCCATCAGCGATGTGGACGACATCCTCCCGGGCATCCTCGAACAGGCCGAGCGCGTGTACTACACCATGGGCGCGAACCCGGAGTTCGACACGCGCCTGATTGGCTGGGTGACGGCCCTGCGCAACCGGGGCAGCCCCGGCACCCACGCCCCCGACGCGTTCATCGGGCTGGAGCACATGCTCCACGACCAGCGGCTGTACAAGAGCCGGGCGGAACTGGGCTGCCTGCGCCGTTCGGTGGCGGTGGCGGTGGGTGCCCATCGCCGTGCCATGGCCCGCTGCCGCCCGGGGCTCTACGAGTACGAGATCGAGGCGGAATTCCTCCACGAGTTCCGCCGCAATGGCCTGCACCCCTCCTACCTGCCCATCGTCGGCTCCGGGCCCAATGCCTGTGTGCTGCACTACTCGGCGAACAACCGCCGGATGCAGGACGGCGACCTGCTGCTGGTGGACGCCGGCTGCGAGTCCGACTGCTATGCCTCGGACATTACCCGGACCTGGCCGGTCAGCGGGCGGTTCACCCCGGAGCAGCGCGCCATCTACGAGGTCGTGCTCGAGGCCCAGGGGGCCGCGCTCAGGGCCATCGCCCCGGGCAACCACTGGAACGAGCCACATGATGCCGCGGTGGGTGCCATCATCCGCGGCCTGCGCCGCCTGGGCATCCTCGAGGGCACGCCCGCCGCCATCGCGCGCAACGGCGACTACCGCCGCTTCTTCATGCACCGCACCGGCCACTGGCTGGGGATGGATGTCCACGATGTCGGCGACTACAAGGTCGGCGACCAGTGGCGCCTGCTGGAGCCCGGCATGGTGATGACGGTGGAGCCCGGCATCTACATCCCGCCGGGCACCCGCGGGGTTGCCAGGCGCTGGCAGGGCATCGGCGTGCGCATCGAGGACGATGTCCTGGTGACCCGCGGGGGCATCGAGGTGCTGAGCCGCAACCTGCCGAGGGAGCCGGAGGAGATCGAGGCGCTGGTGGGCACCGCCGCGTGAGTGTCGTTGCTGGCCGGCGCCGATGCCTTGGCGTAAGATCACCCGCCTGATCACACCTGATCGCGGGCGAGGGCGGCAGACCACGGGCCTGCCGCCTTTTTTCATCCGGATATCTGCCATGTCCAAGCGCACGCCGCTGTATGACCGTCACGTCGGGGCCGGTGGGCAGATGGTGCCCTTCGGCGGCTGGGACATGCCGTTGCACTACGGCTCGCAGCTCGAGGAGCACCACCAGGTGCGCCGCCATGCCGGCATCTTCGACGTCTCGCACATGACCGTGGTGGATGTGGGCGGTGCCGATGCCACCGCCTGGCTGCGCCGGCTCCTTGCCAACGACGTGGCGCGCCTCGCCGTGGGCCAGGCGCTCTACAGCTGCATGCTCAACGAGGCGGGCGGTGTCATCGACGACCTCATCGTCTACCGGCGCCCCGATGCCGCGCCGGCGCCGTACCGCCTGGTCGTGAATGCCGCGACACGCGACCGGGACCTCGCCTGGATGCAGGCAGCCGCCGCTGGGCGGGATGTGGCACTCGAGCTGCGCAACGACCTGGTGATGCTGGCCGTGCAGGGACCGCGGGCCTGCGAGCTCGCTGCGCCCCTGTTGCCCGAGGCACTGCGCCCCGCTGCCCTGGCGCTCCAGCCCTTCCATGCCGTCGAATCCGCGGCTGCCTTCATCGGCCGCACCGGCTACACCGGCGAGGATGGCTGGGAGGTGCTGCTCCCCGTCGCCGCGGGACTCGCCTTCTGGGATGCGGCGCTGGCGGCCGGCATTGCACCCTGCGGCCTCGGCGCCCGCGATACGCTGCGCCTGGAGGCCGGCATGAACCTCCAGGGGCAGGACATGGACGAGCAGACCTCGCCGCTGGCCGCGGGCCTGGCCTGGACGGTGGCCTGGGAGCCGGCCGACCGGGCCTTCACCGGCCGGCCCGCGCTGGAGCGCGAGCGCGCCGCAGGCCCGGCGGTGATGCTGGCTGGCATCATGCTCGGCGGGCGCGGTGTCATGCGCCGGGGCCAGCGCGTCATCACGGCGTCGGGCGAGGGCCTGGTCACGAGCGGTGGCTTCTCGCCCACCATGAACTGTTCCATCGGCCTGGCGCGCGTCCCGGTTGGCGCCGCCGGGGCCTGCGAGGTCGAGATTCGTGGCGTGCGACACCCGGCGCGGCTGCTGCGCCCGCCCTTCGTGCGCCGCGGCCGTGTGCTCGTGACCTGACGACATCGAGGATTGCTGCGGAGGAAACCAGGCAATGACTGCAGTGCCAGCGGAACTGAAATACACCCGTGACCACGAGTGGTTGCGCGAGGAGGGTGATGGCACCGTGACGGTGGGCATCACCGACCATGCCCAGCGCCAGCTCGGCGAACTGGTGTTCGTCGAGCTCCCGGAGGCGGGCAGCACGCTGGCTGCCGGACAGGGCTGCGCGGTGGTGGAATCGGTGAAGGCCGCCTCCGATGTCTATGCGCCGCTGGCCGGCACCGTCACGGCGGTGAACGCCGCGCTGGAGCAGGCACCGGGCCTGGTCAATACCAGTCCCTATGGCGAGGGCTGGCTGTTCCGGTTCAGGCCCGCCACGCCAGCGGCCGGCCTGCTCGACGGCGCTGCCTACCAGCAGCTGCTGGACGCCGAAGGCTGAGCCCCGGACCACTGCCGTGCCCTTCATTCCCCACACAGAGGAGGATGTCGCCGGGATGCTCGCCGTCATCGGTGCGGGCAGCATCGATGAGCTGTTCGACGAAATCCCGGCGAGCCTGGCCATCGCGGGACTGCCCGCCATGGGCGCAGGGCTGTCCGAGGCGCAAATCACCCGGCTCATGCTCGACCGCGCGGCGGCGGATGGCCGGCCGCTGTGCTTCATCGGCGCCGGCGCCTACGACCACTACATCCCGGCGGCGGTCTGGGAACTGGCCACCCGCGGCGAGTTCTACAGCGCCTACACGCCCTACCAGGCGGAGGCCAGCCAGGGCACGCTGCAGCTGATCTACGAGTTCCAGTCGATGATGGCCGGGCTCACGGGGCTCGACGTCGCCAACGCCTCGATGTACGACGGTGCCACGGCCTTCGCCGAGGCCTGCCTGATGGCGGTGCGGGCCAACCGCAAGTCGCGTTCGCGCCGCGTGCTGACCACCCGGGCGCTCTCGCCCGTGTTCCGCGCGGTGGCCTGCGGCATGCTGGCCGGGCAGGGCATCGAGCTGGTGGAGCTGCCGCTGGCGGCCGGGCGCACCGATACCGGCGCGCTGGCCGGCCTTTCCGGCGGGGACTTCGCGGCGCTGGCGATCCAGCAGCCGGGCTTCCTCGGCACGCTCGAGGCGGTGGACGAGCTCACCGACTGGGCCCACGCCCAGGGCATGCTGGTCATCGGCGTGTGCAACCCGCTGCTGCTCGCCCTGCTCGAGGCGCCGGGCAGCTGGGGCAGCGCCGGCGCGGACATCGCCTGTGGCGAGGGCCAGCCGCTCGGCATCCCGCTGTCCTCCGGGGGGCCGTACTTCGGCTACCTGACCTGCCGCCAGGCACTGGTGCGCCAGATGCCCGGCCGCATCGTCGGGCGCACACTCGATGTCGATGGCCGCCCCGGCTTCACGCTCACCCTGCAGGCCCGCGAGCAGCACATCCGCCGCTCCAGGGCGACCTCCAACATCTGCACCAACCAGGGCCTGATGGTGACCGCGGCGACGATCTTCATGTCGCTGCTGGGTGCCGAAGGCCTGCGGCGGGTGGCCGCGCAGTGCCATGCCAACACCCGCAGCCTGGTGCAGGCGCTCACCGCGCTGCCCGGCGTGTCGCTGGCCTTCGGGCCGTACTGCCACGAGGCGGTGCTGCGTTTCGACCGGCCGGTGGCACCGTTGCTGGCGGGGTTGTCCGCTGCCGGCATCCTCGGCGGCCATGACCTCTCTGCCGACTACCCCGAGCTGGGCCATGCGCTGCTGGTCTGCGCCACCGAGACGCGCAGTGCCGATGACATCCAGGCCTATGCACGAACCCTGGCGTCGCTGCTGGCCCATCGCGCATGAGGAATCGCACGATGCTGCCTGAACCCGTCATCTTCGAGCACTCGCGCCCGGGCCGGCGTGCGCCCTCGCATGCGCCAGCCGCCATGGCGGATCTGGCCGGCCTGCCCGCGGCGGCGCTGCGCAGGAGCCCGCCGCCGCTGCCCGAGGTCTCGGAGCTGCAGGTCGTGCGCCACTACACCCGGCTCTCGCAGCTCAACTTCTCCATCGACACGCACTTCTATCCGCTCGGCTCCTGCACGATGAAGTACAACCCGCGGGCGGCGAACCGGCTGGCCATGCTGCCGGGCTTCCTTGGGCGCCACCCGCTCGGCCCGGAGGAGCATGGCCAGGGTTTCCTCGCCTGCCTCTACGAGTTGCAGGAGATGCTCAAGGGCGTGACCGGCATGACCGGCGTGTCGCTGACGCCCATGGCTGGTGCGCAGGGCGAGTACGCGGGTGTGGCCATGATCCGCGCCTGGCACGAGGCCCGTGGCGACACGGCGCGCCGGGTGATCATCGTCCCGGATGCGGCGCACGGCACCAATCCGGCCACCGCCACCATGTGCGGCTACGAGGTGCGCGAGATTCCCACCGATGCCCGGGGCGACGTGGACCTCGAGGCCCTGCGCGCCGCGGTCGGGCCGGACACCGCCGGCATCATGCTCACCAACCCCTCGACGCTCGGCGTGTTCGAACGGCGCATCGGGGAACTGGCGGCCATCGTGCACGGGGCCGGCGGGCTGCTCTACTACGACGGAGCCAACCTCAACGCCATCCTGGGGCGGGCGTTGCCGGCCACCATGGGCTTCGACGTCGTGCACATCAACCTGCACAAGACCTTCTCCACGCCCCACGGCGGCGGCGGGCCGGGGGCCGGCGTGGTGGCGGCCAATGCGCGGCTCGAACCCCACCTGCCCGTGCCCATCGTCGGGCTCCGGGATGGCCGCTACGCCTGGCTCACGCGGCAGGAGCGGCCGGCCAGCATCGGCCGGCTCTCGGCCTTCATGGGCAACGCGGGCATCCTGCTGCGCGCCTATGTCTACATGCGCATGCTGGGTGCGGAAGGGATGCGCCGGGTGTCCGGCCATGCCACGCTCAACGCCAACTACCTGATGGTGCGGCTGCGCGGCGCGGGATTCGACCTGGCCTTCCCGCAACGGCGGGCCAGCCACGAATTCATCGTCACCCTGAAGGGCATCGCGCGCGAGACCGGGGTCACCGCCATGGATTTCGCCAAGGCGCTGCTCGACCGCGGCTTCCACGCGCCGACCACCTACTTCCCGCTGCTGGTGCCCGAGTGCCTGCTGATCGAGCCCACCGAGACCGAGAGCCGCGAGGAACTCGACCGCTTCATCGACGCGCTGGTCGACATCCGCGACCTGGCGCGGCGCAATGCCGCCGAGGTCAAGGAGGCGCCACGCACCATGCCGGTGCGCCGCCTCGACGACGTGCGCGCCGCCCGCGAGCCTGACCTCACCTGGCAGGGCAGGCCGCATCCCGCCGCCCGCTGATCCCCGCCCCGAGGAGCACGCCTGTGTCCGTACTGATCTGTGGTTCCATCGCCTACGACAACATCATGGTGTTCCGCGGCCGCTTCCGCGACCACATCCTGCCGGACCAGATCCACATCCTGAACGTCGCCTTCCTGGTGCCCGACATGCGCCAGGAACTGGGGGGCTGCGCCGGCAACATCGCCTACAGCCTGAAGCTGCTCGGCGGCGATCCGCTGGTCATGGCGACCGTCGGCCGCGACTTCGGCCGTTACCGCGTGCGCCTCGCCGAGCACGGGCTCGATATGCGCCACATCACCGAGATCCCCGACGCGCTCACCGCGCAGGCCTACATCACCACGGACCTGGACGACAACCAGATCACCGCCTTCCACCCCGGCGCCATGGACCATGCGCACGTCAACCGCGTGCCCGCCGATGCCGGCATCCGCATCGGCGTGGTGTCCCCCGATGGCCGCCAGGGGATGGTCGACCATGCCGCGCAGTGCGCCGCGGCCGGCATTCCCTACATGTTCGATCCCGGCCAGGGGCTGCCCATGTTCGACGGCGAGGAGTTGCGCCGCTTCATCGGGCAGGCGGCCTGGGTGACGGTCAACGACTACGAGGGGCGCCTGCTCAGCGAGCGCACCGGCTGGACGGAGGAGGAGATTGCCGGGCGGGTGCGGGCGCTGATCGTCACCCGTGGCGGGCAGGGTTCCACGATCTTTGCCGGCGGCCGGCGCATCGACATCCCGGTGGTGACGCCCGAGCGGATCGCCGACCCGACCGGTTGCGGGGACGCCTATCGTGCGGGACTGCTCCACGGCATCGGGCGCGGGCTTTCCTGGGAGGAAACCGGCCGGCTGGCCGCGCTCATCGGTGCCCTGAAGATCGCCCGCAAGGGCACGCAAAACCACCACTTCACCCCGGCCACACTGGCCAGCGCCTACCAGGCCGCCTTCGGCCACGGGATCCGGCTGTGACCGGCGCCGCCCGGAAGACGGCCATCCGCACGCCCGGCGGCACCCTGGCCGGGACAGTGGCCCGGTGTGCCCTGCTGTGCCTGGTACTCGTGGCCGGCGCCCATGCCGCCGATGGCGAGAACGCCGGGTCGGCCGCCTGGCGCCGCACGCTGGAGCGCATCGCCCCGGGCGTGGTGGCGATCAAGGTGGACGCCACCCGCGCCTTCGACACCGAGTGGAACGAATCGGCACAGGCCACGGGGTTCGTGGTCGATGCGCGCAACGGGCTCATCCTCACCAACCGGCACGTCGTCTCGGCAGGCCCGGTGCGCGCCGAAGCGCTGTTCGTCAACCAGGAGGAGGTGGAGCTGACACCCGTGTACCGCGATCCGGTCCACGACTTCGGCTTCTTCCGCTACGACCCGGCGAAGCTGCGCTACATCAAGCCGGTGGAGATTGCGCTGGCGCCGGAGCGGGCGCGCCTCGGCCGCGAAATCCGCGTCGTCGGCAACGATGCCGGCGAGCAGCTCTCCATCCTCTCGGGCACCATCGCCCGGCTGCGCCGGCCGGCACCGGACTACGGGCGCGGCAACTACAATGACTTCAACACCTTCTACCTGCAGGCCGCCTCCAGCACCTCGGGCGGTTCCTCGGGCTCCCCGGTCATCGACATCGAGGGGCGCGCGGTGGCCCTCAATGCCGGGGGCAGCAATGCCGCGGCGAGCAGCTTCTTCCTGCCGCTCGACCGGGTGACCCGCGCGCTCGACCTCATCCGCGCCGGCCAGCCGGTCAGCCGCGGGTACCTCTCGGCGATCTTCGTCCAGCAGCCCTTCGACGAGTTGCACCGTCTCGGCCTGCGCGAGGCCACCGAGGCGGCCGTACGCAAGCGCTTCCCCGACCAGACCGGCCTGCTGGTGGTCAACCAGGTGATCCCCGGCGGCACCGCCGATGGCAAGCTGCAGGTCGGTGACGTGCTGGTCAGGGTGCAGGGCGAATACGTCGCCGAGTTCGTGCCGCTCGAAGCCATCCTCGACGAGGCGGTGGGGCGGCAGGTGGCGGTGACCGTGGAGCGCAGTGGCAGGCCGCTGGAACTGTCCATCACGGTGCAGGACCTGCGCGCCGTCACCCCGGTGGAGTACCTCGAGGCGGGTGATGCGGTACTCAACCCGCTGTCGTTGCAGATGGCACGCCACTACAACCGCCCCGTCGCGGGGGTCTACCTGGCGAACCCGGGCTACGTGTTCGGCACCGCGGGCATCCCGCGCGCGGCGGTCATCATCAGCGTGGATGACCGTCCGGTCGGCAGCCTCGATGAACTGGAGGCCGTGCTCGCCACGCTGGCCGACCAGCAGCGGGCTGCAGTGCGCTTCTACACGCTGGAGGACCCCGGCACGAGCAGGCTGCGGGTGATCCGCATGGACCGGCGCTGGTTCCCTGCGCGCCGCTGCCACCGTGACGACGCCACCGGCATCTGGCCCTGCCGGGCGCTGGCGGCGGGCCCGCCGCCGAAGGTGCAGGCGCCGCGCTCCACGCGCTTTGCCGAGCAACGCGACGAGCGCATCCGCCGGCTGGCGGCCTCGCTCGTGGTGGTCAGCTTCGACATGCCCTACACCATTTCGGGCGTGGCCGAGCGCCACTACTACGGCACGGGCCTGGTGGTGGATGCCGCGCGCGGCTTCGTCGTCGTGGACCGCAACACCGTGCCCGATGCCATGGGCGACGTGCAGATCACCTTCGGCGGCAACCTCGAGGTGCCGGGGCGCGTGGTCTATATCCATCCCACGCACAACCTGGCGCTGGTGGCCTATGACCCCGCGCTGATCGGCGATACGCCGGTGCGCGAGGCGAAGCTGGCGGGCCGCGTGCCGGACGCGGGCGACGGCGTCCAGGTGGTGGGCCTGCGCCGCGACTTCACGCTGGTCTTCCGCAACACGGAGGTCGCCTCGGTGGATGCGGTGCGCTACCCGCTGTCGCGCACCATCCGCTTCCGCGAGACCAACCTCGAGACGCTGGACCTCGTCAACGGCCCGCGCGACATCGATGGCGTCATCCTCGACCGGCGTGGCGAGGTGGCGGCGCTGTGGTCGACCTTCGCCGTCCAGGGCAGTGGCGGCGACCCGGTGCAGCAGAACCGCGGCATCCCCGCCGGGCTCGTGCGCGAACTCGTGGACCTCGCGCGCGAGCAGCGCAAGCTGCGCTCGCTGGAGGTCGAGTGGGGCGAGGTGTCGCTGGCGAGCGCCCGCGAGCTCGGCCTCGCCGAGGACCGGGTGCGCCGGCTGCAGGACCATGATCCCGCCCGTCCCCAGGCGCTGAGCGTGTCGCGCACGGTGGCGGGCACGCCCGCCGCGCAGCTGCTGCAGCCCGGTGACCTGCTGCTCGCCATCGACGGCCAGCCGGTGACGCGCTTTCGCGAGGCCGAGCTGGCTGCGCAGAAGGAACGGGTGAGCCTGCTCCTGTTGCGTGACGGGCACGAGCAGGTGATGGACCTGCCCACCGTGGCGCTGGATGGCAATGGCGTGCGCCGTGCCATGATGTGGAGCGGCGCGCTGCTGCAGGCCCCCTACCGCGACATGGCCGCGCAGCGCGCGGTCGAGCCCTACGGCGTCTACGTGGCCTTCTTTGCCTATGGCTCGCCCGCCTCGCGCTACGGGCTGCTGGCCGGCCGGCGCATCATCGAGGTGGACGGCATGCCGGTGCCCGACCTCGACGCCTTCATCAGCGCGGTGCGTGGCAGGCCCGACCGCGCCTCGGTGCGCCTCACGACGGTCACCTGGAACGGCTTCACCGAGGTGCTCACCCCCAAGCTCGACGAAATCTATTGGCCCGCCTACGAGATCCGCTGGGAGGCGCCGGCCTGTGCGCCAGGCAGCAGCGCCGCCAGCCCCTGCGCCCGCAGTGCCGACTGGCACTCGCGCCCGCTGGAGTAGGGAAGATGTCAGGCCGGGCCGTCCGGGAAGTTCCGCAGCGCCACGCGGATCGCCAGCCGTGGTGGCATCCGGCATCACGCGAGGTAGGCGTCACCATCAATCCAGGATGAACCGACACATGGACCACGCCTTCTGGATCGAGCGCTGGCAGAAGGGCCAGATCGGCGGCTTCCACCGCAACGACGTCAACGGCATGCTGCTGCGCCACCATGCACTGCTCGGTGCCGGTTCGCGGGTGCTGGTGCCCCTGTGTGGCAAGAGCCTCGACATGGGCTGGCTCGCGGCGCAGGGGCACGAGGTGGTCGGCATCGAGCTGAGCCGGATCGCGGTGGATGCCTTCTTCGCCGAACACGGACTCCAGCCGCAGGTGGAACGGCGCGGTGGGCATCTGCGCTTCCGTGCCGGCGCGGTCGAGATCCTCTGCGGTGACCTGTTCGGGATCGGTACGGCCGATGTCGGGGCGGTCACCGCCTGGTACGATCGTGCCGCGCTGATTGCGCTGCCCGAGGCGATGCGCGGGCGGTATGTCGGGCACATGGCCCAGCTGCTGCAGCCGGGTGCCCGCGGCCTGCTGGTGACGCTCGACTATGCCCCGCCGGTCATCCCGGGACCGCCGTTCCCGGTGGGTGAGTCCGAGGTGCGTGCGCGTTGCGCGGGTCGCTTCAGCGTGACGCTCCTCGAGCGCAACGAGGTGCTGGCACAGGAGCCGCGCTTCCTCAGCGGCGGTGTCACCTCGATGCACGAGCAGGCGTACGCGCTGACCCGCCTGGCCGGCTGACGCAGCCCTGCCCGGGCTGGCGGCCCGGCGCAGCCGCGCCAGTCCCCGGGTTCAGGGCCTGGGATCGGGCTTCAGGGCGGCGAACCGTGCCTTCCAGTCGCTGACCGGCGGGCCATCCACGCGGTGCACCTCGAAGGTGCGGAACTTCGCCTCGGGGTGCTCCAGTGCCTCGACACAGAGGGTCGCGACGTCTTCGCGCGGGATGAACAGGCCGCGGCCACCCACCGGCTTGTCGCCCTGCTCGAGGACGATCTCGCCCTTGCCGCCGGGCTCGTTGAGCAGACCGCCTGGGCGCACGATGGTGTAGGCCAGCCCGCTGGCGCGCAGGTAATTCTCGCCCTCCAGCTTCCAGACCAGCACATTGCCGAACATGCGGTTGAGGACGTGGTTCCTGTCGGTGACGCCGCGCGAGGAGATCAGCACGAACTGCCGGACCCGCGCCGCCCTGGCCGCGTCCACGAGGTTGCGCACGCCGTGGTAGTCGATCATCTCGGGCCGGTCCGGGCCGTCCTTGCCGCGCGCACCGAGGCTGGAGACCACCGCCTGGACACCCGAGGCCGCGGCGTTCACCGTGGCCGCATCCTTCACGTCACCCTGCACGTAGTCCACGTCGGGGCCGAGCTGCCCGCGGGCCTTCTCCGGATCGCGCACCAGCGCCCGCACGTGGTAACCCTGTTGCTGGAGCTGCCGGACGATCAGCACGCCGGTCTGGCCGGTGGCGCCCGCGACCAGCACGGTCTTCGGCGCCTTGCCCATGCCGGTGCAGGCGGCGAGCACGCCTGCCATGAGGATGAGCGCCAGGCGGCGGGCCGGCGTGGAGGATCGTGTATTCATGTCCCGTCAACTCCCTCGGTGAAGTGCCGCGCAAGGATAGCGCAATGGCGGCATGGCCCGGCAGCGGCTCAGGCCGGCGGCAGCCGCCAGCCGGCAATGCCGGTGCACAGCCATGCCGCCATGAAGGAACTGCCCCCGAGGGGTGCCACCTGGACGAGGACTTCGGGTGCGCCGAAGGTGGTGGCATAGATGCTGCCCGGGAAGAGGACCAGGCCGGCGAGCATCAGCGCAGCCGCGAGGCGCAGCAGCCGGGAGGCCGGATCCTTCGCCAGCATGAAGCCGACGATGATGAGCCCGATCGCGTGGAAGAACTGGAACTGCGTGGCCCAGGCCCAGGCGGCGAGCTTGGCTTCGGGAACCTTGCCGGGCAGGCCGTGGAAGCCGTAGGCACTCAGCATGGCGGCCAGCATGGCGGTGATGCCGGCGATGAGGAACAGGGTGCGGGAAAAACGCGGCACGGTGATCTCCCTCTGGGCTTGTCCGGGAATCCGCATCCAGTATACGGACACTGCGGGTCCCTGCGGCCACCGCTGGCGCGGGCTGCCGTGCCCGGTGCTATGCTCACTGCCCCGGGCAGCGGATGGTCACTGGCATGGCATGGCAGAGGCAGCGCAACAGCGTGTGGGCGGTGCTGGTCGCGCTGGTGGCGCTGGCACCCGCCTGCAGTCTGGTCGAGCCCGAGCCACTGGACCCGCCCGCGGTGAGCCTGCGCAACCTCGAGCCCGAGGCCCTCGGCATCAACAGCCAGGTGTTCCGCGCGCGCCTTGGCCTGTTCAACCCCAATACCGTGCCGCTGAAGATCTCCCGTGGTGACCTCGAGCTCGAACTGGCCGGCGTGGGCGCGGCGCAGGGGCGCACCATCGCAGCCATCGAGGTTCCGCCCGGGGCGGAGGTGGAGGCCGACATCCGCGTGACGACGCACCTGCTGCGCGACGGGCCGGCGCTGCTGCGCGCCCTGTCCGGCAGTGCCGCCCAGCAGGGCATCGCGTATTCCCTGAGTGGCTACGTGTATGTACAAAGGCGCGGCACGGATCGCATCCCCGTTTCAGCCAGCGGCCGGCTCGGCCTGCCGGTACCGGGGCAGAAGGGCACGGACCCGGCGCTATAATCCGCTGGTACCTTGCTGGCATCCGGGAACGGGCTGCAGCGGCAGCCGGGGTGAGATCATGAGCGACACGATCCTGCGCGAACAGGTGGCCGGCGAGCGCCGCCGGCTGAAGGCGGTGCGCAACGCACTCTCGGTGGCACTGGAGAAGGGCGCGCAGGGCAGCCCGGGCTTCGTGCCCTTTTACCTGGCCGAGGGTGATTACATCGAGGCGGCGATGAACCGCCTGCACGCCCAGGACGTGCGCATGGGCGAGATGATCCGCGCGAAGCTCGGCACCCCCGATGCCGGCCAGGAGGAGGCGCTGCGCGAGATCGACGGGCGCCTGGCTGCCAACCAGCGGCACCTGCGCGAGCTGGTCGCGGCACGTGATGCGCTCCGGAAGGAAGGCGCGGCGGCGCTCGGCCGCTTCGAGAGGGCGGCGCGCGACTATACGGCGTTCATCACCGCCAACATGGGCCACCACGGTCCGGTCACCGAACTGGCGCAGCGGCTGTTCTCCAGCGACGACTGGGCGCGCATGGCCGGGGTGACGGAGGCCGAGATGCAGCGCGAGCGCGAACTCCACGAGCGGGTGTTTGCCGCGCTGCCAGCCGGCGTGCAGGCCGCGGCAGGAGGCTGAGCGGCCGGCCGGCCGCTAGCGTGGCGTCTCGCGCTGCCCCAGCAACCGCTCGAGCAGCTCGATCTGGCGTTCCTGCTGGGTGATGAGCTCGCGCCAGGCACGTTCGCGCAGCTCATCCACCTTCTCGTGCAGGGCGAGGATCTCCAGTTCCGCCTTGAGGTTGATCTCGTAGTCGGCGTGGGCGTGCTCACGGTCCTTCTGGGCCGCGCGGTTCTGGCTCATGAGGATGATCGGCGCCTGGATGGCCGCCAGGCAGGACAGCACGAGGTTCAGGAGGATGAACGGGTAGGGGTCGAAGGGCTGGACGGTCTCGTGGTTGTACAGCATCCACGCGCTCAGCACCGCGCCAAACAGGCCGATGAAGGCCCAGCTGCCGCCGAACCGGGCAACGCCATCGGCCAGGCGCTCGCCGAGCGGGGTGATGTGCTCCTGCTCGAGGTCATGCGCGACCGGCTCGCGCGCCAGGAACTTGTCCAGCACGGCGCGGTCTGTCGGGGACAGCTGCGCGATCCGGGCCTGGAGGTTGCGTGGCTGCACCACGTTGCCGACCACGCGGGTCGCCCGCAACGCCGCGCGTGCCGCGAGGTGCATGAGCGCAAGCATGCCGATGGCACCGGTCAGCGCCACCGCCATCTGCATGGTGCCCGGACGTGGCTCGATGATGCCGGTCATGCGCAGCAGCGTGCCGGTGGCGACCCCGCCGATGCTGCCCAGGGCGAGGTCCCCGGCAAAGCCGATGCGTGATTCCGGCAGCACCCACCGGCCGAGCAACCCGGCAATGAGACCCGTCAACAACCACTGCCAGACGTGCATGCAGGCATCTCCGCGCCGATCCGGCCGCCATGGTGTCGCAACGCATGCGCATGGAGCAACCCATCGCACGTACCCGGTCCGCGCCGCTGCCTTCCCCATGGCCCGATGTTCATGGCCGCGCAGCAGCGCAGCCGCCGGGCTGGCATTGGCGTTGCTGTATTCGACGGGGCCGGGTCGCTAGAATCCGGATCGGTCCCCACGGTACCCGCGGCGCATGCCGGACCCGGCCTCTTCCTCCGTTGCACCCCCCGAAGGTCCTGCGCTGCCAGGGCGATCGGCACATGCGCGCCGCAATGCCGTCCTGGTCGCCCTGGGAGTCGTCCTCGCCGGGGCGGGCGCATGGTGGTGGTTCGGTCGCGTGTCGCTGGAGCGTGCCGGGCAGCCGGGCCCCCACCGGGCGGCCATGGGCCGCAGCATGTCCGGGCAGGGACGCCCATCCGCGACCGTGGGTACTGCGCCAGTCGCAAGGCTCGATGTGCCGGTCACCATCACCGCCATCGGCACGGTGCAGCCCACGGTGAGTGCAACAGTGCGCAGCCAGGTATCCGGGGTGCTGACGTCGATCCGCTTCGTTGAGGGCGGGCGGGTGGACAAGGGGCAGGTGCTGGCCGAGGTGGACGCCGGCCCCTTTCGCCAGGCTGTCAGCCAGGCGCAGGGAGTCCTCGAGCGTGATCGCGCGCAACTCGCGGTGGCGGGCGCCGACCTCGAACGCTACCAGGCCCTCTGGGCGCAGGACTCGATTGCCAGGCAGCAGGTCGACACGCAGCTCGCGCTGGTCAGGCAGCTGCAGGGTACGGTGCAGGCGGACCAGGCAGCGGTCAACGCGGCGCAGATCAACCTCGGCTACGCCACTGTGCGCGCACCGGTGGCCGGGCGCATCGGCCTGCGGCGGGCCGATGTCGGCAACTATGTGACGGCCAGCGATGCCAACGGCATCGCCGTCATCACCGTGGAGTCGCCGATGGATGTCGGGTTTGCACTGCCACAGGCGGAGATCGCCCGGGTGCGCGAGGCGGTGCGCCACGGGGTCTTGCCGGTGACGGTGGTCGACCAGTCGGGCCAGACCGAGCTGGCGCGGGGCAGGTTCTCGACCCTGGACAATGCCATCGACGTGACGACCGGCACCGTGAAGGCCAAGGCGCGGTTCGACAATCGCGATGGCCGGCTGTTTCCCAACCAGTTCGTGAACATCCGGCTGCAGGTCGGCACCATCCCCCAGGCACTGGTGGTGCCGGTGAGTGCGGTGCGCTACGGGCCGGACGGCAGCTTCGTGTTTGTCCTGCAGGCAGACCAGACGGTCAGGATCGTGGGCGTCGTCACCGGGGTGGCTGCTGCTGACGGGATTGTGGTCTCCGGCGCGCTCGCGGCGGGGGACACGGTGGTGGCCGAAGGCGCGGACAGGCTGGACGACGGTTCGCGGGTCGTGCTGGCCGGGCCGCCGCGTGAGGGGGCCGCCCCTGCCCGGGGACGGGGCAGCAGTCCGGGTGCGCCCGCCGCACCGCCGTGACTGCCCGGGGCGAATCGCCGCCTCCCGCCGGCGCCCCGGCGGATCCCGCTGCGAGCCCGTCGCGGCTGTTCATCGAACGGCCGGTCGCCACCTCGCTGTTCATGCTGGCCATCCTGCTGTCGGGGCTGATCGCGTTGCGGCTCCTGCCATTGTCCGCGCTGCCCGAGGTCGACTACCCGACCATCCAGGTCAGCACGCTCTATCCTGGCGCCAGCCCGGACGTGATGGCGATGACGGTGACCGCACCGCTGGAGCGCCAGTTCGGGCAGATGGCCGGCCTGCAGCGGATGTCCTCGGTCTCCTCGGGCGGGGCCAGCATCATCACGCTGCAATTCGGCCTGGCGCTGTCGCTCGACGTGGCCGAGCAGGAGGTGCAGGCGGCGATCAACGCGGCAGCCACGCTGCTGCCGGGCGACCTGCCGGCCCCGCCCGTGTATGCCAAGGTGAACCCTGCGGATGCCCCGATCATGACCGTGGCGGTGACGTCCGCCACACGCACGTTGTCCGATGTGCAGAACCTGGTCGCCCAGCGCCTCGCCGCCAAGCTGGCGCAGGTGTCCGGGGTCGGCCTGGTCTCGATGTCCGCCGGCCAGCGCCCGGCCGTGCGCATCCAGGCGGACATGCCCGCGCTGGCGGCCCAGGGCCTGACGCTGGAGAACCTGCGCACGGCCATTGCCGGAGCCAACGCCAACGGGGCCAAGGGCAGCTTCGACGGGCCGACACGCAGCTGGTCCATCGACGCCAATGACCAGCTCGGGTCGGTCGAGCAGTACCGGGCGCTGGTCGTCGGCTTCCGGGACGGGGCGGCCGTGCACCTGTCCGACGTGGCGCGCGTCGTCGATGCGTCGGAGAACAGCCGCATCGGGGCCTGGATGAACCGGCAGCCCGGGATCATCGTCGACATCCAGCGCCAGCCCGGGGCCAACGTCATCTCCACCGTTGATGCCGTCCAGCGGGCCCTGCCGGGACTGGAACAGGCGCTGCCCGGGGACGTGCACGTCACGGTGCTGGCTGATCGCACCACGGGCATCCGGGCCTCCGTGCGCGATGTCGGGTTCGAGCTGGTGCTGGCCGTGGCGCTGGTGGTCGTGGCGATCTTCCTGTTTCTCGGCTCGCCGCACGCCACCCTCATCGCCGCGATTTCGGTGCCGCTGTCCCTCGTCGGCAGTTTTGGCGCGATGTACCTGATGGGTTTCAGCCTGAACAACCTGACCCTGATGGCGCTGACCATCGCCAGCGGCTTCGTCGTCGATGACGCCATCGTCGTGATCGAGGACATCTCACGGCACGTGGAGGAGGGCCACAGCGCCATGCAGGCCGCCTTGCGGGGTGCCCGCGAGGTCGGCTTCACCATCATCTCCCTCACCGTCAGCCTGGTCGCCGTGCTGATCCCGCTGCTGTTCATGGGCGATGTGGTGGGCCGCCTGTTCCGCGAATTCGCCGTCTCGCTGGCGGTGACCATCCTGATCTCGGCGGTGGTGTCGCTGACACTGGTGCCCATGCTGGCGGCGCGCTGGCTGCGGCCGGCACCGGCGGCGCGTGAGCGGTCCCTGGCCCGTATCCCGCGCGATCTCCTGGCCAGCATGGCCAGGCGCTACGCGACGGCACTGGACCGGGTCCTGCTCCATCGTCCGTTGATGATGGCCGTCTTCGCCCTGACCCTGCTGGCGACGGGACTCCTGGTGTGGCTGATTCCCAAGGGCCTGTTTCCCGAGCAGGACACCGGCCAGTTGCAGGCGACGGTGATCGCGGGGCAGGACGTGTCGTTCGCGCGCATGGCCAGCCTGCAGCGCCAGGTGGCGGACATCGTCCTCGGGGATCCTGATGTCGAATCCCTGAGCTCGAGCATTGGCGTGGATGGGCGCAATGCCACCCTCAACCAGGGGCGGATGCTGGTCAACCTCAGGCCGAAGGCCGTGCGCCGTGATCCCCAGGACCAGACCATCGCGCGGCTGCTGCAGGCCGTCCGCGCGCAGGCCGGCGGGATCGGCTTTTACCTGCGGCCGGTGCAGGACCTGACCATCGATGCCGAAGCTGGCCCCACCCAGTATCGCTTCGCCGTGCAGGGTGCCGGCCGGGGGGAGGTCGACCGGTTCAGCCAGGCACTGGCGCGGACCTTGCGCGATGCGCCCGAAGTCCGCAATGCCGTCAGCGATGTGCAGACGCAGGGCAAGGCCATCTACATCAGCGTGGACAGGGATGCCGCGGCGCGCGTGGGGGTGACGGCGGCGGCGGTGGATGCCGCGCTCTACGACGCCTTCGGCCAGCGGATCGTCTCCACCATCTTCACGCCGTCCACGCAGGAGCGGGTGATCCTGGAGGCATTTCCCGATGCACGGGCCGGCCCGGAGATGCTGCAGGAGGTGCATCTGGCCGGGAGCGGCGGCGCCGTCGTGCCGCTGACGGCGATCGCCACCATCAGCACCGGTTCTGCGGCACTGGCCGTGGTGCGCGCCGGGCAGTTCCCCGCCTCGACCATCGGCTTCGACCTGGCGCCAGGTGTCTCCCTCGGCAGGGCCGTGGGGGCCATCGCCGGGGTGGCCGCGAAGATGGGTCTCCCGGCGGGCCTCACCCTGCAGTTCCTCGGCGCATCGAGCGCGTTCCAGGCTTCGCTCGCGAACGAGGGCTGGCTGATCCTGGCGGCCATCGTCTGTGTCTACATCACGCTCGGCGTCCTGTACGAAAGCTATGTCCATCCCCTGACCATCCTCTCCACGCTGCCGTCGGCCGGGCTGGGCGCCCTGCTGGCCCTGCTCATCGCGGGCAATGACCTGGGCGTGATCGGCATCATCGGCATCGTGCTGCTGATCGGCATCGTCAAGAAGAACGCGATCATGATGATCGACTTCGCCATCGCCGCGCAGCGCGGGTCGGGGCTGGCCGCGGAAGCCGCGATCCGGGATGCCGCGGCGCTGCGTTTCCGCCCGATCATGATGACGACGTTCGCGGCGCTGTTCGCGGCCATACCGCTGATCCTCGGCGGCGGCATGGGCTCCGAGCTGCGCCAGCCGCTGGGCATCGCGGTGGCCGGCGGGCTGGTCATGAGCCAGGCGCTGACGCTGTTCACCACGCCGGTCATCTACCTGGTGTTCGAGGACTGGACGGCGCGCCTGCGCGGGGCGGGCGGGCGGCACCGGCCCGCGGCATGAACCTCTCGGCGCCATTCATCCGGCGGCCGGTCGGCACCACGCTGCTGACGCTCGGCATCGCCCTGTCCGGCGTAGCGGCATTCACGGTGCTGCCGGTGGCACCGCTGCCGCAGGTCGATTTCCCGACCATTTCCGTGTCAGCCAGCCTGCCCGGCGCCAGCCCGGCCACCATGGCCGGCAGCGTGGCGGCGCCCCTGGAGAGGCGCCTGGCGACGATCGCCGGGGTCACCCAGCTGACGTCCGCGTCCGGGATCGGTGCGACGCAGATCATCCTGCAGTTCGACCTGGGGCGCGCGATCGACGGGGCCGCCCGTGACGTGCAGGCGGCAGTCAACGCCGCGCGCGCCGACCTGCCAGCGGCGCTGAAGACGAACCCGACCTACAACAAGGTGAACCCGGCCGATGCGCCGATCATGATCCTCGCGCTGACCTCGCCAACAAGGACGGCCGATGCCATCTACGATGCGGTGTCGACCGTGATCCAGCAGGCCCTGTCCCAGGTACCCGGCGTCGGCCAGGTGGAACTGGGGGGCGGCGCACTGCCGGCCGTGCGCATCGACATCGACCCGGAGAAACTGGCGAGCGCCGGCATCGGCCTCGAGGAGGTGCGCACGGCGGTGGCCGCGACCAGTGCCAGCCGGCCCCGCGGCCTGGTGGAGGGCGGCGGCAATGCCTACCAGCTCTACACCAGTGCACCCAGCCGGTCGGCGCGTGATTTCGCGCAGGTCGTCGTCGCGACCCGCAATGGCGTGAACGTGCACCTGGGCGAGGTGGCCCGGGTCAATGAGGGTCCGGAGAACATCCAGACGCTGGGCCTCTTCAATGGCCGGCGCGCGGTCACGGTGATCCTCAGCCGCCAGCCGGGGGCGAACATCATTGCCACCGTCGATGCGATCAGGCAGGCACTGCCCGGCCTGCGCGCGCGCATACCGGCGGACATCAGGCTGGAGATCGCCTCGGACCGGACCACCACCATCCGCGCCTCCCTGCACGAGATCGAGATCACGCTCCTGATCGCCACCGTGCTGGTGGTGCTGGTCGTCAGCGTGTTCCTGCAGTCGTGGCGGGCGACCCTGGTGCCGGCCGTGTCGGTGGTGGTTTCCCTGCTGGGTACGCTGGGCCTGATGTACCTGCTGGGCTTCTCGCTCGACAACCTGTCGCTGATGGCGCTGACCATCGCCACCGGTTTCGTGGTGGACGATGCCATCGTCGTCCTGGAGAACATCAACCGGCACGTCGAGGCCGGGATGGACCGGATCAGTGCGGCACTGCAGGGCGCGCGGGAGGTGGGCTTCACGGTGGTGGCGATCAGCACCAGCCTGGTCGCGGTCTTCATCCCGCTGCTGTTCATGGGCGGGCTGGTCGGTCGGCTGTTCCGCGAGTTCGCGGTCACCATGACGGTGGCCGTGATGATCTCCATGGTGCTGTCCCTGACCACGACACCCATGATTGCCGCCGTGGTCCTGCGCAACGGCGGTGCCGCTGCCCCCGGCGCGGCGCGCCTTGCCGCGCTGGCAGGGCGTGGCATGAGCAGGTTGCGCCAGTTCTACGCGCGTTGCCTGGACTGGGCGCTGGGCAATCGCGGGGCGGTCCTGCTGCTGTTGCTGGGTGCCATCGCCCTCAACGGCTATCTGCTGGCGGTCGTGCCGAAGGGATTCTTCCCGCAGCAGGATACCGGGGCACTGAATGGCGGGCTGCGCCTCGACCAGTCGGCCTCTTTCGCCGCCAGCGGCGCCAAGCTCAGGCAGCTGGTGGACATCCTGCGTGCGGACCCGGCCATCGAGAACGTCACGGCCTTCACGGGCGGCTCCCGGGCGGGCGGCGGCTTCGTGTACGCCACCGAGAAACCGCGCGGGCAGCGTCCGTCCACACAGGAGGTGATCCAGCGGCTGCGCCCGCGGCTGGCGCAGGTCACCGGGGCAAGCCTGTTTCTCAACCCGGTCCAGGACATGCAGATCGGCGGGCGTGGCGCGAACTCGACCTACCAGTACACGCTCAAGGCCGATGACTCGGCGGACCTGGCGACGGGCGCGCAGATGCTGACACAGGCGCTGAAACAGGACCCGCTGCTGGTCGATGTCGATGTCGACCGGTTGAGCAGCGCGGTATCGGCATACCTGGACATCGATCACGCAGCGGCGGCGCGGCTGGGGCTGGCGAGCACCGGCATCGATGCCACCCTCTACGATGCCTTCGGGCAGCGGCAGGTGGCGACGCTCTACAGCGATGTCAACCAGTATCACGTGGTCATGGGCGTGGCCAGCCAGGCGCGCACCTCACCGCAGGCCTTCGACCTCATCTACCTGCCGGCGGCGGGTAGTGCCTCACCCGCCGGTGCCACCGGCATTGGCCTTGCCCCGACCGGCATGGCGCCGCTGTCGGCGCTTGCCACCTGGCACGTACAGTCCGCGCCAGGACGGGTGAACCACCAGGATGGCATGCCGGCGGCCACCATCAGCTTCAACCTTCCGCCCGGGGTGACGCTCGGCCAGGCGACCGGGGAGATCGGCCGGGTGCAGGCCAGTCTCCCCCTGCCCCCGGGCGTGCACGGGCAGTTTGCCGGCACGGCGCAGGTGTTCCAGCAGACCACCAGTTCCATCCCGTTGCTGATCCTGGCCGCCTTGCTGACGATCTACCTGGTGCTGGGCATCCTCTACGAGGACCTGCTCCATCCGCTCACGGTGCTGTCCACGCTGCCTGCGGCTGGCGTGGGTGCGGTGATCGCCCTGCTGCTGACCGCGACCCAGTTCGACCTGATCGGCCTGGTGGGCCTGATCCTGCTGATCGGCATCGTCAAGAAGAACGCGATCATGATGATCGACTTCGCCATCGAGGCCGAGCGGCGGGGTGAGCCGGCGGTGGCGGCGATCCGCGCAGCAGCGTTGCTGCGGTTGCGCCCGATCCTGATGACGACGCTGGCCGCCGGGCTCGGTGCCCTGCCCCTGGCGATCGGCTTTGGCGACGGCTCGGAGCTGCGTCGCCCGCTCGGCATCACCATCATCGGGGGGCTCGTGGCCAGCCAGTTCCTCACGCTGCTGACGACGCCGGTGGTGTACCTGGCCCTGGGGCAGCTGCGCCGCCCGCGACAGCCGGGACGCGATGGCGCCGGATCACCCATCCCCTCCAGGCCGGTGCCGGCATGAAGCCAGTCCGGCATCTGTTCCGTGGTGCGCTGGCGCTTCTGGCCGCCAGTGCCGTCGCCTGCAGCCTCGTGCCCGCCTACCAGCGGCCCGAGGTGAAGATTCCCGCCAGTTTCAGGGAAGCGCCGGCGTACTGGGGCACTGCCACGCCGGCAGATGACCAGCCGCGGACTGCCTGGTGGCAGGCCTTCGACGATCCGGTGCTGGATGCCCTGGAGGTGGAGGCCACCGCCAGCAACCAGGGCATCGCCGCGGCACTGGCCGCCTACGATGGGGCGCAGGCCGTCGTGCGTGGCTCGCGCGCCGACCTCTGGCCCGGCGTGACGGCCGGCATCGGGACGACGCGTGCGGGCGGCAGCGGCCTGAGCGGGCCGGCGCGCCGGGCCACGGCATCGGTCAATGCCAGCTGGACGCCCGACCTGTTCGGCGGTCTCCGCGCGGCGGTTGCGCAGGACCAGGCAGCGGCCCTGGCTTCGCGCGCCAGCCTGGGAAACGTGCTGCTGGCCATCCACGCGGAGGTCGCCAGCGACTATCTGCTGCTGCGCGGGCTTGATGCCCAGCTCGATGCCTACCAGGCCACCATCACCGGATATCGGCGGGCCGTGGCGATCACCGCCAACCGCTATCGTGCCGGCGTGGCGCCACACGCGGACCTGCTGCAGGCCGAGACCACCCTGCACGACGCCAGTGCGCAGCTGCTGGAGATGCAGCGCCAGCGTGCGGTGCTGGAGCATGCGCTGGCGATGCTCCTCGGGCATCCGCCCGCGGACTTCAGCCTGGTCGGGCAGGCATGGGCCGCACGGATTCCGCCGGTGCCGGCCATCCTGCCCTCGGAGCTGCTGCAGCGGCGTCCGGATGTTGCGGCGGCCGAACGCGACGTGATGGCGACCAATGCGGCAATTGGCGTACAGCGGGCGGCCTGGTTTCCGTCGCTCGGCGTGACGGGCAGCAAGGGGCGCAGCGCGCAGACGCTCGGTGATCTCGGGAGCGAGGGCAGCGCGGTGTGGTCGCTGGGCGTGACCGGCCTCATCACACTGCTGGACTGGGGCGGGCGTTCAGCCCGGGTCGACCAGGCCAGGGCAGCCTACCGGCAGGCGGTCGCCAATTATCGCCAGGTGGTGCTCGGCGCCCTGCAGCAGACGGAGGATGGTCTGGCGGACCTGTCGAGCTATGCCGGGCAGGCGGGGGAACTCGAAGCCGCCTCGGCCGCAGCGGACAAGGTCGAGCAGATGATGCTGAACCAGTATCTGGCCGGTGTTGCCGATTACACCGCCGTGGTCACCGCCCAGAACACGGCGCTGGCGGCGCGGCGCGCGGCGATTGCCGCGACGGTCCAGCAGCAACAGGCGGTGGTCGCCTTGACCCAGGCCATCGGCGGTGGCTGGGATGATCGCCTGCCGCCGGCGGGACGCTGAGCAGCAGGAGCCGCCGGGCGCTGTCAGACCGCCTGCACCAGCACCATGCGACGCACCATGGCGAGGTCGGCTGCGGCGGTGTAACGGCCGGCCCATTCGCTGAAGGCCTCGGCTGGCATCGGCCGGCTGATATGGAAGCCCTGGGCCTGCTCGCAGCCGTGGGCGGCCAGCCACTGCAGCGCAGGCGCCGATTCGACCCCTTCGGCCACCACCTCCAGCCCGAGGCTGTGTGCGAGGTCGAGCACGGTGCGGATGATGGCCGCATCGCCCTGGTCCCGGGGCAGTTCCATGACGAAGGAGCGGTCGATCTTCAGTTCGTCGACGGGCAGATGCTTGATCCGTGCCAGCGACGAGTAGCCGGTGCCGAAGTCGTCGATGGAGACTCGCACGCCGAGGTCCTTCAGGCCCTGCAGCACCGCGGTCGCCCGCGAGAAATCCCGGACCAGCGCCTCTTCGGTGAGCTCCACCGTGAGGTGGCGTGCCGGCAGGTCATGGTCGCGCAGCAATTGCAGGATGAACAGCGGGAGGGTCTCGTCACGCAGGTCGCGGCTCGCGAGGTTGACGGCGATGGAGAGGTCGAGGCCTTCCTCGACCCACAGGCGGCACTCGCGCACGGCGGCCGTCAGGGCCCAGCGGGTGACCAGGGAGATGTTGCCGAACTGCTCGGCCACGCCGATGAAATCGCCGGGCAGCAGCCAGCCGAAGGCCGGGTGGTCCCAGCGCACCAGGGCCTCGGCACCGCACACACGGCCATCGGCCAGCGAGATCTTCGGCTGCAGGTAGAGCTTCAGCTCGTCGTGGCGCACCGCGCGGCGCAGGTCGCCGAGGATGGCCAGCTGGCGCACGCGGCGTTCCTCCTGGCCATCCTGGTACAGGTGCAGGGGTTCCTGCAGCTTGTGGGCGTCATTCTTCGCGACGGTGGCGCGCAGCAGCAGCTGGTCGGCGTCCTGGCCATGCTCCGGGTAGAGGGCCATGCCCACCACGGCGTCGAGGCTGATGTTGATGTTGCGCACCGAGAGCCCGAGCCCCAGCAGGCGCAGCAGGTCCTCGGCCAGTTCGCGGGCGGCGTCGAGGCCCAGTCCCTCGAGGATGACCAGGAACTCGTCGCTTTCCAGCCTGGCCACCGTGTGGTGCGCATCGGCGCTGGCCCGCAACCGCTCGCCGACCTGCGACAGCAGCGCATCGCCGATGTCGTGGCCAAGGGTGGCGGCGATGTCATCGAAGTTGCCGAGGTCCATGACGAGCAGGCTCACCGGTCGTCCGGCGGTACCGGCGCGCTGCACGGCCTCCCTGAGCTGCTCCAGGGCCAGCAGCCGGTTGGGCAGTCCGGTGAGGGCATCGAACCGGGCCTGGTAGGTGATGCGCTCCTCGCGCTCCGCGATGCCGCCCTGCATGGTGTTGAAGGCGGCGGCCAGCACGCCGAACTCGTCGTCCGCGCTGACGCGCACCGTGTGGCTGTAGTCGCCGTTGCGGACGCGGGCGGCGGCATCGGCCAGTTCGCGCAACGGGTGGACCATGGTGCGGGCGAGCACGGCGGCGCCTGCCAGGGCTGCCAGCAGGGCGAACATCCCGACGCCGAGTGCCGACCAGCGCAGCACCCGGTAGGGCGCCAGCGTCTGGTCCATGGACTGGAACAGGAGCGCCTGGACCCCGGTGGGTCCCGGCAGCAGCGTCTTCATCACCGCCAGATAGTCGGTTCCGGCGATGCGCAGCCTGAGTGCGGCATCGGGCCCCGCGGCGGCAAGTTGCTGCTGCAGCAGGGCCGGGTCGATGCCCGGCAGTGAGGTGCCAGCCAGCTCGCTGTGCCCGGCCGGGCCGGTGAGGAAGGCGATGTCCTGCCCGCCGAGCTGCGCGGTGCGCTGTGCCCGTGCATCACCGAGCCGCAGACCCATGGACAGCCAGCCGGTCGCGTGGCCAGCCGGTCCGCCGACGGGGATGCTCGTCATCGTGTAGCTGATGCCCCCGCTGCTGAGCACACGGCGCATGGCATCGTGCCCGGTGGCCGACTCCGCCAGCTGGGGCAGTTCCGCGGGCAGCGGTCCGTCCCGGTTCAGCCCGGCGAGCACATGCCCGTTTCCGTCGGCCAGCACGGCAAGGTCGGCGTCGATGCGCGAAGCGACGCGGGCGAGCATTCGCGACAGGGTGTCATGCTCACCGCGGGCCAGGGCAGCCTCGAAGTCGTCGTCGCCGGCGAGCATGTACAGGACGTCGGCTGCCTGCTCCGAGCGCAGCCTCATGATGCGTTCGAGCACGGCTCCGGCCCTGGCCAGGTCGGTGCGCGTGCGCTCCTGCGCGTCGTGGCTGGCTGCCAGGAGCACGGTGCCGATCGTGCCGGCCAAGGTCAGCACCACCAGCAGCACGGCAAGCGCGAAGATCTTGTAGCGAAGGCTCCGCATCGAGGCGGCCTGCGGCCGCTCTCCCGGATCAAGTGGGCCCGATGACATACTATGGGGATGGCTGGACGGATTATGTGTAATTGGTCACAGTCCGGGGCCCGGGTGGCCGGGGCCGGCGGCGGTCTGCGGTTGCCCGGGCTCTTCCGGGCTGGCCGCGGCGCAGGCGCAGTCCCGGGGGAGGTGTGATGCGCCAGCGGTTGCGATTCCAGATTGCCGCACAACCTGACGAGGTCAGCTGCGGACCTGCCTGCCTGCACGGCATCTACCAGTTCCTGGGCGACGACATCAGTCTCGCGGAGGTCATCGGTGGCGTCGACATGCTCAGCAGCGGCGGCGGTGGCACGCTGGACGTCTTCCTCGCCAACCATGCGCTGGCGCGCGGCTATCGCGCCACGCTCTACACCTACAACCTGCACCTGTTCGACCCGACCTGGGCCCTGCTGCCGGTGCCCGACCTGATCGGCCGGCTGCGCGCGCAGGCCGAGGCCAAGGAGGATGCCAAGCTGCGCCTGGCCAGTGCGGGCTACATCCGCTTCCTCGAACTGGGCGGCCAGTTGCGGTTCGAGGACCTGCGCCCGGCGCTCGTGCGGCGCATCCTCGGCCGCGGCGTGCCGGTCATGACCGGACTCTCGGCCACCTACCTTTACCAGGCACGCCGCGAGATCCCGGAGACCTGCGCCGCCGATGACGTGCGCGGCCAGCCCGCGGGACATTTCGTCGTCCTGTCGGGTTATGATCGTGCCACCAGACTGGTCGACATCGCCGACCCCTACGAATGGAATCCCATCAGCGGGCAGCGCTATTACTCGGTGGACCTGCACCGGCTGATCGGCGCCGTGTTCCTCGGCAGCCTGACCTATGACGCCAACCTGCTCGTGATCGAGGTGCCAAGGCGCCGCCGATGGCTACGCTGATCGTGGTGGACGAGCCGCGGGACTGGCCCCTGCAGATCCCGTCGGCCGAGGTGGTGTCCGCGCGTGCCTACCTGACCGAGGCGCGCTTCAGCGCCCTGCGCCGGCCGCGGGTGTACAACCTCTGCGAGTCCTACGCCTATCAGGCGACGGGCTATTACGTCTCGCTGCTGGCCGAAGCCCGCGGCCACCGGCCGCTGCCCGACGTGCTGACGATGCAGGACATCAAGTCCCCGGCGCTGATCCGTCCCACCGAGGAGCTCGAGGAACTGATGCAGCGTGCGCTGCAGGACATGGCCGAGGAACGCTTCGAGCTCGGGGTCTACTTCGGCCACCATCCCGAGCCCCGCTTCCAGCGCCTGGCCCAGGCGCTGTTCAACCTGTTTCCGGTGCCCCTGCTCAAGGCGAGCTTCCTCAGGCGGCCGAAGTGGCGCCTGCAGGGCCTGCGGCCGATTCCGGTGGGCGACATCCCGGACGCGCAGCGCGAGTTCTTCCGCGGCGCCATCGAGCAGCACTTCGCGCGGCGCATGCCGACGCCGAAGTCGCCCGCGCTGCGCCACGAACTGGCGATCCTCGCCAATCCGGCCGATCGCTCGCCACCCTCGGATCCCCCGGCGCTGCGCCGCTTCGAGCGGGCCGCCGAGGCCCATGGCTTCGAGGTGGAGATCATCGGCCCTGACGACTTCGGCCGGCTCGCCGAGTTCGACGCGCTCTTCATCCGCGAGACGACCCAGGTCAACCACCATACCTATCGTTTCGCGAGCCGCGCCCGGGCCGAGGGGCTCATCGTCATCGACGACCCGGACTCCATCGTCCGCTGCGCCAACAAGGTGTACCTGGCCGAGCTCATGACGCGCCTCGGCATTCCGACGCCGCGTACCGTCATCGCGCACCGCAACAACATCGAGCGCGTGGCCGGCGAACTCGGCCTGCCCTGCGTGCTCAAGCAGCCCGACAGCAGCTTCTCCCAGGGCGTGGTCAAGGTGCAGGATGCCCTGCAGCTGCGTACCGCGTTGCGCCAGCTCCTGGAGCGCAGCGACCTGGTGGTGGCCCAGGAGTTCGTGCCCACCTCCTTCGACTGGCGCGTGGGCGTGATCGATCGACGGGCGCTCTACGTCTGCCGTTACTTCATGGCACGCAACCACTGGCAGATCTACAAGCAGCAATCCGGCGGCAAGATGACTGGCGGGCGCTGGGAGACGCTGCGCGTGGAGGATGCACCGCCCGGCGTCGTCGAGCTCGGGCTGCGGGCCGCCAATGCCATCGGCGACGGCTTCTACGGGGTCGACATCAAGGAACTCGACGGCCGCTACGTGGTGATGGAGGTCAACGACAACCCGAGCGTGGAGCGCGGTGTCGAGGACCAGGTGCTCGGCGATGCGCTCTACGAGGCGGTGATGCAGGTTCTGCGCACCCGGCTCGAAGCCGCCCGTGCGGGCAACGGCCGCTGAGCGGGCCCATGCTGCAGCTGTTCCAGGGTTTCGGCATCGAACTGGAGTACATGCTGGTCGATGCCGGCACCCTTGATGTGGCCCCGCAGGCCGACTGGTTGCTGGCTGCGGCGGCGGGCAGCCCCACCGACCAGTACCTGGACGGGGAACTGGCCTGGGACAACGAACTCGCGCTGCATGTCGTCGAATTCAAGCTCGTGGAACCGGCACCGGCGCTCGCGGGGCTTGCCGGCCGCTTCCATGCCGGGATCGGGCGGGCCAATGCGCTGCTGGCCGGCCGCGGCCTGGCGCTGATGCCCTCGGCCATGCACCCCTGGATGGACCCGCTGCGGGAGTTGCGGCTCTGGCCCCACGGCAACCGCGAGGTCTACGCCGCCTTCGACCGCATCTTCTCCTGCCAGGGCCACGGTTGGGCCAACCTGCAGAGCATGCACATCAACCTGCCCTTCGCCGATGACACCGAATTCGCCGCCCTGCATGCCGCAGTGCGCTTCCTGCTGCCGGTGATGCCGGGGCTCGCGGCCAGTTCGCCGGTCATGGACGGGCGGCTGAACGGCACCGCGGACAACCGCCTCGCCGTCTATCGCGGCAACTGCCGACGCATCCCCTCGGTGACCGGCGCGGTGGTGCCCGAGCCGGTCTACGGCATCGGCGAATACCAGGACCGCATCCTCGGGCGCATCTATGCCGACCTTGCACCGCACGATCCGCAGGGCGTGCTGGCACAGGAATGGGTCAACGCCCGGGGTGCGATCGCCCGCTTCGAGCGCATGGCCCTGGAGATCCGCGTGCTCGATGTCCAGGAGTGCCCGCGCATGGACCTGGCCTTCGCGCAGGTCATCGTCGCGACGCTCAGGTCGCTGTGTGCCGGGGCCCACTGCGACCTGTCGTCGCTGCAGGGCTGGCGCACCGAAGGGCTCGCCCGTTATCTCGACGCGGCCATCGCCGGTGCCGAGCGCACCGAGGTCCACGACAGCCGTTACCTCGCCGCGCTGGGCTACCGTGGCAGGAGCGCCCGGATCGGGCAGCTGTGGGGTTTCCTGGCCGAGCAGGCGGCCGTGGCAGGCGCGCTCGACCCCGATGCCGGGCGTGCCCTGGAGCACTACCTGCGGCATGGCACGCTCGCCACGCGCATCACGGCTGCGCTGCCGGAGGAGCCCGCCCGCGCGGAACTGGAGCGCGTGTATCGTGATCTCTGCCAGTGCCTGGCCATGAACGAGCCCTATGCCGCGCCCGCGCGCCGTTGAACGGCGGCGGCAGGCGCCGCTGCGGCTGCTGCTGACCTGCGAGCATGGTGGCAACCGCGTGCCGGAGCGGTACCGGCGGCTGTTTGCCGGCCGGGCGCGCCTGCTCGCCTCGCACCGGGGACTGGACATCGGGGCGCTGGACCTGGCGCGCGGCCTGGGCCGGCGGCTCGACGTGCCGCTGGTGGCCGCGACCGTCACCCGGCTGCTGGTCGATCTCAACCGTTCCATCGGCCATCCGGGGCTGTTCTCTGCGCCGTCCAGGTCGCTGCCGGCCGCCGGGCGCGAACGGGTGCTCTCGTGTCACTACCACCCCTATCGCCGCCTGGTGCATGGCTGGATCGCGAGCCGGGTCTCGCGTGGTGAGCGCGTGCTGCACATCTCGGTGCACTCGTTCACGCCGGTGCTCGACGGGGAACGGCGCAACGCCGACATCGGCCTGCTCTACGACCCCGCGCGCGTGGCGGAGGCCACGCTGTGCCGCGCATGGCAGCAGGAGTTGTCAGCCTGTGCGGCGGGCTGGCGGGTGCGGCGCAATTACCCCTATCGCGGCACCGGTGACGGGCAGGTGGTGGAATTGCGGCGGCGGTTTGCCGGCGGGTGCTATCTAGGCATCGAACTGGAGGTCAACCAGGCGTGCCTGCAGGAGCCGGCCCGCGCGGCGACCCTGCTGGCCGACCTCGCCCGTACGCTGCCGGCTGGCGATGGCGCGCCATCACGGGCGGCCGCTGGCGGACGGGCTAGTGCGGTGGAGCGCGCCGCCGCCGGATGAGTTCGCCGAGCACCGGCCAGACCGGCAGCAGCGCACCGAGCACGATCAGGCTCCAGTGGGTGACGAGGCCGAGCAGCACCAGGAAGATGCTGGCGGCGATGGCGAGGGACCAGCTGCCCATGGCTGGAGTCTAGGCTGCATCGGGCGGGTGCACCAGTGCCACCCGCCGGGCGGGATCAGGTGCCGGTGGCCGGGACGGGCTGTGCCTCGACGGCGCCAAACTGCAACTCGGCCAGGTGCGCGTAGAGCGGCTCGCGCGCCACCAGCTCGTCGTGGGTGCCCACCCCGACGATGCGCCCGCGGTCCATCACCACGATCCGGTCGGCCTTGAGCACGGTGGCGAGCCGGTGGGCGATGATGATCGTGGTGCGGTTTTCCATCAGGTGATCGAGCGCCTCCTGGACCAGCCGCTCGTTCTCCGAGTCGAGCGCGCTGGTGGCCTCGTCGAGCAGCAGGATCGGCGGGTTGCGCAGGATGGCGCGGGCAATCGCGATGCGCTGGCGCTGCCCGCCCGACAGGCGTGTGCCGCGCTCGCCGAGGAAGGTGTCGTAGCCCTGCGGCAGTTCGCTGATGAATCCGTCGGCGACAGCGGACCGGGCCGCTGCCTCGACCTCGGCGTCGGTGGCCGACGGCCGCCCGAAGCGGATGTTGCCGCGCGCGGAGTCGCCGAAGATCACCGTTTCCTGCGGCACGAGACCAATGCGCGAGCGCAGTTCCGCCGGGTCGGCCCGGGCGATGTCCACGCCGTCGACGAGGATGCGTCCGGCCTGTGGGTCGTAGAAGCGCAGCAGCAGCTGGAAGGTGGTGCTCTTGCCCGCGCCCGAGGGGCCGACGAAGGCCACGCGTTCCCCCGGGCGGATCTCCAGCATGAAGCCCTCGAGCGAGCGCCGGTCGGGGCGCGAGGGGTAGCTGAAGCCGACGTCCTCGAAGCGGATATGGCCCCTGCCCGGCGCGGGCAGGGGCCGGGCATCCGCCGGCTTGCGCACGGCAGGCCGCGCATCGAGCAGTTCCACCATGCGCTCGGTCGCGCCCGCCGCGCGCTGCACCTCGCCCCACATTTCGGTGAGCGTGCCCGCCGAGGTTGCAGTGAACATGGCGTACAGCAGGAACTGGGCCAGCTCGCCGTAACTCATGTCGCCGGCCAGCACCGCCCGCGCGCCCACCCAGATGACGAAGGTGATGCCGCCGAACACCGCGACGAAGGTGACGAAGGTCATGACCGCCCGCACCCGGGTGCGGGTGATGGCGGTGGCGAAGCTGGCCTCCACCGCGGCACGGAACCGCTGCGACAGCACGGGTTCCGCCGTGAAGGCCTGGACGATCTGCACGGCGTTGAGCGACTCGCTGGCGAGTGCGCTGGTGTCGGCGATGCGGTCCTGCGAGGCGCGCGAGAGGCTGCGCACCTTGCGGCCGATGAGGATCACCGGCGCCATGACCGCCGGGATGAACAGCACGATCACGCCCATCAGCCGGATGTTGGTCAGTGCCAGCAGCACCAGCGCGCCTGGCAGCTGCACCAGCGAGCGCAGCACCATCGAGAAATTGACTCCGGCGATGGACTGGATCAGCGTCGTGTCCGCGGTGAGCCGCGAGAGCACCTCGCCGGTGCGCGTCACCTCGAAGAAGGCGGGGTCGAGCCGGATGACGTGCGAGTAGACCCGGTCGCGGATGTCGGCCACCACGCGCTCGCCCACCCACGACAGCAGGTAGTAGCGCAGCGCGGAGCAGGCGCAGAAGGCCACCACCACCACCGCGAAACCCGCGAAGTAGAGGTTGATCCGTGCACTGCCGCCGGCGGCGAAGCCGTGGTCGATGACATACTTCCCGGCCACCGGCAGCGACAGCATCAGGCCTGAGGCTGCGAGCAGGGCAAGTATCGCCAGGGTGAGCGTCCCGCGGTAGGGACGCAGGTAGGGCAGCAACTCCAGCAGCGGGCGCAGCGACCGCCCCCGGGGGCGGTTGCGTGCTTCCTCTTCCGGGGTCGCCACGGCTCAGGCCGGTCCGGGAGCGGGTGGCAGCGGGTTCAGGCAGCCTGGCCGATGCCGAAGGTGGCCGACAGGTAGCGGCGGATGTCGGCTTCCCGGTCGATGAAGCGGCGGCCTTGGGCCTCGTGCACCTCGATGCCGGCATCGATCACGCGGCGGCCATCGGCCAGCACCAGCACCGGGCAGCCCTGGTGCGCCTCGCCCAGCAGCGCGATGATGTCGGCGCGCGGCCTGGCGAAGTCCACGTAGCGCACATCGAGCTTGTGGCGCAGCTTCGGGTAGTAGGAGAGCAGCCCCTCCACCAGTGCGCAATCGGGGCAGTAGAACGGCCCCTTGCCAGCGTTGTGGAAGTCGGGCTTCAGCAGGAACAGCGTGTCCTTGGTCATGCGGGGTTCCTCCATGTCTCAGGCCGGCTGGCGCGAGGCGCGCTTGCGGTCGCTCTCGGTGAGCAGCTTCTTGCGCAGGCGGATGCTGCCGGGGGTGACTTCCACCAGCTCGTCGTCGTCGATGAACTCCAGCGCCTGCTCCAGCGAGAAGCGGACCGGTGGCGTCAGCAGGATGTTCTCGTCGGAACCGGCGGCGCGGATGTTGGTCAGTTGCTTGCCCTTGGTGGGGTTCACCACCAGGTCGTTGCCACGGCTGTGGATGCCGAGGACCATGCCTTCATAGACCGCCTCGCCGTGGCCGATGAACAGCCGGCCCCGCTCCTGCAGGTTGAAGAGTGCATAGGCCAGGGCCTTGCCGGCCATGTTGGACACCAGCACGCCGTTGATGCGCTGGCCGATGGCCACCGGCACGCGGGGCGCATAGCGCTCGAAGACGTGGTAGATCAGGCCCGTGCCCGAGGTCGCGGTCAGGTATTCGGTGCGAAAGCCGATGAGGCCGCGGGCCGGGATGCGGTAGTCCAGGCGCAGCCGCCCGCGGCCGTCGGGCTGCATGGCGAGCAGCTCGCCCCGCCGCTCGGCGATGCGGCTCATCACCGCGCCCTGGTATTCCTCGGCGAAGTCGACGGTCAGCTGCTCCCAGGGCTCGCAGCGCACGCCGTCCACCTCGTGCTCGATGACCTCCGGGCGCGAGACGGCCAGCTCATAGCCCTCGCGGCGCATGTTCTCGATCAGGACGGAGAGGTGCAGCTCGCCGCGGCCGGAGACCTTGAACTTGTCGGCGTCCTCCGTCTCCTCCACCCGCAGCGCCACGTTGTGCAGCAGCTCCTGGTCGAGGCGCGCGCGGATCTGGCGGCTGGTGAGGTACTTGCCCTCGCGGCCCGCAAACGGCGACTTGTTCACCTGGAAGGTCATGCTGATGGTGGGTTCGTCCACCTGCAGCGGCGGCAGGCCCTCCGGCACGTTGCGGTCGCAGATGGTGTCGGAGATGCGCAGCTCCTCCACGCCGCTGAAGGCGACGATGTCACCTGCGGTGGCGGCCTGCACCGGCGTGCGCTTCAGCCCCATGAAGCCATAGAGCTCGCCGAGCCGTGCCTGGCGGGTACCACCGTCGGCAGCCACCACGCTGATGGCGGTATTGGGCGTGATGGTGCCGCGGGTCACGCGGCCGACGCCCAGCACGCCGACGTAGGAGTCGTAGCCGAGGCTCGAGACCTGCAGCTGCAGCGGCCCGTCCACATCCACCGCCGGCGGCGGCACGTGCTCGACGATGGCCTCGAACAGCGCGGTCATGTCCCCGGCCCGCACGTCGGCCCTGCGGCCGGCGTAGCCGTTGAGCGCCGAGGCGTAGATCACCGGGAAATCCAGCTGCTGGTCCGTGGCGCCGAGGCGGTCGAACAGGTCGAAGGTCTGGTCCAGCACCCAGTCGGGCCGGGCGCCGTCGCGGTCCACCTTGTTGATGACCACGATGGGCGTGAAGCCACGGGCGAAGGCCTTCTGGGTGACGAAGCGGGTCTGCGGCATGGGCCCGTCGACCGCATCGACCAGCAGCAGCACGCTGTCCACCATGGACAGCACGCGCTCGACCTCGCCGCCGAAATCGGCGTGGCCCGGGGTGTCGACGATGTTGATGCGCCAGTCGCGCCAGCGGATGGCGGTGTTCTTGGCGA
>JADYZO010000043.1 GCA_020853135.1 Gammaproteobacteria bacterium
GCGCCAGAGTTCGTCCATGCTCACGCGCTTGGCGCGCCACGCTTCCTGCAGCGCTTCCATCGCGACATCCAGGCCGATCTTGTTGCGAAACTTGAAGCAGTCGGCCACGGTGCGGGCGACATTGGTCACGCGCACGGTCACGCCATCGACCTGATGTTCTTCGATGCCGTCGGTCAGCGCGGCACCGGAGAAGCGCACGATGCGCAGCGGGGGATAATCCATCTTCGGCGCACGGGCCTTGTTGGGAATGGCCAGCCAGACCTCGAACGGCGACTGCGTGGTGAGATCGTGCACGCGCAGTGCCGATAGCAGGCAGACGATGGCCTGCGGGTGTTTGCGTGCCACCTCGGCCAGCGTGCCATGCTCGGATACGCTGCGATCGGGACGGGCGTACAGACCGCGACCCACGCGGACGAGCAGGCCCTGCCGAACCAGCCGCGTGAGTGCGACACTGGGCAGACCCAGCGCATCGAGATCGCGCGGGCGTATCAGGCCGCGCTGGGCGGCGAGATCCAGAATGGTCTGGTGCGAAGTTTCCATGTCGCCATGATGTTGCATTACGTCGGTAATTGTCAATAGATACCGACAAAACGCAACTACGGGGGTTCCTTTTGCTCCCCGATGCTGCGATCCAACTGCTTGATTTGTCCGCGCGTAATTCTTGGATCTGTATGGCGCTGACTTATGGTCTTTGCGGACTTCGGGCCAGTTCCAAGGAGCGAGGTCGGAGCGAGGAATGGCCAGGAGAGAGTGGAATGTGGCCCGGAACGGGGCGAGAGGCTGGCCGGCGAAGTCCGCAGGAACCCCCGAGAACACGCGGGAACCGGCGCGATCGGGCAAGAAAAAACCCCAACCGAGAACGGTTGGGGTTTCATTATTGGTGGTCAATTCGGGAACCGAACCCGCGTCCGCCTTCCAAGACAGAGAGGCAGGCATTGCTATTTTGTCCCTGGCTTAAATGGTTTGGCCGTTTCCTTGGACAACCGTCAGATTGGCTTGGCGGCCTGACTCGGCGTGTTCGATGCGGACAACCGGGGGCGGCGATCACTCTTGGCGCAAGACAATGCACCCGCATTGACAAGACAAGGCGATTGCATTACCATGCAAGACGTCCCACTTCCTGATCGGAGATGCCCCATGTCCGCCACCCTCGAAGTCGAATCCACGCTGACCGACCGTTACCAGACCACGGTGCCGGAAACTGTGCGTCGCGCCCTTCGCCTCGGTAAGCGCGACAAGATCCACTACACGATTCGTCCCGGCGGCGAAGTGGTGCTGACGCGCGTCGATGCGGCCGAAGTTGACGACCCGGTGCTCGGTCAGTTCTTGGGCTTTCTGGCGCGCGACATCGCCCGCCATCCGGAGCGCCTGCAGGCCGTCGACGCCGCCTTCGTTCAGCGCCTCCAATCCCTGACCGGCGGCATCGAAGTTGATCTCGACGCCCCCTTGTCGGCGGACGATGAATGAGCAGCAGCAAGCCTGCGCCCCTGGTCATTCACGGCTGGACGGTTTTCGCCCACCCGCTGTTCCTCGCACAGATTGAAGCACTGGTGCAGCAGGTCGATGCCTTCAAGCAGAAAGACCCGGTCGGGTACGTGAAGAAGAACGCCAGCAAGCGGCTGGCGGCAATCACCAAGCTCGCGTTCGACGTCATCCCGCAAGACCCGACGCGGCCGGAATATCGCCAAGGCAACACGCTTGGCGACGACTACAAGCATTGGTTCCGCGCCAAGTTCTTCCAGCAGTACCGCTTGTTCTTTCGCTACCACGCGCCTAGCAAAGTGATCGTGCTGGCGTGGGTGAACGATGACGATACGAAGCGCGCCTACGAGAGCAGCGACGACGCCTACCGGGTGTTTCGCAAAATGCTGGAAAACGGCCATCCTCCGGACGACTGGAGTGAGTTGCTGGCCGAGACCCGGGCCGAAGGGCAACGCCTCCAGCGGTTCGCCGCTGGCATCGCGCCGTAAGGCTTGGCTTCGGTGACGAACAGCGTTGTCATGGGGCATCTGCTTTGGAGAAGACGATGCACTACCCCGTGATGACCGAAAAGCACCTCGCCGAGCGCTGGCAGGTCAGCCTCAAGACCCTGCAGCGCTGGCGGCTCGATGGCGAGGGGCCGGTTTGGCACAAGCTGTTCCGTCATGTCCGCTACCACGAGGCCGACGTTGTCGAATTCGAACGACGCGGTGCGCAGCACCTGATGACCCTGCTCGGCATCCATCGGGAGTTCAAGCCCGCCGATGAGGATGTCGGCGAGGTGTTCGATGCCCAGGGAAGCCGCTACCTCACGGCCAAGGACATTGCCGAGGCAGCGTCACTGCCCAGCCACTTTTTTCTGGATCGCGCCGAGCGTCAACGCAAACAGATCCCGCATCTGATGCTGGTCGGCAACCTGCGTTTTTCGCTGCAAGCGATCCTGGACTGGGAGGTGGCCAACAGCGTGCCGGGCAACGCTGCTACAGACGCGCAGAACCGCGCCAACGCTGGGGGAACGGACGAAAAAAAGCCCAACCGGAAAGGGTTGGGCTTTGGGTAAATGGTGGAGGCGGCGGGAATCGAACCCGCGTCCGCAAGCCCTACGCCATGAGCTCTACATGCTTATTCCGCCTTTGATCTCGCTGGCGGCTACCCGGCGAACAGGGAAGACCGACAGCCAGTCCGGATTGGGAGATTTGACGTTCGGACCCCGGACGAGCCCTGGCGCGATCCTGTGATTGATAACCCCGGCATCTGCTCCCGCACAGGCACGGACTCAGCCCGAGGGCTCAAGACTGGTTTTTAAGCAGCCAGAGCGTAGTTTGCGTCGTTCGCAACTATTGGTTTGCAGCTGGATTTACGAGGTGGTCTGCGCCTCGGCATGCACCCAGGGTTTCGCGACCCACGTCGAAACCAGGTCGCCCCCTCAGTGTGTCCTCTGACACTTCAATCGCGCGTTAGTTTAGCCGGCGTCTCCGGATGCTTGCGAGGACTTTCCGTGGGTCGGGATCCGGGCCCGGGGCACTAAACATAAAGAACCATAAATAAATGATGTAATAGCTTGTTTATCAATCTATTTATGACGCAAAAGGCGCTGGCGCTGGCGCTGCCAGTCCTCCTCTTTCTTGGAGGCCCGCTTGTCGTGCTGCTTCTTGCCCTTTGCGAGGCCGAGCGCGAGCTTGGCGCGGCCGCGGCTCCAGTAGAGGGAGAGTGGCACCAGCGTGTAGCCCTCGCGCTCGAGTGCACCCACCAGCCGGTCGAGTTCGCGGCGGCCGAGCAGGAGCTTGCGGCTGCGTACCGGGTCGGGGCTGACGTGGGTGGAGGCCGAGGGCAGCGGCGAGAAGTTGGCACCCACCAGCCAGGCCTCGCCGTTGCGGATGATGGCGTAGCCCTCCTGGATGTTGCCGCGCCCCTCACGCAGGCTCTTGACCTCCCAGCCCTCGAGCACCAGTCCGGCTTCGAGCGTGTCCTCGATGAAATAGTCATGGCGGGCCTTGCGGTTCTCCGCGATGGTCCGGCTGGCTTCCTTCTTCTGTGCTGCCTTGGCGCTCATGCCGCTGTGTTGTCCGCTCGGGTCCGATCACGCACAATCCGGCCATTTTCCACTACCGGGGCCGGTTGGCGTGAGTGATTGCGCAAGGAGGGCGGGCCGCCATGCGCCAGGTTGAGCGCAGCGCACTCGTGCCGTTCCCGGCGGAGGCCATGTTCGACCTCGTCGCCGATGTCGAATCCTACCCGGCATTCGTGCCCGGCTGCACGGGATCGCGGGTCCACTCGCGCGGGGAACAGTGCCTGGTGGCGAGCCTCGCGCTGGCCGAGGGACCGCTGCACACGGAGTTCCGCACCCGCAACCGGCTGGAGCGCCCGCGGCTGATGGACATGCAGCTCGAGGAGGGTCCCTTCAGCACGCTGCACGGGGTCTGGGAGTTCACCCCGCTGGGGGAGCACGGCTCCAAGGTGGCGCTGTCGATCCGCTTTGCCTTCTCCAGCAAGGCGGTTGACCTGCTGATGGGGCCGGTCTTCGAGGCGATCTGCAACCGCCTCGTCGAGGCCTTCGTGCGCCGCGCTCGCTCGCTCTACGGCTGAAGGGTCAGACCTGGTCGCGGGCGTCGAAGGGCACGTCCTTGCGGATGGTCGCCACCTTGTCCTCGGCGAAAGTCACGATCAGCCAGCGCTTTTCCTCGCGGCTGCTGCGGCCCTTGCGCAGGTAGTAGACATAGTCCCAGCGGTCCTTGTGGAAGGCATCCTCCACCATCGGCGTGCCGAGCAGGAAGCGCACCTGGCTGCGGGTCATGCCGGGCTGCACGGCATCGACGTCCTTGTCGTCGAGCAGGTTGCCCTGCTGGACGTCGACACGGTAGACGCAGCCGGCGGCCATGGCCGCGAGGCCGCCGAGGAATGCACGGCGTGAGCAATGCTGGATCCGCATCGGGTAGCTGGCCCTGGGCCGGGAAAACCGCCCGCATCATAAACCATCGGCCCCGGGCGCACACCGCCCGCGATGGCGCCGGATCAGCCCGCCCGGCGCGAGCCCCTGGCCTGCAGCATCTCGCGCGCATGGGCGCGGCTGCGCTCGGTGATGGCCACGCCGCCCAGCATCCGGGCGATTTCCTCGACGCGTTCGCGGTGGCCGAGATCCTGGACGCGGGTGCGGGTTTCCTGTGCCGTGCTGTGCTTGGAGACGGCGTAGTGGCGGGTGGCCTGGCTCGCCACCTGCGCGAGGTGGGTGACGCAGACCACCTGGCGCCGCCCGCCGAGGTCGCGCAGGCACTGCCCGACGATCTCGGCGACACCGCCGCCGATGCCGGCATCCACTTCATCGAAGATCAGCGTGGCGGGCCCGCCATCGGCCGTGCACACCAGCTGGACGGCGAGGCTGAGCCGCGAGAGCTCGCCACCCGAGGCCACCCGGGCGATGGGCCCGGGCGCCTGGCCCGGGTTGGTGCTGGCGAGGAACTCGACCTGTTCGCCTCCCGAGGCGCTGATCTGCCCGTTGCCCAGGGGTTCGAGATGCACGGTCAGCGCGCTGCCCGGCATGCCGAGTTGCCCGAGCCTGGCCGATACGGCTGCGGCAAAAGCCGCTGCCGCGTGCTGACGTGCCTGCGTCAGCCGGCCGGCCGCCTCGCGCAGGGCCTTCTCCTGTGCGGCCAGTTCCCCGGCAATCGTCCGCAGGCGGTCCTCGCCCGCACCCAGGCCGGCGAGTTCCGCCTGTAATTGCCCGAGCAGGCTGCCGAGTGCCTCGGGTGGGCAGCGGTGCTTGCGCGCCAGGTCCTGAACGGCGGCCATCCGCGACTCCACGTGCGCCAGGCGCTCCGGGTCATCTTCGATGGCACCGAGGCGCCGGCGCAGCTGCTCGGTCGCCTCGCGCAGATCGATTGCGGCCTGCTCGAGCGCCCCGGCGGCGGGGATGAGCGTGACATCGACTTCCGCCAGCGCGCGGATGTCGCGCAGGGCGCTGGCGATGATGCGCTGGGCCGAGCCCTCGTCGGCATCGTGGAGCTGCTCCAGCGCCAGGGCCAGGCCCGCGGCGAGGCCCGTGGCATTGGCCAGCAGCCGCTGCTCCTGTTCCAGTGCTTCGGCTTCGCCGGCTTGCAGGCCCAGGGCGGCGAGTTCCTGCACCTGGTAGCGCAGGAGGTCCTCGCGCGCCTGACGGTCGCCCTGTGCGCTGAGCAGCGAGGCCTGCTCGGCCTGCAGTGCCGACCAGGCGGCGTGTGCGTCCGCCACCGCGCTGCGCAGCGCACCATGGTTGCCGAAGGCATCGAGCAGGTCGCGCTGCGTGGCCCGTTGGCCGAGCGACTGGTAGGCATGCTGGCCGCAGATCTCGACCAGCTGCCCGCCCAGTTCGCGCAGCATCTCCACCGGCACCGGCCGGCCGTTGACGTAGCCCCGCGAGCGGCCCTCGGCGCCGACGACGCGCCGCAGGATGCATTCGCCGACCCCGCCTTCGGCGTCGCTGTCGAGGTCGTGATCGCGCAGCCAGGCGGCGATGGCGCTGCCGGCATCCAGGTCGAAGAATGCCGAGACCTCGGCACGCTGCGCACCGGTGCGGACCGCGTTGCTGTCGGCACGGGCCCCGAGGGCGAGGGCCAGCGCGTCCACGAGCATGGATTTCCCGGCGCCGGTCTCCCCGGTCAGCACGCTGAAGCCGCCGGCCAGCTCGAGTGTCACCTCGTCCAGGACGGCGAGATTGCGGATGTGCAGGCGCGCCAGCACCGGACTTCAGCCGTCCGGCCTGGCAGCGGAATGGTGGTCGCGGCCCCAGTGCAGCTTTTCCCTGAGGATCCGGAAATAGTCGTAGCCGCGCGGGTGGAGCAACTCGATCTTCTCGGCAGCCGCCCGCACCCGCAGCCTGCGGCCGGGCGTGAGTGCCCCGGTCACCTCGCCGTCGCAGCTCACGTCGGCACACACCGAATGGCTTTCGCTCAGGGTGATCTCGGTGACGACCGAAGCCGGCACGAGGATGGGGCGCTCGCTCAGCGTGTGGGGGCAGATCGGCACCAGCACGATGGCCTCGAGCGCCGGTGCCACGATGGGTCCCCCGCAGCTCATGGAATAGGCCGTGGAGCCGGTTGCGGTGGCGATGATGAAGCCGTCCCCGCCATGGGTGTTGACGTAGCGCCCGTCGACGAAGCTGCGGATCTCCAGCATGCGCCCGGGGTCGTGGCGGGTCACCGCAATGTCATTCAGCGCGAGCCCGCCGGCCACGACCCGGCCGCCTTCCAGGATCTCCGCGCGCAGCAGCAGGCGCTGTTCGCGGTCGTACTCGCCCCTGAGCACTTCGTCGAGGCTGGCGAGCATCTCGGCCGGGCGGATGTCGGCGAGGAACCCGAGCCGGCCGCGGTTGATGCCGAGCAGCGGCACGCCTGAGCCGGCGAGCCGGCGCGCCGCGTAGAGCATGCTGCCGTCTCCGCCGACGGTGATCACCAGCGCCGCCCCGGCGGCGAAGCGGTCTTCCGGGACCCGGGCGCTGGCGCCCGGGACGGCCGCGGGCGCAATGGCGTCGGATACCAGCACCCTGCGCCCATGCGCGGTGAGGTGCGCGGCGAGCACGTGCATGGGGTCGAGGACCCGCGGGTCGTCCGGGTTGCCCATCAGGGCGACTTCAGGAAACGAGATGCTTGCCGGCACGCAATAGCCTCTGGCTTGCTTCACCCGCCCCGGCAGCGGTCGGAGACCGTGGCCGGGGCCGCACGGCGGTCAACATTACAGGCCACCGGAAGTTCGGGGCAAGCGCGCCGCGGCAGCCCAGTCTGTGCTGCCGCGGCGCCCTTGACACCCCGCAAATGGCATTGCTAGGTTCCGATACGGGCGGCCGGTTTCCCAAGGGGCCGCCCGCTGAATGTTTTCCAATGACCGATTCCTCCTCCAATCCATCCTTCGACCGTTCCGGCCAGATCCTCCGGGCGCTGGTGGCCCAGTACATCCGTGATGGCCAGCCGGTGGGCTCGCGCACCCTGGCCCGCGCGAGCGGATTGAACCTGAGCCCGGCCACCATCCGCAACGTCATGGCGGACCTGGAGGAATTCGGCTTCGTCGCGGCGCCACACACCTCGGCGGGACGGGTGCCCACCGCCAAGGGCTACCGGTTTTTCGTCGATACGCTGGTCAAGCTGCAGCCGCCGGCGGAGACCGAACTGAGCCGCCTGCAAAGCCAGCTGGCGGGTGATGGGGCCGGGGATGCCAAGAGCGTGGCAGGCGCGGCCTCGGCGGCCCTGTCGGCGCTCACCCACATGGCGGGCCTCGTGACGCTGCCGCGCCAGGCGCAACTCACGCTGCGACAACTGGAATTCCTGCCGCTGTCGAACAACCGGGTGCTGGCCATCCTGGTCATCAACGACCAGGAGGTGCAGAACCGCGTCCTGCACATGGAGCGCGGCTACAGCGAAAGCGAGCTGCGCCGGGCGGCCAATTACCTCAACGAGAAGTTCATCGGGCAGGACATCCGCGAGGTGCGGCGGCGGGTGCTGGAGGAGCTCCAGGCCATGCGCGAGAGCATGAACCAGCTGATGGTGGATGCCATCGCGGTCGCCGAGCGCGCACTCGACCTTGGTGGCGAGCGTTCGGAGTTCGTCCTGAGTGGCGAAACCCGCCTGATGGAGTTCGACGAGCTCTCCGACGTGGAGAAGCTGCGGCAGCTGTTCGAGGCCTTTGGTGCCCAGCGGGAGATCCTGAACCTGCTCGATCGCAGCATCGCCGCCGATGGCGTGCAGATCTTCATCGGCGAGGAATCCGGCTACAGGATCCTCGATGATTGCAGCCTCGTCACCGCTCCCTACCGGGTCCACGACCAGATCGTCGGGGTGCTGGGCGTCATCGGCCCGACCCGCATGGCCTACGAGCGGGTCATCCCCATCGTGGACATCACCGCCCGGCTGCTCGGGGCGGCCTTGAATCCCAACCAGTAGCCCCCATATCGCCCGCTGGCTGCCTGCTGCCCGTCCGCGACGGGCCGGGCAGGCGGTTTGGCTGCACGGAGACAGGCATGACAGATGAGCATTCGGCACCCGCTGCCCCGCCCGAGGCGGGCGATGCGGCACAGCTGCGGGAGGCCCTGGCGCAGGCCGAGGCGACCGCGCAGGAGAACTGGGGCAGGTACCTGCGCACGGCGGCAGAACTCGACAACGTCCGCAAGCGTGCGGCCCGCGACGTCGAGCAGGCGCGCCGGCTCGGCGTCGAGCGGCTGGCCACCGAGCTGCTGGCGGTGATCGACAGCCTGGAGATGGGGCTGGAGGCCGGGGCGGGCGGTGCCTCCGCCGAGTCACTCCTCGATGGCAAGAAGGCGATCCTGCGCCTGCTCAGCGGGGCCCTGGAGAAGTTTGGCGTCACGGCCGTGGAGCCCGCGGGCCAGAAGTTCGATCCCCAGCTGCACGAGGCCCTCAGCGTCCAGCCGGCGCCGGATGCCGAAGCCGGCGCCGTCCTCGCCGTGGTGCAGAAGGGCTACCAGCTCCATGGCCGGCTCCTGCGTCCGGCACGTGTCATCGTGGCCGGGGCCGCTCCCGATTCCGGCCCGGATGCCGGGACGCAGGGCGGCGATGGCGCTTGAAAAGCGGCGGATATCCCCCCACATCGGGACCATACTGAATTCTGATCGGTTGCGGAGAACATCATGGGCAGAGTGATTGGCATTGACCTGGGCACGACCAACTCGTGCGTGGCGATCATGGAGGGCAAGACCCCCAAGGTCATCGAGAACAGCGAGGGGGACCGCACGACGCCGTCCACCGTCGCCTTCACCAGGGATGAGGAGGTGCTGGTGGGCCAGGCCGCCAAGCGCCAGGCGGTGACCAACCCGGCCAACACGCTGTTTGCGGTCAAGCGGCTCATCGGGCGGCGCTTCGACGAGGACGTGGTCAAGCGCGACATGTCGATGGTGCCGTACCGCATCGTGCGCGCCGAGAACGGGGACGCCTGGGTGGATGCCGGCGGCCGGAAGATGGCCCCGCCGGAGATCTCCGCCCGCGTGCTGATGAAGATGAAGAAGACCGCCGAGGACTACCTCGGCGAGCCGGTGACCGAGGCGGTCATCACGGTGCCCGCCTATTTCAACGATTCCCAGCGCCAGGCCACCAAGGACGCGGGCCGCATTGCCGGCCTGGAGGTCAAGCGCATCATCAACGAGCCCACCGCCGCGGCGCTGGCCTACGGCCTGGACAAGCAGCGCGGGGACCGCAAGATCGCCGTTTACGACCTCGGCGGCGGCACCTTCGACATTTCCATCATCGAGATCGCCGAGATCGACGGCGAGCACCAGTTCGAGGTGCTGGCGACGAACGGCGACACCTTCCTTGGCGGCGAGGATTTCGATGCGCGGATCATCGGCTACCTGGCCGCGGAGTTCCAGAAGGAGAGCGGCATCGACATCCGCAAGGATCCGCTCGCCATGCAGCGCCTCAAGGAGGCTGCCGAGAAGGCCAAGATCGAGCTGTCCTCGCAGCAGCAGACCGACGTCAACCTGCCGTACATCACGGCCGATGCCAGCGGGCCCAAGCACCTCAACATCAAGATGACCCGGGCCAAGCTGGAGTCGCTGGTGGAGGAACTGGTCAACCGCACCATCGAGCCGTGCAAGGTGGCCTTGGCCGACGCCCGCCTGAAGGTGGGCGACATCGGCGATGTCATCCTGGTCGGTGGCCAGACGCGCATGCCGAAGGTGCAGGAGGTCGTGAAGGCCTTCTTCGGCCGCGAGCCGCGCAAGGACGTCAACCCGGACGAGGCGGTGGCCGTGGGCGCCGCGATCCAGGGCGGCGTGCTGTCGGGCGAGGTGAAGGACGTCCTGCTGCTCGACGTGACGCCGCTGTCGCTCGGCATCGAGACGCTGGGCGGCGTCATGACCAAGCTGATCGACAAGAACACCACCATCCCGACCAAGGCGGCCCAGGTGTTCTCCACGGCCGACGACAACCAGACGGCGGTGACGATCCACGTGCTGCAAGGCGAGCGCCAGCGGGCGGGTGACAACAAGTCGCTGGGCCGCTTCGACCTCACCGACATCCCGCCGGCACCCCGGGGCATGCCCCAGGTCGAGGTGGCCTTCGACATCGACGCCAACGGCATCCTCAACGTGTCGGCGCGCGACAAGGCGACCGGGCGCGAGCAGAAGATCGTGATCAAGGCCTCCAGTGGCCTGTCGGAGGACGAGATCAAGCGCATGGTCGGCGATGCCGAGGCGCACGCCGAGGACGACCGCCGCTTCCGTGAACTGGTGGAGTCGCGCAACAAGGCCGACGGCCTGGCCCACACGACGGAGAAGGCGCTGGCGGATCTCGGCGACAAGGTGGCCGGCAGCGAGCGGGCCGCGATCGAGGCGGCGCTGGCGGACCTGCGCGAGGCGCTGAAGGGCGACAACCGCGATGTCATCGAGACCAAGGCTGCGGCACTGGCTGCAGCGGCTGGTGCGATTGCCCAGGCGGCCAATGACCAGGCCCGTGAGGGCCCGCAGGCCGATGGCGCGGCTGGTCCCGGGAGCGGTGATTCCGGCGTGATGGACGCAGAGTTCGAAGAGGTCAAGGGCGACAAGGGCAAGCCCTGACCCGCCAATGGGGCGCGGGAGCCCCGGGCTGGTTTGCGGGCCAGGCAAGGACCATGCGGGCGCCTCCGGGATCGGGGGCGCCCGCTGATCGCATGTGGTATCGGTGATGAGCAAGCGGGATTACTACGAAGTGCTCGGGGTGGAGCGCGGCGCCTCGGCGGAAGAGCTGAAAAAGGCCTACCGCCGGCTGGCGATGAAGCATCACCCTGACCGCAACCCTGGCGACAAGCAGGCGGAGGCCAATTTCAAGGAGGCGAAGGAGGCCTACGAGGTCCTCACGGATCCAGCCAGGCGCGCGGTCTACGACCAGCATGGGCACGCCGGCGTGGACGCCGCCGCAGCCGGGGCCGGAAGGCCGGGCGGCTTTGGTGCCGGGGATGCCTTCGGCGACATCTTCGGGGACGTCTTCGGTGACATTTTCGGCGGTGGCCGGCGCGGCAGCCGCTCGGGCGTGTTCCGCGGGGCGGACCTGCGCTATGAGCTTGCGCTCGACCTGGAGCAGGCCGTGTTTGGCGCAACGGTCAACATCACCATCCCGACCGTGGTCGCCTGCGAGCCCTGCCACGGCTCGGGTGCGGCAGCCGGCACCAAGACCATCCCGTGCCGGCGCTGCAGCGGCAGCGGCCAGGTCCGCATCAGCCAGGGCTTTTTCTCGATCCAGCAGACCTGCCCGGCCTGCCAGGGCAGCGGCCAGGTGGTGGAGAAGCCCTGCCCGTCCTGCCAGGGCCGGGGCCGCATCCAGCAGAGCAAGACCCTGGCGGTCAAGGTGCCGGCCGGGGTCGACGAGGGCGACCGGATACGCCTGACCGGGGAGGGTGAGGCGGGCCAGAACGGCGGGCCACCCGGCGACCTGTATGTGGAGATCCGCGTACGGCCACACCCGATATTCGAACGTCGCGGGGCCGACCTCTCATGCATCGTGCCGGTCAGCTTCGCGACGGCCACGCTCGGCGGCAATGTCGGGATCCCGACGCTCGAGGGCGAGGTCACGCTCAAGGTGCCAGCCGAGACCCAGCCCGGCAAGGTCCTGCGACTCAAGGGCAAGGGGGTGCGCCCGGTGCGCGGCGGTGGCGTGGGAGACCTGTACTGCCGCATCGACGTGGAGGTGCCGGTAAACCTCACCGCCGAGCAGAAAAAGCACCTGAAGACGTTCAACGACCTGCTCATGGCCGACGGCGACCGCCACCGGCCGCGGACCCGCAACTGGAAGGATGGCGTACGGAAGTTTTTCGAGCAGCTCGGATCCTGAGAAGATGCGCCTGCGGCAGGGACGAGGAGGGCCTGACTTGAAAGTAGCGGTTCTGGGCGCCACCGGGCGCATGGGCATGGCGATCACCCGGTTGATCGCCGCCAGTGCTGACATGACGCTGAGCGGGGCGGCCGCCGAACCCGGCCACCCCCGGCTTGGGCAGGATGCGGGCAGCATCGCGGGGGCCGGTGCGCTGGGTGTTGCCGTGACGGCTGCCGCAGCACAGGCCGTTGCCGGGGCAGACGTGGTCATCGATTTCACGACGGTGGCGGCTACCGGCGCCAACCTCGATGCCTGCGTGCAGGCCCGCTGTGCCCTGGTCATGGGCACCACGGGGTTGGGCGCGGAGCAGCAGCGGCTGCTCGAGCAGGCGAGTCGCGCCATCCCCGTCGTCTACGGGCGCAACATGAGCGTCGGGGTGCTGGTGCTCACCGAACTGGCGCGGGTCGCCACACGCCTGCTCGGGCGCGAGGCCGACATCGAGATCCTCGAGGCACACCACCGCGACAAGGTGGATGCTCCATCGGGCACGGCGCTGCAGCTTGGCGAGGCCGTGGCCGGGGAACTGGGGCACCGGCTCGAGGACCTCGCCGTCCATGACCGCTTTGCCACGCGCGTGCCGCGCCGGCCCGGCAGCATCGGCTTTTCCTCGGTGCGGGCCGGCCGGATCGTCGGGGACCACGAGGTCCTGTTTGCCCTCGACGAAGAGGTGTTGCGCCTGGAGCACCGTGCGCTGGATCGCGCCACGTTTGCGCGGGGCGCCGTGCGCGCCGCGCGCTGGGTGGCCGGCAAGCCGCCACGCCTGTACGACATGGGAGATGTCCTCGGCTTGCCCGCCACGCGGACCTGATGCAGTGCGCCCGGGAGTTCCCGGCGTGCGGATGGTGTCGCGCCGGGCGCTCGTTTAGAATGACGCCGGTTCCATGACAAGAATGTCCCCGGCGGGAGGAATCCATCGCGGTTGCCTCCCGCTGAACGTATCTGTGGGTCGGAAAAAGACGAGGATCCAGCCGTGAGCGAGCCCGCCGTACTGGCGCTGGAAGACGGGAGTCTCTTCCGGGGCATCTCCGTCGGTGCACCGGGGCGCACCATCGGTGAAGTGGTATTCAACACGTCGATGACGGGCTACCAGGAGATCCTCACCGACCCGTCCTATTGCCGGCAGATCGTCACCCTGACCTATCCGCACATCGGCAATACGGGCACCAATTCCGACGACCACGAGAGCGACCGCATCTATGCGGCCGGGCTGGTCATCCGGGACCTGCCGGCGCTGGAGAGCAGTTTCCGCTCCGAGCTGCCGCTGGGCGAGATGCTGCGGCGGGCCAATGTGGTGGCGATTGCGGACATCGATACCCGCCGGCTGACACGCCTGCTGAGGGAAAAGGGCGCGATGTCAGGATGCATCATGACGGGGGAGGTGGCCGTCGATACCGCGGTGGAGCACGCGCGGCGCTTCCCGGGGCTGGAAGGCATGGATCTGGCACGCGTGGTCACTACGCGGGAGACCTACCAGTGGAACCTGGGCAGCAACTGGCCCACCAGCGCCGCCATGCCGCGCAAGGGACCCGCGCCGTTTCTGGTTGTCGCCTATGATTTCGGCATCAAGCGCACCATCCTGCGGCTGCTGGTCGATGCCGGCTGCCGGGTGACCGTGGTTCCGGCCCAGACCCGCGCGGAGGACGTGCTGGCCATGGAGCCCGACGGGGTGTTCCTGTCCAACGGGCCGGGTGATCCCGGGCCCTGCACCTACGCCATCGAGGCCGTCGGCAAGCTCCTGGCGAGTGGCGTGCCGGTGTTTGGCATATGCCTGGGCCACCAGTTCCTGGCGCTGGCCAGCGGAGCCCGGACCGGGAAGATGAAGTTCGGCCATCATGGCGCCAATCACCCGGTGCTCGACATGGATTCGGGGCGGGTCCTGATCACCAGCCAGAACCACGGTTTCGCGGTCGATGCCACGAGCCTGCCGGCCAACCTGCGCCAGACGCACCGGAGCCTGTTTGATGGTTCACTTCAGGGAATGGAGAGAACCGATTGTCCTGCCTTCAGTTTCCAGGGTCATCCAGAGGCCGGCCCGGGGCCGCATGATGTGACGCAGCTGTTTGCGCGCTTCACCGGGACGATGCGCCGGAATTCGCAGGCCACTGCCGGTCACGGCGGGCGTGCCGCCGGCCTGCGCAGCTGAGCCTTCCGGCCATGCCCAAGCGTACCGACATCAAGAGCGTGCTGATCATCGGCGCCGGCCCGATCGTGATCGGCCAGGCCTGTGAGTTCGACTACTCGGGCACGCAGGCCTGCCAGGCCCTCAAGGAGGAGGGCTACCGGGTCATCCTCGTGAATTCCAACCCTGCCACGATCATGACCGACCCGGACTTCGCCGATGCCGTGTATATCGAGCCGGTGAACTGGAAGACCGTGGCCCGCATCATCGAGCGCGAGAAACCCGATGTGCTGCTGCCCACCATGGGCGGGCAGACGGCGCTGAACTGCGCGCTCGACCTGGAGCGCGAGGGCGTGCTGGCGAAATTCGGCGTCGAGCTGATCGGCGCCTCCCGGGAGGCGATCGACACCGCCGAGGACCGCGAGCTGTTCCGCGACGCCATGCAGGAAATCGGCCTCGAGGTGCCCCGCGCCATGGTGGCCCACACCATGGAGGACGCCCTGCGGATCCAGCCTGACATCGGCTTCCCGATCGTCATCCGGCCCTCGTTCACGCTCGGCGGCAGCGGTGGCGGCATCGCCTACAACCGCGACGAATTCGAGGAGATCGTCGGCCGCGGGCTCGAGGCATCACCCACCAGCGAGGTACTCCTCGAGGAGTCCGTGCTCGGCTGGAAGGAATTCGAGATGGAGGTGGTGCGGGATCGCAATGACAACTGCATCATCATCTGCTCGATCGAAAATCTCGACCCGATGGGGGTGCACACCGGCGACTCGATCACCGTGGCACCCGCGCAGACGCTTACGGACAAGGAGTACCAGCGGCTGCGTGATGCCTCCATCGCAGTCCTGCGGCGCATCGGCGTCGACACCGGCGGGTCCAACGTCCAGTTTGCAGTCAGTCCGGCCGATGGCCGGGTGCTGGTCATCGAGATGAATCCGCGTGTCTCGCGCTCCTCGGCGCTCGCCTCCAAGGCCACGGGCTTTCCGATCGCGCGCGTTGCGGCCAAGCTGGCCGTGGGCTACACGCTCGACGAACTGCGCAACGAGATCACCGGCGGGGCGACGCCGGCATCCTTCGAGCCCACCATCGACTACGTGGTGACGAAGATCCCGCGCTTCACCTTCGAGAAGTTTCCCGGGGCGGATACGCGCCTGACGACCCAGATGAAGTCGGTGGGCGAGGTGATGGCCATCGGGCGCACGTTCCAGGAGTCCGTGCAGAAGGCCCTGCGGGGCATGGAAACCGGGATCGATGGCCTGGTGGAGCGCCTGCCGCAGGATCCCTCCGAGGAGCAGATGGACCAGCTCCGCCACGAGTTGCGCATGCCCGGGCCGGACCGCCTGCTCTACGTGGCGGATGCCTTCCGCCATGGCCTGGGGCTTGCCGAGATCGGTGAGCTGAGCCGCATCGATCCCTGGTTCCTGGCGCAGATCGGGGACCTGGTGGCCTGCGAGGCCGGGGTCCGCCGCGACGGCCCGGGTGCGCTCAAGGCCGAGCGCCTGCGCAGGCTCAAGCGCAAGGGCTTCTCCGACAGCCGCCTGGCCCGGCTGATCGGCACGAAGGAAAGCGTCGTCCGGCAGAACCGCCACAAGGCCGGCATCCGGCCGGTGTACAAGCGCGTCGACACCTGTGCCGCCGAATTCGCCACTTCGACCGCCTACCTCTACTCGACCTATGAGGAGGAGTGCGAGGCCGAGCCCGGCGACCGGCGCAAGATCATGATCCTCGGCGGCGGCCCGAACCGCATCGGCCAGGGCATCGAGTTCGATTACTGCTGCGTCCACGCCGCGCTGGCCCTGAAGGAATCCGGCTTCGAGACCATCATGGTCAACTGCAACCCCGAGACGGTCTCCACGGACTTCGACATCTCCGACCGGCTGTACTTCGAGTCCCTGACGTTCGAGGACGTCATGGAGATCATCGACATCGAGAAGCCGGCCGGCGTCATCGTCCAGTATGGCGGCCAGACGCCGCTCAAGCTCGCCAAGAGCCTGGAGGCGGCAGGTGCACCCATCATCGGCACCTCGCCCGATTCCATCGATGTCGCCGAGGACCGCGAGCGCTTCCAGCAGCTGCTCAGGCGCCTGAACCTGAAGCAGCCGCCGAACTGCACCGCCAGCAACGAGGACGATGCCGTGCGCCTTGCCCAGGAGGTGGGGTTCCCGCTGGTGGTGCGTCCATCCTACGTGCTGGGCGGTCGCGCCATGGAGATCGTCCACGGCGAGGACGACCTGCGCGCCTACATGCGCAAGGCCGTGGCCGTTTCCCACGACAGCCCGGTGCTGCTGGACCGTTTCCTCGACCTGGCGATCGAGGTCGATGTCGACTGCATCTGCGACGGCAACGACGTCTTCATCGGCGGCATCATGGAACACATCGAGCAGGCGGGCATCCACTCGGGTGATTCCAGCTGCTCGTTGCCGCCGGCGACGCTGACGCAGGAAACGCAGGACGAGCTTTCCCGCCAGGTTGCGGCCATGGCCCAGTCGCTCGGCGTCATCGGCCTGATGAACACGCAGTTCGCCATCCAGAACGGCATCATCTATGTGCTCGAGGTCAACCCGCGCGCCTCGCGCACCGTGCCCTTCGTGTCGAAGGCCATCGGCCTGCCGCTGGCCAAGATTGCCGCGCGCGTGATGGTTGGGCAGAGCCTGGCCGAGCAGGGCATCACGAGCACCCGCGTGCCGCCGTATTACTCGGTGAAGGAATCCGTGTTTCCGTTTGCCAAGTTCCCCGACGCCGATCCCATCCTCGGGCCGGAGATGAAGTCGACCGGCGAAGTGATGGGGACCGGCCGCTCGTTTGCCGAGGCGTATGCGAAGGCCCAGCTCGCATCCGGCGTCACGCTGCCCCGGCGCGGCGTGGCCTTCCTGTCGGTGCGCGAGCGCGACAAGCCCGGGGTGGTGAAGCTTGGCCGGATTCTGCTGGAGCGCGGATTCGACATCGTCGCGACCAACGGCACCGCGGTGGCGCTCGCGGCGGGCGGGGTGGCCTGCCGGCGGGTGAACAAGGTGCGCGAGGGCCGGCCGCACGTCGTGGACATGATCAAGAACGATGAGCTGTCCCTGATCGTCAACACCACGGAAGGCAGGCAGGCGATCCGCGAGTCCCATTCGATCCGCTCGGCGGCCGTGCGCCAGCGGGTGACCTACTACACGACGCTGGCCGCCGCGGTGGCGACCACCCTGGCGCTGGATCACCTGGACAATGGCGAGGTGAATCGTCTCCAGGACCTACACAGGGAGCTGGTGCAGTGAGGAAGATGCCCATCACGGCACGGGGCGCCGGGCTGCTGCGCGAAGAACTGCGCCGCCTCAAGGGCACGGAGCGGCCGCGCATCATCCAGGCCATTGCCGAGGCGCGCGGCCATGGTGACCTGAAGGAAAATGCCGAATACCAGGCCGCGAAGGAGGAGCAGGGCTTCATCGAAGGGCGCATCCTGGAGATCGAGTCGCGCCTGGCGAACTGCGAGATCATCGACGTGACCAGGCTCACGAACACCGGGCGGGTGGTGTTCGGGGCCACGGTCAGGCTGGCTGACGAGTCTGACGGCAGGGAAGTGACCTACCGGATCGTCGGCGAGGACGAGGCGGACATCGCCTCCGGCTTCATTTCCATCACGGCACCCATCGCCCGCGCGCTGATCGGGCGCAACGAGGGCGATGTGGCGGTGGTCGCCGCCCCGGGCGGGGAGCGCAGCTACGAGATCCTGAAGGTCGAGTACCTCTAGGCTCCGGGCCCGCTCAGGGCAGGGCCAGGCGCGGGCCGCGTGCGTCCGGACGGTACAGGACGGCGACGTTGCCAATGCGGGTCACGAGGGTCGAGCCGCTCCGGCTGGCCAGTTCCGTGATCAGCGCATCGCGCGTTTCCCGGTCGGCGGCGCGCACCCTGACCTTGAGCAGTTCATGGTGGGCCAGTGCGCCATCGAGTTCGGTCATCACCGCGGGCGAGAGCCCGGCGGTGCCGATGTGGACACAAGGGTTGAGGTGATGCGCCAGCCCCCGCAGGTGGCGCTTCTGGGATTCGGTGAGTTGCATCGGCGCACATTGTACCCGGTGCCAGGACGGCGGCATTCAGCGCAGTGAGCAGGAAGTCCTCCAGCGGCAGGTGGAAGCAACGGCAGGCCCGTGACCCGTATGTCCGGCAGGCGCGGGCGGCCGGCTGGCGCTCGCGGGCGGCATTCAAGCTCATGGAAATCGATGACCGGGAGCGCCTGCTGCAGCGTGGCGCGGTGGTGCTCGATCTGGGGGCGGCACCCGGGGGATGGTCGCAAGTCGCCGTGCAGCGGGTGGGGACGGCGGGTCGCGTGGTGGCGGTGGACCTCCTGCCGATGGAGCCCCTGGCGGGGGTTGAATTCATCCGGGGTGATTTCACCGAGCCGGGCGTCCAGGACCGCATCCTGGCTGCCCTGGGCGGCCAGCAGGCGGACCTGGTGATTTCCGACATGGCCCCCAATATCAGTGGTAACCGGAGCGTGGACCAGCCGCGGGCCATGGAACTGGTGGAGGCCGTGCTGGCCGAGGGTCTGCGGTTCCTGAAGCCCGGGGGCACGGTGCTCGCCAAGGTGTTCCAGGGCGAGGGATTCGAGGCCCTGGTGGCCGGCGCGAGGCAGCGGTTCGGGGTGGTGCGCATCCGCAAACCCGCCTCGTCCCGGGCGGAGAGTCGTGAGATGTACTTGGTGGCGGGGAACCCTCGTTTGTAGTAGCGTCTAACCGGAAAGGTTCATATAAGTCGCTCACGCGGCTGAAGGTTTTTCAGTGAACGACCTGGCAAAGAACATCATCCTCTGGATCGTCATCGCCATCGTGCTGTTGACGGTGTTTCAGAGTTTCGGCACCGGCGGGCGGCAGCCGGCGGCAGTGGAGTACTCGACGTTCCTCGACTGGGTCCACACCGGCCAGGTCGAACGGGTGTTGTTCGAGGGTGGCGATACCATCCGTGGCCAGCGGGTCACCGGCGAGGGCTTCGTGACCTACAGCCCCGAGACCGACAATACCGCGCTCATCGGCGAACTCAAGAAGGGCAAGGTGCAGATCAGCGCGACGGCCCCGAAGGGCCAGAACATCCTGGTCAGCCTGTTCATCAACTCCTTCCCGGTGCTGCTGCTGATCGGCGTGTGGGTCTACTTCATGCGGCAGATGCAGGGTGGCGGGGGCGGCCGCGGAGCGATGTCCTTCGGCAAGAGCCGGGCACGGCTGCTCGGCGAGGACCAGGTCAACGTCACATTCAACGACGTGGCGGGTGTCGAGGAGGCGAAGGAGGAGGTCGGCGAGATCGTCGATTTCCTGCGCGATCCGGCCAAGTTCCAGCGTCTCGGCGGCAAGATCCCGCGCGGCGTGCTCATGGTGGGTTCGCCCGGCACGGGCAAGACACTGCTCGCCAAGGCCATCGCCGGCGAGGCCAAGGTGCCGTTCTTCACCATCTCGGGCTCGGATTTTGTCGAGATGTTCGTCGGCGTGGGCGCCTCGCGGGTGCGCGACATGTTCGAGCAGGCCAAGAAGCATGCGCCGTGCATCATCTTCATCGATGAGATCGACGCGGTCGGCCGCCACCGGGGCGCCGGCCTCGGCGGCGGGCATGACGAGCGCGAGCAGACGCTGAACCAGCTGCTCGTGGAGATGGACGGCTTCGAGGGCAACGAGGGCGTCATCGTCATCGCCGCCACCAACCGGCCCGACGTGCTCGATCCCGCGCTGCTGCGGCCGGGCCGGTTTGACCGCCAGGTCGTCGTGCCGCTGCCCGACGTGCGCGGCCGCGAGCAGATCCTGCGCGTGCACATGCGCAAGGTGCCCGTGGCCGATGACGTGCGGCCTTCGATCATCGCGCGCGGCACGCCGGGCTTCTCCGGTGCCGATCTCGCCAACCTGGTCAACGAGGCGGCGCTGTTCGCCGCGCGGGCCAACCGCCGCACGGTGACGATGGACGAGTTCGAGAAGGCCAAGGACAAGATCATGATGGGCGCCGAGCGCCGCTCCATGGTCATGAGCGAGGAGGAGAAGAAGCTCACCGCCTACCACGAGGCGGGCCACGCGATCGTCGGCCTCTCGGTCCCGGACCACGACCCGGTGTACAAGGTGTCCATCATCCCGCGGGGTCGGGCGCTGGGTGTCACGATGTTCCTCCCGGAGGAGGACCGCTACAGCCTGAGCAAGCGGCGCCTGAACAGCCAGATCTCCAGCCTGTTCGGCGGGCGTGTGGCCGAGGAGATCGTCTTTGGCCGCGAGGCGGTGACCACCGGTGCGGCCAACGACATCGAGCGCGCCACGGAGATCGCCCGCAACATGGTGACCAAGTGGGGCCTCTCCGAAAGGCTGGGGCCACTGACCTACACCGAGGAGGACGGCGAGGTGTTCCTCGGCCGCTCCGTGACCCAGCACAAGCAGGTGTCGGATGTCACCATCCATGCGATCGACGAGGAAGTCCGCAAGATCATCGACAGCAACTACGTGCGCGCGGAATCGATCCTGCGCGAGAACATGGACAAGCTGCATGCGATGGCGGGCGCGCTGATCAAGTACGAGACCATCGACGAGCCGCAGTTGAAGGACATCATGGCTGGCCGCGAGCCGCGTCCGCCCGATGGCTGGGACAGCCCCGGGTCCGCGCCGACGCCGTCCAGTCCATCGGCGGGTCCCAGCAAGGACGATCCCGGGATTGGGGAGCCGGCCAAGCAGCACTGATCCAGCCGGCATGGCGGGCCGCGGGCCGGGCGTGCCGGGAATCGGCCTGCGGATCGGCCATCGGGACTGTTCGTGACAGGTGTGTTTCCCCCGGCGGCTGGCGGACAGCCGCTGGTCATGGGCGTGCTCAACATCACGCCCGACTCGTTCTCCGATGGGGGGCGCTACCTGCGGCCCGATGCGGCCGTCGCCCAGGCACAGGCCATGGCGGCGGCCGGGGCTGACATCATCGACATCGGCGGGGAGTCCACGCGGCCAGGGGCGCCGGCGGTGGATGAGGCCGAAGAGATCGCCAGGGTGGTTCCGGTGATCGAGGCCCTCGCGACCCGGGTGCCCAGCCTGCTGTCGATCGACACCAGCAAGCCGGCGGTGATGCGGGCGGCCGTGGCGGCCGGTGCGGGCATGATCAATGACGTGCGGGCCTTGCGCTGCGCCGCTGCCATCGAGACGGCCAGCGGACTTGGCGTCCCCGTCTGCCTCATGCACATGCAGGGGGAGCCGGCGACCATGCAGGCCGCACCTGCCTACGACGACGTCGTGACCGAGGTGACGGGGTTCCTCCTTGCCCGGGTGGCTGCATGCGAAGCTGCCGGCATGCCGCGCAACCGGCTGTTGATCGACCCCGGCTTCGGCTTCGGGAAGGACCTGTCGCATAATCTGTGCCTGTTGCGGGCGCTGCCGGCGCTGGCCGGCCTTGGCCTGCCACTGCTCGTGGGGTTGTCGCGCAAGGCCATGATCGGGGCCCTCACCGGCAGGCCGGTGGACGACCGTCTGCACGGCAGCGTGGCGCTGGCGGTGTACGCGGCGCTGCAGGGAGCCGCGGTCATCCGTGTGCACGACGTCGGTCCCACGGTGGAGGCATTGCGTGTGATCAGGGCAGTGAAGGGGAGTGGTGGCCAGTGAGCAGGCAATTCTTTGGTACCGACGGCATACGGGGGCGGGTCGGCGAGCATCCGCTGACCGCCGAGTTCGCGCTGCGCCTGGCCAGTGCCGCCGCCCGGGTGCTTGCGCCCGGGGGCGGGCGCGTCGTGATCGGCAAGGACACGCGCGTGTCGGGGTACATGTTCGAGTCCGCGCTGGAGGCTGGCTTCGTCGCGGCGGGCATGGACGTGGCGCTGCTTGGTCCCCTGCCGACGCCGGGCATTGCCTACATGACCCAGGCCTCGCAGGCCGACCTGGGCGTGGTCATCAGCGCATCGCACAATCCTTATTTCGACAACGGCATCAAGTTTTTCGACCGCAAGGGCGGCAAGCTGTCCGACAGTATCGAGGCGGCCATCGAGGCACGTCTCGGTGAACCGGCGATCACCCGTGAGTCTGGTGCGCTGGGGCGCGCCAAGCGCCTGGAATCGGCCATCGAGCAGTACCAGCGTTTCTGCATCAGCACGGTATCCGGCGGTCTGCGCCTCGATGGACTGAAGGTGGTCGTCGATTGCGCGCATGGCGCCGGCTACAAGGTCGCGCCGCGGACGCTGGCGGAGCTGGGCGCGGAGATCATCCCGATCGGGTGCTCGCCCAACGGGCGCAACATCAACGATGGCTGCGGTTCAACGCACCCGGACCTGCTGACCCTAATGGTCAAGGGCGTCGGGGCCGACATCGGCATTGCCTTCGACGGGGATGGCGACCGGGTCCTCATGGTCGATCATCTCGGCAACCTGGTCGATGGTGACCAGATCCTCTACGTGCTGGCCGCCGACCGCGGCCGCCGCGGGCTCCTGGAGGGACCCGTGGTCGGCACGTTGATGAGCAACCTCGGCCTCGAGCTGGCGCTGGGTGAGCTTGGGGCGGGCTTTTGCCGGGCCCGGGTGGGCGACCGCTACGTGCTGGAACTCCTGCGTGAGACGGGTGGCCAGCTCGGTGGGGAAGCCTCCGGGCACATCCTCTGCCTGGACAAGACCACGACCGGTGACGGCCTGGTCACGGCCCTGCAGGTGCTGGCCGTCATGAAGGACTCCGGCCGCAACCTCGCCGACCTGGTCGGCGGCATGGTCCGGTTTCCGCAGGTCCTCATCAATGTGCGCATGGCCCGGCGGGTGGATGTCGATTCCAGCCTGCCGGTGCGCTCGGCGGTGGAAGCGGTCGAGCGCCACCTGGGGCGGCGCGGACGGGTGGTGCTGCGTCCGTCGGGTACCGAGCCCGTGGTGCGTGTCATGGTGGAAGGCGAGGACGAAGGCGAGGTCCGCCACCTGGCCGAGCAGATTGCGCGGGCGGTGGCCGCCGAGGCTGCCTGATCCCGGGGCTGTGGTTTGCCGCCATTGATTTCACGGTAAGGGGCGGCTAACCTTCGCGCCCGTCGAAGGCGCCCCGGTTCCTGGCGCGCCGGCTACATCTTGATGGGATATCCATGAGGCGGCCCCTCGTTGCGGGAAACTGGAAGCTCCACGGCAGCCGGGACGGCAACGCCCGCCTGCTTGCTGCGCTCCGGACTGGGCTGGATCCCGGTTGGGCCGTCGACGTGATGGTCTGCCCGCCGTTCGTCTATCTCGCGGAGGCCCACGCCGCCCTCGAGGGAAGTCCCGTGCTGCTGGGTGCCCAGGACGTCTCCGCCGAGAACCAGGGTGCCTATACCGGCGAGGTGTCGGCAGGCATGCTGCGGGAGGTCGGCTGCAGCCACGCCATCATCGGCCACTCCGAGCGCCGCACCCTGTACGGCGAGTCCGATGAGCTGGTGGCCCGCAAATTCAAGGCGGTCGTCGCCGCCGGCCTGGTACCGGTCCTCTGCGTTGGCGAGACGCTGCAGGAGCGGGAGGCCGGGACGACCCACGCAGTGGTCCAGCGCCAGCTCGATGCGGTGTTTGCCGCCGTCAGCATCGAGGAATTCGCGCGCGGCGTGGTGGCCTACGAGCCGGTCTGGGCGATCGGCACCGGCCGCACGGCTTCTCCGGAGCAGGCCCAGGATGTCCATGCCTTCATCCGGCACGCCGCCTCGATGCGGTCTGCTAGAATGGCGGGCGGACTTCGCATCCTGTACGGCGGCAGCGTCAAGGGCACCAACGCGCAGGCGCTCTTTGGCATGCCGGACATCGATGGCGGCCTGATCGGTGGCGCCTCGCTGGAGGCCGGTGACTTCCTCACGATCTGCAACGCAGCCGCGGGAACGGTGACATGACGACCATTCATACCCTGTTGTTGGTGCTGCAAGTGATCGTGGGCGTCATGATCATCGGGCTGGTGCTGGTGCAGCGCGGGAAGGGCGCCGAGGCCGGGGCCGCCTTTGGGGCAGGCGCCTCGGCGACCGTGTTCGGGGCCAAGGGATCGGCCAACTTCCTGTCCCGTTCCACCGCGGTGCTGGCAACCATCTTTTTCGCGACCAGCCTCGGGCTGGCGTATCTCGGTGCGGAGCGGCCCGTGGCAAAGAGCGTAATCGGGCCGGCGCCGGATGCCGTGACGGTGGCCCCCGCGCCCGGTGCCGGGAACCCGCCGCAGGACAGCCAGCCGCTGCCCGGCGGCAATGCCCCGGCGCCGGACGGCGGGACGGCGCCCTGATCTGACAGAATGCCGATGTGGTGGAATTGGTAGACACGCCGTCTTGAGGGGGCGGTGGCGCAAGCCGTGTGAGTTCGAGTCTCACCATCGGCACCATTCAGTCAGGGCAGAGGCCGGGTCCCGCATGGGTGCGGCGGGTTATTCGGCGATGAATGTGTGAGGTACAGCTTGCTGCAGAATTATCTGCCAGTTCTCGTTTTCCTGGGGATCGCCACTGCCATCGGCCTGATACTCCTCGGTCTCGGCTTCCTGTTCGGGCGCGGACAGAAGGATGCCGAGAAGCTCTCCGCGTACGAGTGCGGATTCGAGGCCTTCGAGGACACGCGTACGCGGTTCGACGTGCGCTACTACCTCGTGGCGATCCTGTTCATCGTGTTCGACCTCGAGATTGCCTTCCTGTTTCCCTGGGCCGTCTCGGTGGATGCGCTGGGACTCGCCGGCCTGGTGGCGATGGGCGTGTTCCTCGGCGTGCTGGTGGTCGGGTTCATCTACGAGTGGAAGAAGGGGGCGCTGGAGTGGGATTGAGCGAGAGTCCCCCGAAGCTGCTCCAGCAGCGCGGGTTCGTGGTGGCCAAGGTGGACGACCTGGTGAACTGGGCCCGGACCGGTTCGTTGTGGCCGATGACCTTCGGCCTGGCCTGCTGTGCCGTGGAGATGATGCACGCCGGGGCCGCCCGCTACGATCTCGACCGCTTTGGCGTCATCTTCCGCCCGAGCCCGCGGCAGTCCGACGTGATGATCGTTGCAGGGACGCTGACCAACAAGATGGCCCCCGCGCTGCGCAAGGTCTACGACCAGATGCCGGATCCGAAGTGGGTGATCTCCATGGGTTCCTGCGCCAACGGCGGCGGCTACTACCACTACTCCTATTCGGTCGTGCGCGGCTGTGACCGGATCGTTCCCGTCGATGTGTACGTGCCCGGCTGTCCGCCCACGGCGGAAGCCCTGCTCTACGGCATCCTGCAGCTGCAGAACAAGATCCGCCGCACCAGCACCTTCCTGCGCCAGGCCAGCCGATGACCCCGCGGACACAGGCACTGGCCGCGCGTATCGCAGCGAGGTTCGGCGGACAATTGCGCATCGTGCCCGCGCAGACCGGCGAGCTGACCTGCGAGGTCGACAAGGAGCGGCTTCTGGAGGTGGCGCAGGCACTGCGTGACGAGGAGGGGCTGCGCTTCGAGATGCTGATCGACCTCTGCGGCGTCGATTACCTGGGCCATGGCCAGGCGGAGTGGAACACCTCGACGGCAACCAGCCGGGGGTTCAGCCGTGCGGCCATGCCGGAGGTGATCGTTACCGACCCGGAGGCGTCCTTCGATGCCCGGCGGTTTGCCGTGGTTTACCACCTGTTGTCGATCAGCGGCAACCAGCGGCTGCGGCTGCGCGTGTTCACCGGTGCCGGCAACCCGCCGGTCGTGCCCTCGGTCATCGAGATCTGGCGCGCGGCTGACTGGTACGAACGTGAGGCCTTCGATCTGTTCGGCATCCTGTTCGAGGGTCATCCGGACCTGCGCCGCCTGCTGACGGACTACGGCTTCATCGGGCATCCCTTCCGCAAGGACTTTCCCACCAGCGGCAACGTGGAAGTCCGCTACGACCCTGACCGGGGACGCGTCGTCTACCAGCCGGTGAGCATCGAGCCGCGGGTCTTGGTGCCGCGCATCGCCCGCGACGACAATCGCTACGAGACCGATCTCAGGGACAAGCCCGCCAATGGCTGAGTTCCAGCAGTTCACCCTCAACTTCGGCCCGCAGCACCCGGCAGCCCACGGTGTGCTGCGGCTGGTCCTGGAAATGGACGGCGAGGTGATCCAGAAAGCCGACCCGCACATCGGCCTCCTGCACCGGGGCACCGAGAAGCTCGCCGAGTCCAAGCCGTACAGCCAGAGCATCGGCTACATGGACCGCCTCGACTACGTGTCCATGATGTGCAACGAGCACGGCTACGTCCTCGCCATCGAGAAGCTGCTGGGCGTGAAGCCTCCGCCGCGGGCCCAGTACATCCGCGTCATGTTCGACGAGATCACGCGGATCCTGAACCACCTGCTGTGGCTCGGCTGCCACGGGCTGGACATCGGCGCCATGACGGTCTTCCTCTACTGCTTCCGCGAGCGTGAGGACCTGATGGACTGCTACGAGGCGGTGTCCGGCACGCGCATGCACGCAACCTACTACCGTCCGGGCGGCGTTTACCGTGACCTGCCGGATGTGATGCCGAAGTACCAGGAATCGAAGTGGCGCTCAGGCGCCGGGCTCAGGCGGCTGAACGATAACCGCGGGGGCAGCCTGCTCGATTTCATCGAGGACTTCACGGAACGCTTCCCGGCCTGCATCGATGACTATGAAACGCTGCTGACCGACAACCGCATCTGGAAGCAGCGTACCGTGAACATCGGCGTAGTGACCCCGGAGCGGGCCATGCAACTGGGCTTCACCGGGCCCATGCTGCGCGGCTCGGGCATCGCCTGGGACCTGCGCAAGAAGCAGCCCTACGAGGTCTATGCGGATCTCGACTTCGACATCCCGGTGGGCGTCAACGGCGACTGCTACGACCGTTACCTCGTGCGGATGGAGGAGTTGCGCCAGTCCAACCGCATCATCCGCCAGTGCGTGAACTGGCTGCGCGCCAACCCGGGCCCCGTGACGGTGGACGACCACAAGCTGGTGCCGCCTTCCCGTGAACAGATGAAGGGTGACATGGAGTCGCTGATCCACCACTTCAAGCTGTTCACGGAGGGTTACACGGTCCCGGCCGGCGAGGCCTATGCGGCCGTCGAGCACCCCAAGGGGGAGTTCGGCGTTTACCTGGTTGCCGACGGTACCAACAAGCCCTTCAGGGTGAAGGTCCGGGCGCCGGGCTTTCCGCACCTCGCGGCCATGGACGAGATGGTGCGCGGCCACATGCTTCCCGATGTCGTGGCCGTCATCGGCACCCAGGACATCGTTTTCGGCGAAATCGACCGGTAGGAGCGCCATGCAGGCCAGTGACAGGATCGCGCTGCTTTCCGCCCACGTGCGCGAGGAAATCGACCACTGGGTCAGCAAGTTCCCCGCCGGACGCCAGCGTTCGGCGGTCATCGGTGCCCTGCATGCCGTGCAGCACGAGAACGGCGGCCACCTGACCAGCGAACTGATGGAGGCGGTGGCGGCCTATCTCGACATTCCGTCGATCCAGGTCTTCGAGGTGGCCTCGTTCTATTCCATGTTCGAGACCAGACCCGTCGGCCGGCACAGCGTCTCGGTGTGCACGAACATCTCGTGCATGCTCTGTGGTGGCGAGCAGCTTCTGGCCCATGTCGAGAAGCGCCTGGGGATCCGCATCGGGGAGAGCACGCCGGACGGCAGGATATTCCTCAAGAAGGAGGAGGAGTGCCTGGCCGCGTGCACGGGTGCGCCGATGATCATGGTGGACCACAGGTACTACGAGAACGTCACCCCCGCGCGGGCTGACGAGATACTGGACGCACTGGAATGACCAGGGTCCACTCGCAGCAGAACCTCATGTGCCTGGAGACCCTGGGCCATGAACGGCCCTGGAGCCTGGAGACCTACCGGAGCATCGGCGGCTATCGGGTCTGGGAGGACATCCTCGCCGGCAGGATGACGCGTGACCAGGTGATCGACACGGTCAAGGCCTCCGGGCTGCGCGGGCGCGGCGGTGCGGGTTTTCCCACAGGCGTGAAGTGGAGCTTCATGCCAAGGGACAAGGCCATGCAGAAGTACGTGGTCTGCAACTCCGACGAGAGCGAACCGGCGACCTGCCACGACCGCGATATCCTGCGCTTCAACCCGCATGCGGTGGTCGAGGGCATGGCCATCGGTGGTTTTGCGATGAATGCCACCGTGGGCTACAACTACATCCGCGGTGAGTTCCTCGACGAGCCGATCCCGCGCTTCGAGGCGGCCCTGAAGGAGGCCTATGCGGCCGGGCTGCTCGGCAGGAACATCCGCGGTTCGGGCATCGACTTCGACCTGCACATCTTCATCGGTGCGGGCGCCTATATCTGCGGCGAGGAGACCGCACTGCTCGAGTCCATCGAGGGCAAGCAGGGGCGTCCACGCTTCAAGCCGCCGTTCCCGGCCAACAAGGGCCTGTTCGGCATGCCCACCACGATCAACAACACGCAGAGCTTCGCCTCGGTGCCGAAGATCCTGCGTGAGGGGCCCCAGTGGTTCTCGGCGCTCGGGCCGAAGGACTCCGGCGGCACCATGATCTTCTCCGTGTCCGGGCATGTGAACCGGCCGGGCAATTTCGAGCTGCCGCTGGGCATCCCGTTCCGGGAACTGCTGGAACTCGCCGGGGGCGTGCGTGACGGCCGGGCGCTCAAGGCGGTGATCCCCGGCGGCGTGTCGGTGCCGGTGCTGCCCGGCGCCGTGATGATGGGGTGCACCATGGACTACAACTCCGTGAAGGCGGCCGGCTCGGCGCTCGGCACCGGGGCCGTGGTCGTCATGGACGAGACCACCTGCATGGTATCCCTGCTGCGCCGGATCAGCCGGTTCTACCATGCGGAATCCTGCGGCCAGTGCACGCCCTGCCGCGAGGGGACCGGCTGGCTGCACCGGATGCTGTCGCGGATCATCGCCGGCGGCGGCAAGCCCGAGGACCTCAAGCTGCTGGTGGATGTCGCCAACCACATCGAGGGCCACACCATCTGTGCCTTCGGCGATGCCGCGGCCTGGCCCGTGCAGAGCTTCATCCGCCACTTCCGCCACGAGTTCGAGTACATGATCGCCAATGGCGGGCGGTCCATCGTGGAGGCGCAATCCGAGGCCGCCTGAGGGCCCGGACAGGACAGTTTCATGAGCCAGGACAAGTGCACCATCCAGGTCAACGGGGTCGAGGTCGAGGCGCGCCCCGGCCAGATGCTGATAGAGGTGACCGATGCAGAGGGCGCCTATGTGCCGCGCTTCTGCTATCACCCGAAGCTCTCGGTGGCCGCCAATTGCCGCATGTGCCTGGTCGAGGTGGAGAACGCGCCCAAGCCGATGCCCGCCTGCGCCACGCCCGTGGCGCCCGGCATGAAGGTGCACACGAAGTCACGCAAGGCCATCGATGCGCAGCGGGCGGTGATGGAATTCCTGCTGATCAACCACCCGCTCGACTGCCCCATCTGCGACCAGGGGGGTGAATGCGAGCTGCAGGATCTCGCGATGGGCTTCGGCCGTGGCGTGGGGCGTTTCAGCGAAGCCAAGCGGGTGGTGCGCGACACGAGCATCGGCCCGCTGGTCTCCACGGACATGACCCGCTGCATCCACTGCACGCGGTGCGTGCGCTTCACGCAGGAAGTCGGCGGGCTCCAGGAACTCGGCACCATGGGTCGCGGCGACCGCGTCGTGATCTCGACCTACATCGAACAGGGCGTCAACCACGAGCTCTCCGGCAACATCATCGATCTCTGTCCCGTGGGCGCGCTGAACAGCAAGCCGTTCCGGTTTTCGGCCCGTGCCTGGGAGATGGAGCAGCGCCCCCTGATCGCCGGGCATGACTGCCTCGGCTCGCACATCTTCGCCCACCTCATGGGGGGCAAGGTCAAGCGCGTGGTCCCCGCAGCCTGCGAGGAGATCAACGAGACCTGGGCCTCCGACCGCGACCGCTTCAGCTACGAGGGACTGGACGCGCCCGACCGGCTGGCGGAGCCGCTCCTGCGCGAGAACGGCCACTGGCGTGCGGCCTCATGGGACGAGGCGCTGGATGCCGCGGCGGCGGGACTGCGACGGGCCGGCGGCGACCTGGCCGCGCTGCTGTCGCCCAGTGCCACCGTCGAGGAGGGATACCTGCTCCAGCGGCTGCTGGCCCAAATGGGCTCGGCCAGCATCGACCACCGCCTGCGTCGGCGCGACTTCCGCAGCCAGGACACGGAAATCGAGGTGCCGTGGCTCGGCATGCCAGTGGCCGACGTGGAGCGTCTCGACCAGGTGCTGGTGGTTGGCGCCAACCTCCGCAAGGAGGTGCCGCTGCTCGCCCATCGCCTGCGCAAGGCGGCGGTGCGGGGTGCCGGAGTGGCCTTCCTCAATCCGGCACGCTATCCCATGCACTTTCCGGTGGCGGATGCCCTGCAGGGCACGCCGGCGGACTTCTGGCTGCACCTGGCCACGCTGGTGCGCGCAGCCGCGCAGGGCGGGGAGACACCGCCAGGCATGGCGGAACTGCTCGGGAAGGCGCCGGCGCCCGAAGAGCGGCATCGCCAGGCCGTGGCCCGCCTGCGCGAGGGCGGCCGCTCGGCCATCCTCCTCGGGAATATCGCACTTCGCCACCCGCGGTTTGCGGATATCGACGTACTGGCTGCCGCACTGGCCAGGCTTACCGGCTCGACGCTCGGGTACATCACGGAAGGCGCCAATGCCGCCGGGCTGGCGCTTGCCGGAGCGCTCCCGCACCGGGAGGCGGGCGGTCGCGCGCGCGCCAGGGCCGGCGCCAACGCCGCGGAGATCATTGCCCGGCCGCCAGCCGGGCTGATCCTGTTCGGTATCGAGCCGGGGCTGGATTGCCCCGGCGGCGCAGGCTGGCAGCGCGCGCCTGCCGGCGGCCGGTTCGTCGTGGCCTTCTCCGCTTTCCGCGGGGAGTCGTTGCCGGCATTGGCGGATGTGATCCTGCCCATCGGCACCTTCTTCGAGACCGACGGGACCTTCGTGAACGGCGCAGGCCAGTGGCAGTCCTTCAGCGCGGCCGCCCGCCTCCCCGGGGAGGCGCGTCCCGGCTGGAAGGTGCTGCGCGTGCTGGCCGAGCGTCTCGGCGTGCCGCAGCCCGGCCAGGCGACGGCGGCTGCGATTGCCGCCGAGGTCCGCAAGCTGGCCGGGGAGGTGATGCCAGACGCACTGGCGCGCCAGCGCCCAGCCTCCGCCATCGCTGCTGCCGGCGAGGTGTCGCTGCAGGAACTCGACCTGCCGATGTACCAGGTCGATGCGCTGCTGCGCCGCGCCCATGCGCTGCAACTGACCGCGGACGGCCTGGCCGGCTCCATGCCAGAAGGGGAGCGCCTGACGGCCTGATCACATGATTGCCTGGCTGAACAATTTCCTTGGCTTCCTGCCCGATCCGCTGCGCATCCTCGCCGTGATCGTGGCGCAGATCCTGCCGCTGGTCATCGTCCTGATCCTGTGCGTGGCCTTCCTCACCTACATCGAGCGCAAGGTGATCGGCTACATGCAGAACCGCATCGGGCCGAACCGGGTTGGCCCGCGTGGCTGGTTCCAGCCGTTTGCCGACGTCATCAAGCTGCTCGTCAAGGAAGTGGTGGTGCCCTCGCGGGCCAATCGATTCCTGTTCCTGGTGGCGCCCCTGCTGTCGATCGTGCCCGCGCTGGCCACCTGGGCGGTGATGCCGCTGTTCCCGGGCTATGCCATTGCCGACATCGACGCCGGGCTGCTCTACATCCTGGCGCTGACCTCGCTGTCGATCTACGGGGTCATCCTTGCCGGCTGGGCATCGAACTCCAAGTACGCCTTCCTGGGTGCCATGCGTTCGGCGGCCCAGATGGTCGCCTACGAGATCGCCATGGGCTTTGCCCTTGTCGGGGTGCTCATGGCGGGCGGCAGCCTCAACCTCGGCGTCATCACCGAGGCGCAATCGGGCGGGTTTCTCAGCTGGTTCTGGCTGCCGCTCTTCCCGCTGTTCCTGGTGTACTTCATCTCGGGTGTCGCCGAGACCAACCGGGCGCCATTCGACGTCGCGGAAGGCGAGTCGGAGATCGTCGCCGGCTTCCACGTGGAATACTCCGGGGTGGCCTTTGCCATCTTCTTCCTGGCCGAGTACGCCAACATGATCCTGATTGCGGGGCTCACCGCCGTCATGTTCTTCGGCGGCTGGCATTCCTTCCTGGCGGGTTCGTGGTTCATGTTCCTCGATGGCACGCCGCTCTGGTTCCTGCGCCAGCCATCGCTGCTGTGGCTGTGCGCCAAGATCGCCTTCTTCCTCTTCTGTTTCCTGTGGCTGCGGGCGACCTTTCCGCGCTACCGGTATGACCAGATCATGAGACTGGGCTGGAAGGTGTTCATTCCGGTGACCCTCGTATGGATCATGGTGGAGGGCGTGATGATCGTGGCCCAGGTCGGCCCGTGGAGCAGTGGAGGGTGAGTTCGATGATTTCCGCCATCAAGACCCTGTCGCTCTGGGATCTCCTCCTGGGCCTGCGCGTGACCCTGCGCAACCTGTTCGTGAAGAAGGTGACCATCCAGTATCCCGAGGAAAGGACGCCCCAGTCGCCGCGCTTCCGTGGGCTGCATGCGCTGCGGCGCTATCCGAACGGGGAGGAGCGCTGCATCGCCTGCAAGCTCTGCCAGACCGTATGTCCGGCGGCCGCCATCACCATCGAGTCCGACGTGGCCGAGGATGGCACGCGCCGCACGACGCGGTATGACATCGACCTCTTCAAGTGCATCTACTGCGGCTTCTGCGAGGAGGCCTGTCCGGTGGACGCCGTCGTCCTGACGCGGCTCTACGAGTACCACATGGAACAACCCGGCCAGAACATCATGACCAAGGACAAGCTCCTGGGGATAGGGGACAAGTACGAGGGCATGATTGCGGCCGACCGGTCGGCGGATGCCCCGTACCGGTAGGCACGGTGGAAGGCGATCCTGTGATTACCCTGCTCATTTTCGGTGTCCTGGCCCTCGTGCTGGTCAGTGCGGCGCTTGGCGTCATCGTCTCGCGCAACCCGGTCTACGCCGCGATGTGGCTCGTGCTGTCGTTCGTGACCAGTGCCGTGCTGTGGCTGCTGATCGAGGCCGAGTTCCTCGCCATCGTGCTGGTCCTGGTGTACGTCGGCGCCGTCATGGTCCTGTTCCTGTTCGTCGTCATGATGCTCGATGTCGATGTGGCAGCCACCCGCGAGGGCTTCACCCGGTATGCCCCTGCCGGCACCGTGGTGGCTGCAGTCATCGTCGCCGAGTTGCTCAGCGTGCTCTGGCTGCGGGGGTCCGGGCTGCCGATCGCACAGCCCCTCGCCAGTCAGCCCGCCGGGCACAGCAACACCCGCGAAATCGGCCTGGCGCTCTACGGCAGCCACGTGTTCGAGTTCGAACTGGCGGCTTTCCTCCTGCTCCTGGCAATCGTGGCCGCCATCATGCTGACCCACCGCCAGCGGCCCGGGTTGAAGGTCCAGGATATCGCGGCACAGGTCAGGGTCAGGCGCGAGGACCGGGTGCGAATCGTCAAGATGGATGCGGAGCGCGATCCATGATCACGCTGACCCACTACATGACCCTGTCTGCGCTGCTGTTCGCCATCAGTGTCGCCGGGATATTCATCAACCGGAAGAACGTCATTCTCCTGCTGATGTGCATCGAGCTGCTGCTGCTGGCGGTCAACTTCAACTTCATTGCGCTGTCGCGCTTCATGGGCGATGCGACCGGGCAGGTGTTCGTGTTCTTCATCCTGACGGTGGCTGCGGCCGAATCCGCCATTGGGCTTGCCATCATGGTGGTGCTGTTCCGCACGCGGCGGAGCATCAATGTCCAGGAACTGGACGTCCTGAAGGGATGAGCATGGACAGCACCCTCTGTATCGCGATCGTCCTGTGCCCGCTGCTGGCCTCGCTGGTGGCCGGCCTTGGCGGGCGCCTGGTCGGGCGGACGGGCGCCCACACGGTGACGATCGCCGGCGTGGCGGCATCATGCGTGCTGTCGCTGCTGGTCCTGCGTGACCAGCTGGCACCCGGCGCCGAGCCGTTCAACGAGACGGTCTATACCTGGCTGGTGACCGATGGGGTGCGGATGCAGGTGGGCTTCCTGGTCGACCACCTGACCGCGCTGATGATGGTCGTGGTGACCTTCGTGTCCCTGATGGTGCACATCTACACCATCGGCTACATGCACGATGACCCCGGCTACCAGCGCTTCTTCAGCTACATCTCGCTGTTCACCTTCGCCATGCTCATGCTGGTGATGGCCAACAACTTCATGCAGCTGTTCTTCGGCTGGGAGGGCGTGGGCCTCGTCTCCTACCTGCTGATCGGGTTCTGGTACACCCGCCCCACCGCCATCTTCGCCAGCCTCAAGGCGTTCATGGTGAACCGCGTCGGTGATTTCGGGTTCATCATCGGGATCGCCGTTGTCCTTGGCTACACGGGCAGTCTCGACTACCAGCAGGTCTTTGCGCAGGCTGCCTCGCTCCAGGGCCGGCAGATCGAGATTTTCTCCGGAATGCCCTGGTCGGTGGCCACCGTGGCCTGCCTGGCGCTCTTCGTCGGGGCCATGGCCAAGTCGGCACAGATGCCGCTGCATGCCTGGCTGCCGGACTCGATGGAAGGCCCGACGCCCATCTCCGCGCTCATCCACGCCGCGACCATGGTCACCGCCGGAGTGTTCATGGTGGCGCGGATGTCGCCGCTTTTCGAGCAGTCGCAGACCGCGCTGACCGTGGTTCTGGTGATCGGCGCAACGACGGCCCTGCTGACCGGCTTCATCGGCGTGGTGCAGAACGACATCAAGCGTGTCGTGGCGTATTCAACCCTCTCGCAGCTCGGCTACATGACCACTGCCCTGGGTGCCTCGGCCTATGCCGCCGGCATCTTCCACCTCATGACGCACGCCTTCTTCAAGGCCCTGCTGTTCCTGGCGGCCGGCTCGGTCATCGTGGCCCTCCACCACGAGCAGGACATCCGCAAGATGGGCGGCCTGCGCCGTCACATGCCCGTGACCTATTGGACCAGCCTGGCCGGTTCCCTGGCGCTGATCGGCTTTCCGGGATTCTCGGGGTTCTTTTCCAAGGATGCGATCATCGAGGCGGTGGGCCTGGCGACCATCCCGGGTGCCCGCTACGCATTCGTGTGCCTGATGATCGGCGTGTTCGTGACGGCGCTGTATTCGTTCCGGATGTTCTTCCTGGTGTTCCACGGGGAGGAGCGGCTGGACGAGGAGGCGCGCCACCACGTGCATGAGTCGCCCTGGGTCATCACCCTGCCACTGGTACTCCTGGCCATTCCCTCCGTGATGATCGGCTGGCCTCTCATCGGACCGGTCCTCTTCGGCGGCTATTTCGACGGTGCCATCCTGGTGACCGGGGAGCATGACGTGCTGGGCGAGATGGGCCGGGAGTTCCATGGCCCCGGCGCATTCCTCCTGCACGGGCTGTCGGGGTTGCCGCTACTGCTCTCGCTCGCCGGCGTCGCCGTGGCCTGGTACGCCTATCTGCGCAATCCGGCGCTGCCTGATCTGGTCCGCCGCAAGGCCGGCGGCGTGTACACCCTTCTGGTGAACAAGTACTACCTCGACGATTTCAACGAGAAGATACTCATGCGTGGTGCACAGGGCGTCGGCGGCCTGCTCTGGCGGATCGGCGATGTCGTCCTGATCGACGGGGCGGTCGTGAATGGCAGTGCGCAGGCGGTGGACTGGATCGCGGCGCGCGTGCGGCGCGGCCAGACCGGCTACCTGTACCACTACGCCTTCGCCATGATCATCGGCCTCGCCGCGTTGCTCGGCTGGATAGTCTTCCGGGGCGCCTAGTTTCCACAGGAACATATCGAGTGGGACTTCTCAGTATCCTGATCGCCCTGCCCATCGCAGGAGGAATTCTGGTGCTGGCCAGCGGCCGGTCGGATGCAGCGGCAGGCGCGCGCGCCTATCGCTGGCTGGCCCTGCTGGCCGCCGTCGCGACCTTCGTGGCGAGCCTGCCGCTGTGGACGCAGTTCGATCGCACGACGGCGCACATGCAGTTCGTCGAGCGCCACGCCTGGATCCCGGCTTTCAGGGTGGAGTACTTCCTCGGCGTCGACGGGTTTTCGATGCCGCTGATCCTGCTGACCACCTTCCTGACGCCGCTGGTGCTCATCGCCAGCTGGGAATCGGTGAAGCTGCGCCAGGCCCAGTACTTCGCCACCTTCCTGATCCTCGAGGGCCTGATGATCGGGACGTTCGCCGCCCTGGATGCGCTGCTGTTCTACGTGTTCTGGGAGGCCATGCTCATACCGATGTTCGTGATCATCGGCGTCTGGGGCGGGGAGCGGCGGGTCTACGCCACCGTGAAGTTCTTCCTCTACACGTTCCTCGGCTCGGTTTTCATGCTGGTCGCGCTGGTCTACCTGTACGTCAGGGCCGACAGCTACAGCATCCTCGACTTCCATGCCCTGCCGCTCTCGATGACCGAGCAGGTCTGGATATTCCTGGCATTCCTGGTGGCATTTGCGGTCATAGTGCCGATGTGGCCGGTGCACACCTTGCTGCCCGATGCCCACGTGGAGGCCCCGGCAGGCGGTTCGGTGATCCTGGCGGCCATCCTCCTCAAGATGGGCGGTTACGGACTGTTGCGCTTCAGCCTCCCGGTGGTTCCCGATGCCTCGGCCCTGCTGGCCCCGATGGTGATCGGGCTGTCGCTGGTGGCCATCGTCTACATCGGCCTGGTGGCGCTGGTCCAGCAGGACATGAAGAAGCTGATCGCCTATTCATCCGTTGCGCACATGGGCTTCGTGACCCTCGGCATCTTCCTGGCCTGGGCGATACTCGGGCGCACGGGGGACATGCCTGGCATCGCCATGGGGATCACCGGCGGCATGGTGCAGATGATCTCCCATGGCTTCGTATCAGGCGCCCTGTTCTTCTGCATGGGTGTGCTGTATGACCGGTTGCATACCCGGCAGATTGCCGCCTACGGTGGCGTCGTCAATACGATGCCGCACTTCGCAGCCTTCATGGTGTTGTTCGCGATGGCCAACGTGGGACTCCCGGGTACATCAGGCTTCGTCGGCGAGTTCCTCGTGATCCTGGCCAGTCTCCAGGCCAGTTTCTGGTATGCGCTGCTGGCTGCGACCACGCTGATCACCAGCGCCGGGTATACCCTGTGGATGATCAAGAGGGTGGTCTTCGGGCCGGTGGCGAACGACGGCGTGGCAGGCCTGCACGACATCAATGGCCGTGAGTTCCTGGTGCTGGGGCTGCTGGCGGCCAGCGTGCTCGCGCTCGGCCTCTGGCCGGCGCCCCTGGTGGAGGTCATGTCGGCCTCCGTGGACCACCTCGTCAGCCATATCCTGCAGTCGAAACTATGAGCGCCGATGTCATGGCCTTCCTGGGCGCCTGCCTGCCGGAAATGGTGGTTGGGGCGGGTATCTGCATTGCGCTCCTTGCCGGCCTGTTTGCCAGTGACAACCGCAACCTCGTGTATGTGCTCGCCATGGCATGCCTGGTGGTTGCCGCATGGGTGACCGGCGCTGGCGACCAGTCCGCTGTCATCGGCATGCCGGGCGGGGCTTTCGTCCAGGATCCCCTGTCCCGATTCCTGAAGTTGTTCGTCCTGGCGCTCACGGCTGTCATCTTCGTCTATGCGCGGGCCTACCTGCGCGCACGCCGGCTGGAGACGCCCGAGTTCTACGCGCTGGGCCTGTTCGCGCTGCTCGGTATCTTCGTCATGATCTCGTCCACGGGATTCCTGACGATGTACCTCGGGCTGGAGACCCTGTCGCTTGCCCTCTATGCCATGGTGGCCTTCGAGCGGGGCTCGGCACCGGGGGCGGAAGCGGCCATGAAGTATTTTGTGCTGGGTGCGATTGCATCCGGTTGCATCCTCTACGGCGTCTCCATCCTGTACGGGGTCACCGGCAGCATCCTGTTCAGCGACATCGCCGCAACGTTGCAGTCGGGCGCTCCCGGCCAGGTTGCGGCCCTGGCCGGTTTGAGCTTCGTGCTGGTGGGCATCGCGTTCAAGTTCGGTGCCGTGCCATTCCATATGTGGTTGCCGGATGTCTACGAGGGTGCACCCACCTGCGTGACCCTGTTCGTCGCGACCGCGCCCAAGGTGGCGGCATTTGCCCTGGCATTGCGTGTCCTCGTGGATGCGCTGGGCCCGGTGGAGGCCGACTGGCGCCTCATCCTGACGGTGTTTGCCGTGCTGTCGCTGGCCCTTGGCAACCTGGCCGCCATCGTGCAGTCCAACATCAAGCGCATGCTTGCCTATTCCACCATCGCCCACGTCGGGTTCATTCTCCTCGGCTTCATCGCCGGGCAGGGCCAGGGCGTGCAGTCCGCACTCTATTACACGGTGATTTACGTGCTGATGGCGGCGGCGGCATTCGGGGTCGTGCTCCTGGTGGCGGGCAGCAGCGATGCAGACCAGCTGGATGACTTCAGGGGGCTGAACCGCCGCGCGCCCTGGTTTGCGCTGATGATGCTCGTGGTCATGGTCAGCATGATCGGCGTGCCGCCATTCGCGGGTTTTTATGCGAAGTGGTGGGTGCTCTCCGCGCTGGTGGATTCGGGCCAGACCTGGCTGGCTGTGGTCGGGGTGGTGTTCTCGGTGATTGGCGCCTTTTATTACCTGCGGGTCATCTGGCTGATGTACTTCGACGAAGGGACCGGCCTCCCGCCCGTCGCGGGCGCGCTGGACCTGCGGGTGCTGCTCAGCGCCAACGCATTGCTGCTGCTGGGGCTGGGTCTGTTCCCGGCCGGGCTGCTGGACCTGTGCGCCCGGGTCCTCGGCTGACGGCTGGCTCATTGCGGTTGCAGATGCATCCCCGGAGGAGTAGGATGCCGCGCTCAAACCGGTGCGGGGTGGAGCAGTCTGGCAGCTCGTCGGGCTCATAACCCGAAGGTCGCAGGTTCAAATCCTGCCCCCGCTACCAACGCCGTCTTGGTCGTCGTCACACGGTTATCGTTGACCGCCCGCTGATGACGACCGGACA
>JADYZO010000044.1 GCA_020853135.1 Gammaproteobacteria bacterium
CCAGCATCGCCCGAAGATGATCCTCGCCGGCTTCTCCGCCTATTCGCGGGTGGTGGACTGGCAGCGTTTCCGGCAGATCGCCGACGAGGTGGGGGCGGTGTTCTTCGTCGACATGGCCCACGTGGCGGGCCTGGTGGCGGCGGGCGAGTACCCCAATCCGGTGCCGATCGCCGATGTCACCACCACCACTACCCACAAGACGCTGCGCGGTCCGCGCGGCGGGCTGATCCTCGCGCGCGACAACGAGGAGATCAACAAGAAGCTCAACTCCCTGGTGTTCCCCGGCATCCAGGGCGGGCCGCTGATGCATGTCGTGGCGGCCAAGGCCGTGGCGCTGCTGGAGGCGATGCAGCCGGAGTTCCGCGCCTACCAGAAGCAGGTCAAGGCCAATGCGCGCCAGCTGGCGGCGGCGCTGGCCGGCCGCGGCTTCCGCATCGTCTCGGGTGGCACCGACAACCACATGTTCCTGCTCGACCTCATCGACAAGGACATCACCGGCAAGGATGCCGACGCCGCACTGGGCCAGGCCAACATCACCGTGAACAAGAACGCGGTGCCCAACGACCCGCGCTCGCCCTTCGTCACCAGCGGCGTGCGCATGGGCACGCCCGCCATCACCACCCGCGGTTTCCGTGAGGCGGAGGTGGCCACCGTGGCCGGCTGGATCGCCGACATCCTCGATGACATCGGCGACGGCAGGCGCGTGGCGCGCGTGCGGGGCGAGGTGCTGGAGCTGTGCGGGAAGTTTCCGGTCTACCGGTGAGGCGGCCGTGAGCAGCCGCAAGCCGGGGCGTGCGCCGTGGCGGCGCTGAGCCACGGAGGCCGGCCATGCACTGTCCGTTCTGCAGCCACGAGGAAACCAAGGTGATCGACTCGCGCCTCGCCGGCGAGGGGCGCCAGATCCGCCGCCGCCGCGAGTGCCAGCAGTGCGGCGAGCGCTTCACCACCTTCGAGACCGCGGAACTGGTGATGCCCCGGCTGGTGAAGCGCGATGGCGCCCGCGAGCCCTTCGACGAGGCGAAGCTGCGCAATGGCATGGTCCGTGCGCTGGAGAAGCGGCCGGTGAGCATGGAGGCGGTGGAGGCGGCGCTGGCGCGCATCATCCACGGCCTGCAGACCATGGGCGAGCGCGAGATCGCCTCGCGCCAGGTGGGTGAGCTGGTGATGGAGGAATTGCGTCGTCTGGACGAGGTGGCCTACGTGCGCTTTGCCTCCGTCTACCGCAGCTTCCAGGACGTCACCGCCTTCCAGGAGGAGATCCACCGCCTGCGCGAGATGGGCGACGCCGAGAAGCGCCGCAACCAGCTTTCGCTGCTGCCGGACGAGGAATGAACGCCAGCGCCAGCGACTTCGCCTTCATGGCCCGCGCCCTGCAGCTGGCGCGGCATGGGCTCTTCAGCGCCCATCCGAACCCGCGGGTCGGCTGCGTGATCGTGGCCGGCGGCGAGGTGGTGGGCGAGGGCTGGCATGCGCGCACCGGCGGGCCCCACGCCGAGGCAGTGGCCCTCGCGGCAGCGGGCGAGCGTTCCCGTGGCGCCACCGCCTACGTCAGCCTCGAGCCCTGCTGCCACCCGGGGCGCACGCCGCCGTGCACCGCGGCGCTCATCGCCGCCGGTGTCAGGCGCGTGGTGTACGCGGCAGGGGACGCCAACCCGCGGGTCGCGGGGCGGGGGGCGGCGCAGCTCCGCGAGGCAGGCATCGAGGTCCTCGGCGGCGTGCTGGAGGCGGAGGCGCGGCGGCTGAACATCGGCTTCTTCTCCCGCATGGAACGCGGCCGGCCCTGGGTGCGTGTCAAGCTGGCGACCAGCCTCGACGGCCGCACCGCGCTCGCCAGCGGGGAGAGCCGCTGGATCACCGGCGAAGCGGCCCGGCGTGATGCGCACGGGCTGCGCGCGGGAAGTTCGGTGATCCTCACCGGCGTGGGCACGGTGCTGGCCGATGACCCCGCACTGACGGTGCGCCGTGCGGACCTGGGGGATGTGCTCGTGCCGGAAAGGGTGGTGCTCGATTCGACGCTGCGCACGCCAGCGGCTGCGAAGCTGCTGCAGCCGCCCGGATCCAGCCGCATCTTCTGCACCCGGCCGGATCCGGACCGCGCCGCCGCCTTGCGCGTCGCCGGTGCCGTGATCGAGACCGTCCCCGGGGACGGCGCGCGTCCCGACCTTGCGGCGGTGATGCAGCGGCTCGCGGCACTGGAGGTGAACGAGGTGCTGGTGGAGGCGGGGGCCGGCCTCAATGGCGCTTTGCTCGATGCCGGGCTGGTCGACGAGCTGGTGGTGTACCTGGCACCGGTCGTCCTGGGGGGCGACGCCTTCGGCATGTTCGCCAGCCGCCCACTCGAGGGCATGGCGCAGCGCCATGCCTTCGAGTTCGCCGGCCTGCGCCGTGTCGGCGCCGACCTGAAACTGACCTACCTGCCCCGGAGATCCTGATGTTCACCGGCATCGTGCAATGCGTGGGGACCGTGCGCGACGTGACACCGCGGGACGGTGACAGCGAAATCCGCGTGGATGTCGACGGCCTGCCCGAGTCGCGGCTGGCGCCCGGCGCCAGCGTGGCGGTCAACGGCGTGTGCCTGACCGTGACCAGGCGCGGCGGCGGCAGCGCCAGCTTCGATGTCTCTCGCGAGACGCTGGCGCTCACCACGCTCGGCAGGCTCACCGCGGGAAGCCGCGTCAATCTCGAGCCGGCCCTGGTGCTGGCCGACACCCTGGGAGGGCACCTGGTCTCCGGCCATGTCGACGGCATCGGCGAGGTGCTGGCGCTGGAGCCCGACGCGCGCTCCACCCGCATGCGCCTGCGCGTGCCGGCGGAGCTGGCCCGCTACGTGGCCCGCAAGGGCTCGCTCTGCGTGGATGGCGTCAGCCTCACCGTCAACGCTGTTGCCGGCGACCGGGCCGACGTCAATCTCGTGCCTCACACCCTGCGGAGCACTATCATGGAGGACTACAGGCCCGGCACCGCGGTCAACATCGAGGTCGACCTCATCGCCCGCTACCTCGAACGCCTGGTCGCCGACGGAAAATGAACATGCAGGAACAGGCCCGCGACAACTCCTTCGCCTTCAGCGACATCCGCGACATCATCGCGGACATCCGCGACGGGCGCATGGTCATCATCGTCGACGACGAGGACCGCGAGAACGAGGGCGACCTGATCATGGCTGCCTCCAAGGTGCGCCCGGAGGACATCAACTACATGGCCCGCTTCGGCCGCGGGCTGATCTGCCTGACACTGAGCCGCAGCCGCTGCCAGCAGCTGCGCCTGCCGCTGATGGTCAACGGCACCGACGAGCAGCAGGCCACCAACTTCACCGTGTCGATCGAGGCGGCGGAGGGCGTCACCACCGGCATCTCCGCCCACGACCGTGCGCACACCATCCGTGTCGCGGTGGCGCCCGAGGCTCGTGCCGAGGACCTGCGCCAGCCGGGCCATGTCTTCCCGCTGATGGCGCAGCCCGGCGGCGTGCTGACCCGTGCCGGGCACACCGAGGCCGGTTGCGACCTCGCGCGCCTGGCAGGGCTGGAACCGGCGGCGGTGATCGTCGAGATCCTCAACGAGGACGGCACCATGGCGCGCCGGCCGCAGCTCGAGGAGTTCGCGCGCCAGCATGGGCTGCGCATCGGCAGCATCGCCGACCTCATCCGCTTCCGGCTGCAGCACGAGGTGTCGGTGGAGCGCATCGGCGAGCACCGGGTGGACACCGAGATGGGCGCGTTCCGCCTGTACTGCTACGAGGACCACGTCAGCCGCAACGTGCACCTGGCACTGGTGCACGGCGACATTTCCGCTGATCAGGTGCCGCTGGTGCGTGTCCACGTGCAGGACACGCTCGGCGACGTCATCGGCGTGCAGGGTCCGCAGCTCGGCTGGCCGCTGCGCGCAGCCATGCGCCGCATCGTTGCCGCGGGCGCCGGGGTGGTGGTGCTGCTGCGCTATCCGGAGACGCCGCGCCAGCTGGTGGCGGCCGTGCGTGCGCTGGCGCAGCCGCAGCCGGCGGAGCAGCCGCGCCGCGAGCGTGTCGCGGTGCTGCGCACCTTCGGCACCGGTGCGCAGATCCTGCGCGACCTCGGTGTCACGCGCATGCGGGTGCTCAGCGCGCCCAAGCAGATGCATGCGATTTCCGGCTTCGGGCTGGAAGTAGTAGAGTACGTGGATGACCCGGCCTGAGGCCGGCAACGTCGTTCTTTAAGGTCGCCATGCGCACACTCGAAGGCCAGCTCAACGTCCGCGACGCGAAGTTCTGCATCCTCGCGGCCCGCTTCAACGACCGCATAGTCGAGGACCTGGTGCGCGGCGCCCTGGACACCCTCAGGCGCCACGGCATACCCGATACCGCCATCGACCTGGTGCGCGTGCCGGGGGCCTACGAGCTGCCGCTGGCGGCGAAGAAGGTGGCGCGCACCCGCCAGTACGACGGCCTGGTGGCCCTCGGGGCGGTGATCCGCGGCGCGACCCCGCATTTCGATTACGTCTGCGGCGAATGCGCGGCCGGGCTCGGCCGCGTCAGCCTGGAGTTCGACCTGCCGATCGGCTTCGGGGTGCTGACCTGCGACACCGTGGACCAGGCGGTGGAGCGTTCCGGCGTCAAGCATGGCAACAAGGGCGCGGATGCTGCGCTGGCCGCCATCGAGATGGTGAGCCTGCTGCGGCAGATCGCTCCCTGAGCGGCGGGCGACCCCCATGGCTCGTGGTCGCCACGGCGCGCGCCGCCTCGTGCTGCAGGCCCTGTACCAGCACCAGCTGGCCGGGCACAGCCCCGCGGAGCTCATCGCCCAGTTCAGCGTCAGCAAGGAATTCCGCGGCATCGATGCCGCGTATTTCAATTTGCTGGTGGAGGAGATCATCCCTGCCGGGGCGGCGCTCGACGAGCTGATCGCCGCGGCCGCCGACCGGCCGGTGAACCAGCTCGATCCGGTGGAGCGGGCCGTGCTGTGGATCGGCCTGACCGAGCTGCGCGCGCATGCCGACGTGCCCGAGCGCGTGGTCATCGATGAAGCCATCGAGCTGGCCAAGGAGTTCGGCGCCCAGGACGGCTTCCGCTACGTCAACGCGGTGCTCGACGGCATGGTTCGCCGGCTGCGCCCGCCCGCCGGCGGCTGAGCCGTGGCCGCGCGGCGCCCGGCCCTCGACGAGGCGACGCTGATCGGGCGCTACTTCGCGCGGCGGTCGCCGGCCAATCGCGGCGTGATCCTCGGCATCGGCGACGATGCCGCCGTGACGCGGCTGCCACGCGGCCATGAGCTGGTGACGGCCACCGACGCCATCTTCGAAGGCGTGCACTACCCGCATGGCACGCCGCCGCGCGCCATCGGCCACCGCTGCCTCGCCGTCAACCTGAGCGATCTCGCCGCCATGGGCGCCACGCCGCTCTGGGCCTCGCTGGCGCTGAGCCTGCCGCGCGCCACCGATGCCTGGCTGCGCGAGTTTTCCGCCGGCTTCTTCGCGCTGGCCCGGACCTGGAACGTGGCGCTCATCGGTGGCGACACCGTGCGCGGGCCGGCGGGAGCCACGGTGACGGTGCAGGGTCATGTGCGCCGCGGCCGTTACCTGACGCGTGATGCGGCACGGCCCGGCGACGGCATCTGGGTCACCGGCCGCCCGGGCGACGCGGTGGCCGGCCGGCTGCAGCTCGGGGTGCGTGGCGCCAGCCTGCTGCTCCGCCAGCGTTTCCTCTACCCGGTGCCGAGGCTGCGCGAGGGCAGGGCGCTCGTCGGCATCGCCTCGGCGATGATGGACGTCTCCGACGGCCTGCACGACGATCTCGGCAAGCTCATGAGTGCCAGCGGCTGCGGCGCCGACCTCGACGCCGGCCGCCTGCCGTTGTCGCGGCGGCTGGTGAGCGCGGTGGGTCGCGAGGCCGCGCGTCACCTGGCGCTCTGCGGCGGCGATGACTACGAGCTGCTCTTCACCGTGCCCGTGCGCCGCGAAGCGCAGCTCGCCCGCACCATCAGCGGCTGGGCATTGCCGGTCACCCGCATCGGCACCGTGCGCCGCGCCGCGGGCCTGCGCTGGAGCATGGACGACAAGCCTTTCCGCTTCCGCGACCGGACGTTCCGGCATTTCGCGTAGCACCGCGATGCCCCTCCCTCCCGACCGCTCCCTGCCCCGCGAAGTGCTGCGCCACCCCGTGCACTGGCTGCCCTTCGGCCTCGGTGCGGGCCTGCTGCCCTGGGCGCCGGGCACCTGGGGTTCGCTGCTTGCGGTGATGCTGTTCTGGCTGCTGCCGCCGCTCGAGCCGCTGCTGCACCTCGGGCTGGCCGCCGCGGGTTTCGTGCTGGGCGTGGGGCTCTGCGGGCTGAGCGCGCGCCGGCTCGGGGTGCACGATCATCCGGGCATCGTGCTGGATGAAATCGTGGCCATGTGGGCGACGCTGGCGGCGGTGCCGCGCGCCGCGCTGTGGTGCGGGCTGGCTTTCATCGCCTTCCGCGTGATGGACATCTGGAAGCCCTGGCCGATCCGCGAGGCGGATCACAGAATCCCCGGGGGCCTGGGAATTATGCTCGACGATGCGTTGGCGGCCGCATTTGCGGCCGCGGTTGTGTCGAGCCTGTGGAAACTCAGCGAATCCCTGTACTGACGGATGCCGCGACCGCCGCCGCAGCCGCGACGCCAGCCTCGGCCGCGGACGCCGGGCCGGTGCCCGGGCGCATCGGCAAGTACGTCATCGTCAACGAGGTCGGCCGCGGCAGTACCGGCACGGTGTACCTGTCGCACGACCCGTTCTTCAAGCGCGACGTCGCCATCAA